>JBKHVS010000052.1:0-18690 GCA_046569945.1 Gammaproteobacteria bacterium | reverse complement strand
AACGGGAACGGGAACGGGAACGGGAACGGGAACGGGAACGGGAACGGGAACGGGAACGGGAACGGGAACGGGAACGGCGCCGGGAACGGCAACGGCAACGGAAGCAATCCCGGGAAGGGTAACGGCCATGCCTACGGCCGCGGGCGCTGACGCTCCGCGGGACGACGCGCACCGCTGAAACACCCGGAAACTCCGGCGACGGCATACTGCGGCGATCGACTCCCGCAGGACGACCGCCTTGACGCTGGACCAGACCCTTCTCGCCGCCATCCTGGCGGCCACCGTGGCGATGTTCCTGCGCGGCGGCTGGCGCCACGACATGGTCGCCATGGCCAGCCTGCTTGCCTGCGTCGTCGCGGGCTTCGTCTCTCCCTCGGAGGCCTTCGCCGGGTTCGGCCACCCTGCGGTCGTCACGGTCGCCTGCGTCCTCATCCTGAGCCAGGCACTCCAGACCACCGGGGCGATCGACGGCCTGGTGCAGAAGGTGCTTCCTTCTTCGTCGGGCCCCACCGCCACCATCGCAGCGCTCACCGGACTTGCCGCGGTGCTTTCGGGCTTCATGAACAACGTCGGGGCCCTGGCGCTGCTGATGCCGGTGGCGCTCCAGGTGGCCAGCCGCCAGCAGATGCCCCCTGGCCGCGTGCTGATGCCGCTGGCCTTCGGTTCGATCCTCGGCGGCATGACCACGCTGATCGGCACGCCACCGAACCTGATCGTCTCTGGCTTTCGCCAGCAGCAGGGCGGCGAAGGCTTCGGCATGTTCGACTTCACGCCGATCGGCCTGGCGGTCGCGACGGCCGGTGTCCTCTTCGTCGCCCTCGTCGGCTGGCGGCTCGTTCCTCCGAGGGAGCGCGCCGGCAAGGAGGGATTCGAGACCGAGGCCTACGTGACCGAGGCCCGCGTCACCGAATCGAGCAAGGTGGCGGGCCTGCGCCTGCGCGAGGTGGAGGCGATGCTCGAGGACATCGACGCGCAGGTGATCGGCATCGTCCGCAACGACCTGCGGGTGACCGCGCCGAACCCGGGCCGCGTCGTCCGTGCCTCCGACATCCTGGTCATCGAGGCGGAGGCCGAGGCGCTCGCCGGCGCCCTGTCCAAGCTGGGCCTCAAGCTCGAGGAGGCGGTCCGCCCGCCGCCGCCGGAGGATTCCGCAGACACTGCGGACGCGGACGCGGACACCGAGGCGGATGGCGGATCGGAGGACGGGCGCAAGGCCTCCGGCCGTGCCCCGGAGGGCGCCAGTCGCAGCCGAGAGCCCAGGGGCCGCGCGGCGGCCAAGGCCTCGGACAAGTCCTCGGACAAGGCCTCTGCAATCGCCAGGGCAGGCGCCAAGGGATCGAAGGACGACCCGGTCGAGGAAGAGGAAGGCAAGCGCGACAAGCCCTCTTCGAGCGACGAGATCGCCCTGGTCGAGATCGCGATCCTGCCCCGCTCGGAACTCGTCGGCCGCTCGGCGAGCGACCTGCTGCTGCGCACCCGCTACGGCATCAACCTGCTGGCGGTCTCGCGCCAGGGACGGCGCTCGATGGCGCGGCTCCGCGCGCTGGTGCTCGCAGCCGGCGACGTGCTGCTGATGCAGGGACCGCCCGAGGCGATCGCGGAGTTCGCCGGACAGAACGGCTGCGTGCCCCTCGCGGAGCGCTCGCTGCACATCCCGAACCGGCGCAAGGCGATCGCCTCGGCGGTCATCCTGGCTGCCGCGATCGCGGTGGCCGCGCTGGGCATCCTGCCGGCCGCAGTCGCCTTCGCCGCGGGAGTGCTCGCCTCGATGGCGATGCGCACCGTCTCGCTGCGCGCGGTCTACGAGAGCGTGGACTGGCCGGTGGTGGTGCTGCTGGCGGCGCTGATCCCGGTGGCCTCGGCAATCGAGTCGACCGGCACCGCGGACCTCATCGCCCGGCTGCTGCTGGAGTCGGTGGCGCAGGGACACGCGGTGGTCGCGCTCGCACTGGTGCTGGTGGTCACGATGTTCCTGTCGGACGTGATGAACAACGCCGCGACCGCCGCGGTGATGTGCCCGATCGCACTGGGCACTGCCAGGCAGCTCGGGGTCGACGGCGATGCCTTCCTCATGGCGGTGGCGATCGGCGCTTCCTGCGCCTTCCTGACGCCGATCGGCCACCAGAACAACACGCTGATCCTCGGCCCCGGCGGCCTTCGCTTCGGCGACTACTGGCGCCTGGGCCTGCCGCTAGAGGTACTGGTGGTCGCGATCAGCGTGCCGCTGCTCCTGGTCGTCTGGCCCCTCTGATCCGGGCCCGCGCTCGCCATGCCGGGCCGAGGGCCCGAGCCGCGCCTTGTGGCGGTACATCCGGGCATCGGCCTTCGCCAGGAGTTCGGCCGGGGTGGCGCCGTCGCAGGGATGGATCGCAATGCCGATGCTCGCGCCGATCGTCACCCGGACACCGTCGATCCAGACGGGCATTTCCAGCTGCTCGCGCAGCTTGCGCGTCACCCGCCCCACCGAGCGCCCGTCGTCCACCCGCGGCAGCATCACCACGAACTCGTCTCCGCCGTAGCGGACGACGGTGTCCGACTGGCGCACCGTCGCCGACAGCCTGCGCGCAACCTCGACCAGCAGCCGGTCGCCGGCCGCATGCCCGAGGCTGTCGTTGACCTCCTTGAATCGGTCGAGATCGAGCAGCAGCACCGCAACCCGCAGCGAATCGCGCGATGCCAGCGCGATCGCGCGGTTCAGGCGATCCGTCAGCAGCGCGCGGTTCGGCAGGCCGGTGAGGTCGTCGTGGTAGGCAAGCTCCTCGACCTGTGCGACGGCCGCCCCGAGCCGGGGCAGCTCGGCCCGCAGCCGGGCATTGTCGCGGGCGAGCGCGCGGATCCGCTGGCGCGCCGCCTGGATGTCGGGCGACGCGACCTCGGCGACCGGAGGCTCTACGGTGACCCGGCGCAGGCCTGAAGGCCGCGCGGAACGCGGCACCCGGGCGCGTCTCCTCGCGGCGGAATCGGTGACGCGGGACGTTGAAGGCCTGTCCATGGGAGTCTCCGTTTCGAGGATGGCCTGCCGCAGGGAAACTCGGCGGCCACCGGAAGCGAACGCAGGCAGCTTCGTCATGGCCGGCCGACCTGCGGGCCGCTCCGGCGGACGAGCGCACGGGGATTGGTGCGAAATGTCACGGTACACCCGTTCGGCGGTTCTTGCACGATGCCCGGCAGCACGCCCCGCCAGCGGCTGCAGGCGGCTGGCCGGGGGCGCCCCCGCCGCCGGCGGCCAAGCTCCGGGCAGCGCCGCGCACGCTGTAAAATGGAGGGTTAGTCCGGACCCGCCCGGCTCCGGCGCTCCCCTGGGCCCAGCCAACATGCAAGAGACCAACGAAGCGACCGTCGCGAAATACGACGCGGGCATCCTCGAGCCCGCCGCCCAGCAGCACTGGGCCGCGATCGACGCCTACCGCGCCCGCGAGCACGACCCGCGCTTCCCGAAGGGCAAGTACTACGCCTGCTCGATGCTGCCCTACCCCTCGGGCAAGCTGCACATGGGCCACGTGCGCAACTACACGATCAACGACGTGATGTACCGGCATCTGCGGATGAACGGCTACAACGTGCTGATGCCCATGGGCTGGGACGCCTTCGGCCTGCCCGCCGAGAACGCCGCGATGAAGAACGGCGTCGCGCCGGCGAAGTGGACCTACGAGAACATCGCCTACATGAAGAAGCAGATGCAGGCGATGGGGCTGGCGATCGACTGGTCGCGCGAGATCGCCGCCTGCGACCCGAAGGACTACAAGTGGAACCAGTGGCTGTTCCTGAAGATGCTCGAGCAGGGCATCGCGTACCGTAAGACGCAGGTGGTCAACTGGGATCCGGTCGACCAGACGGTGCTGGCCAACGAGCAGGTGATCGACGGGCGCGGCTGGCGCACCGGCGCGCTGGTCGAGAAGCGCGAGATCCCCGGCTACTACCTGAAGATCACCGACTACGCCGATGAGCTTCTCGAGCAGGTGGAGAACCACCTGGACGGCTGGCCCGAGCGCGTGCGCACGATGCAGTCGAACTGGATCGGCCGCTCCACCGGCGTGCGCTTCGCCTTCCCGCACGAGGTTCGCGACGCCGACGGCGCGCTGGTCGGCGACGGGCGCCTGTACGTGTTCACCACCCGCGCCGACACCATCATTGGCGTCACCTTCGTCGCGGTGGCGCCGGAGCACCCGCTGGCCACCGTTGCCGCCGGTCGCGACCCGAAGGTCGCCGCCTTCGTCGACGAGGCCAGGCGCGGCTCGGTGATGGAAGCCGACCTGGCCACGATGGAGAAGAACGGCGTGCCCACCGGGCTCACCGTGACGCATCCGCTCACCGGCGCGCAGGTCGAGGTCTGGGTCGGCAACTACGTGCTGATGAGCTACGGCGACGGCGCGGTGATGGGCGTGCCGGCGCACGACGAGCGCGATTTCGCCTTCGCGAGGAAGTACGGCCTGCCGATCCGCCAGGTCATCGACGTCGACGGACAGCCCTTCTCCACCGACGCCTGGCAGCCCTGGTACGAGGAGAAGGGCCGCGGCACCTGCGTGAACTCCGGCCGCTACGACGGCCTCGGCTTCGAGGCCGCGATCGACGCGATCGCAGCCGACCTCGCCGCTCGGGACCTCGGCGGGAAGAAGACCCAGTGGCGGCTGCGCGACTGGGGCATCTCGCGCCAGCGCTACTGGGGCACGCCGATCCCGATGATCCACTGCGAGGACTGCGGCCCGGTGCCGGTCCCCTACGAGCAGCTTCCGGTGAAGCTGCCCGAAGACCTCATCCCCGACGGCAGCGGCAACCCGCTGGCGAAGGACGAGCGTTTCCTGAAGTGCCAGTGCCCGAAGTGCGGCAAGCCGGCCCGGCGCGAGACCGACACGATGGACACCTTCATCGACTCGGCCTGGTACTACATGCGCTACTGCTCGCCGGACAACGACGAGGCGATGGTCGACGCGCGCAACGACTACTGGATGCCGATGGACCAGTACATCGGCGGCATCGAGCACGCGGTGCTGCACCTGCTCTACGCGCGCTTCTGGACCAAGGTGATGCGAGACGTGCGTGGCGGCTTCCCCGACGACGACACGCGCGGCCTGGTGAAGTTCGACGAGCCCTTCACCCGCCTGCTGTGCCAGGGCATGGTGCTCAACCACATCTACTCGCGGCGCAACGAGCGCGGCGGCATCGAATACTTCTGGCCCGACGAGGTCGAGAACGTGTTCGACGGCGGCGGGCGCATCTGCGGCGCGAAGCTGAAGTCCGACGGATCGCCGGTGGACTACGGCGGCGTGGGCACGATGTCCAAGAGCAAGAACAACGGCGTCGATCCCCAGGAGATCATCGACCGCTACGGCGCGGACACCGCGCGCCTCTTCGTGATGTTCGCCAGCCCGCCCGAGCAGACGCTCGAGTGGTCAGGCACCGGCGTCGAGGGCGCGCACCGCTTCCTGCGCAGGCTCTGGGCCTTCGGGCAGGCGCAGTCGGCGCGCTTCGCAGCGCCCGCGGCGCCGCTGGACGCTGCGAAGCTGGGCGCGGCCCACAAGGCCCTGCGCTTCGAGATCCACACGGTGCTGCGGCAGGCCGACTACGACTACCAGCGCCTGCAGTACAACACCGTGGTCTCGGCCGGCATGAAGATGCTCAACGCGCTCGAGGGCGCGAAACTCCCCGACGGCCCGGAAGCCACCGAAGTGCTGCGCGAGTGCTTCTCCATCCTGGTGCGCGTGCTCTACCCGGTGGTGCCGCACATCGCGCACGGGCTCTGGACCGGGCTCGGATACGGCGCGCTCCACGGCGACCTCCTCGACGCGCCCTGGCCGCAGGTGGACGAGGGTGCGCTGGTGCGCGACGAGATCGAGCTGGTGCTGCAGGTCAACGGCAAGGTCCGCGGCGCAGTGAAGGTGCCGGCCGACGCCGACGCGAAGGCGATCGAGGCGGCTGCAGTCGCCACCGAGGCCTTCGCCCGCCAGGCCGAGGGCCGCACCCCGAAGAAGGTGATCGTGGTGCCCGGCCGGCTGGTCAACGTCGTCGTCTGAGGCGGCGGACGATGCGACCCGCTCCCACCGCGCTCACCCGCCGAGGCCTGCTGGCCGCGCTGGCGGCCGCGCTGCTGTCCGCGGGCTGCGGATTCCAGCTGCGCGGCTCCGCCGAGATGCCGTTCAGCACCCTGTACGCGGGCTTTCCGCCGGGCTCGGAGACCGGGCTCGAGTTCGCCCGCATGATGCGCGGCAACAGCACGCGGCTGGTGGATCGACCGCAGGACGCGCAGGCCCGCCTCGAAGTGCTCGGCGAGGGCCGCGAGAAGGAGATCGTCGGCTTCTCCAGCACCGGCCGGCCGCGCGAGCACCAGCTGCGCCTGCTGTTCAGCTTCCGGCTGATGGGCGCAGGCGAGGAGGAGCTGATCCCGCCGACGCAGCTGGTCCTTCGCCGCGACATCACCACCACCGACACCCAGTACGTCGCCAAGGAGCAGGAGGAGGCCCTGCTCTACCGGGACATGCAGCGCGACCTGGTCCAGCAGCTGCTGCGGCGCCTGTCCGCGGCGCGCCGCTGAGCCCCGGTCCGCCGCCGTGGCGCAGGTTCGTCCGGAAGCCCTGGCCGCCGCGCTCGCGCGGCGGATCCCCCCGCTCGTCTGGATCCATGGCGACGAGCCGCTGCTCGTCATCGAGTCGACCGACCTGGCACGGCGGGCGATGCGCGAGGCGGGCTTCCAGGAACGCCAGGTGTTCGACGTCGACCGCAGCTTCCGCGTCGAGGCGCTGGTCGCCGAGACCCGCTCGCTCTCGCTGTTCGCGTCCAGCCGAATCATCGAGCTGCGCCTGAACGGCAAGCCGGGCAAGGAGCTCGGCCAGGCGCTTGCCGAGGCGGCCGCAGGCTGCGACGAGGGCACCAGGCTGCTGGTCTCCGGCCCCCGGCTCGACCGCACCGCCACCGGCGCGGCCTGGTTCACCGAGCTGGACCGCGCCGCCTGCGTGGTGCCGATCTTCCCGGTGGAGCGCGCGCAGCTGCCGAAATGGATCGCCCACCGGCTCGCGGCGGCGGGGCAGCGCGCCGACGAGGCCACGCTGGCCTTCCTGGCCGAGCGCGTCGAGGGCAACCTGCTCGCCGCGCACCAGGAACTGCGCAAGCTCGCGCTGCTGTTCCCCGAGGGCATGCTGCCCGCCGACGAAGTGCGCCAGGCGGTGCTCAACGTGGCGCGCTACGACGCCTTCGCGCTCGCCGATGCGATGCTGGCGGGCGACGCGGCGCGCACCCTGCGCAGCATCGACGGCCTGCGCGCCGAGGGCGAGGCCGCGCCGCTGGCGCTCTGGGCCATCTCCGACCCGATCCGCAACCTCGTCCGGCTCGCCGACGGCAGCGGGCAGGGCCGTCCGCTGGCGCAGCGCATGCGCGAGCTGCGCATCTTCGGGCCGCGCGAGCGTCTCTACGAGCGCGCGCTGAGCAGGCTGGACCCCCGCACGCTGGCGGCCGCGCTGCAGGAGGCCGCCAGGATCGATAGAATCGTCAAGGGGCTGGTCGCCGACGACGCCTGGGCCGCGATGGCGCGCCTGGCCGCCTCCATCGCCGGCGCTCCCGCGCTCGCGCGCCCGCCCGATCCCCTCCTCCGCTGAACCGCACCCAGGACGGAAACCGCCGTGGACATCCGCACTCCAGACATCGCCGCCTACGTCGCCGACGTGGGCCGGCGCGCGCGCGCCGCCGGCCGCGAAATGGCGCGCGCCGCCACCGCCGCCAAGGACCGCGCGCTGCTCGCCACCGCCGCGGCCATCCGCCGAGAGCGCGCAGCGCTGGCCGCCGCCAACGCCAGGGACCTGGACGCAGCGCGCGCCGCCGGCGAGGATCCCGCCTTCGTCGACCGCCTCGCCCTCACCGACGCGGTGATCGAGTCGATGGCCGCCGGCCTCGAGCAGATCGCCTCGCTCCCCGACCCGATCGGCGAGATCACCGACCTGCGCTTCCGGCCCACCGGCATCCAGGTCGGACGCATGCGGGTGCCGCTGGGCGTGATCGGCATCATCTACGAGTCGCGCCCCAACGTGACCATCGACGCGGCCGGCCTGTGCATCAAGTCGGGCAACGCCACCATCCTGCGCGGCGGCTCCGAGGCCATCCACAGCAACCAGGCGCTGGCGGCGCTGATCCGCGAGGGCCTGGGCAGCGCGGGCCTGCCCGCGGATGCGGTCCAGGTCATCGAGACCACCGACCGCGCCGCGGTCGGCGAGCTGATCTCGCACCCGGAGTACGTCGACGTGATCGTCCCGCGCGGCGGCAAGTCGCTGATCGAGCGCATCGCGCGCGACTCGAAGGTGCCGACCATCAAGCACCTCGACGGCATCTGCCACGTCTACATCGACGATGCCGCCGACCTGGACAAGGCGGTGCGCATCGCCGACAACGCCAAGACGCAGCGCTACTCCCCATGCAACACCATGGAGACGCTGCTGGTGGCGCAGGGCATCGCCGCGCGCGCGCTGCCGCCGCTGGGCCGCATCTATGCGGACAAGGGCGTCGAGCTGCGCGGCTGCCCGCGCACCCGCGAGATCCTCGCCGGCGCCGGCGTCGCCTGCGCGGAAGCCGCCGAAGAGGACTGGCGCACCGAGTATCTCGCCCCCATCCTCGCGATCCGCGTGGTGGCCGGCCTGGACGAGGCGATCGCGCACATCGCCCAGTACGGCTCCGGGCACACCGACGCCATCGTCACCGAGGACTACTCGAAGGCGATGCGCTTCCTGCGCGAAGTCGACTCCGCATCGGTGATGGTGAACGCGTCCACCCGCTTCGCCGACGGCTTCGAGTACGGGCTGGGCGCGGAGATCGGCATCTCGACCGACAAGCTGCATGCGCGCGGGCCGGTCGGGCTCGAGGGGCTCACCTCGATGAAGTACGTGGTCCTGGGCTCCGGCCAGGTCCGCGGCTGAGCGGAGCGCCGATGCTCTGGGTCAAGACGCTGCACATCATGTTCGTGACCAGCTGGTTCGCGGGCCTGTTCTACCTGCCGCGCATCTTCGTGAACCTCGCGATGGTGCCGGCCGGCTCGACGGCCGAGCGCGACCGGCTGCTGCTGATGGCCCGCAAGCTGTACCGCTTCATGGCGCCGCTGATGGTGCTCACGCTGGTCTTCGGGCTGTGGCTCTGGATGGGCTACGGCATCGGCAGCGGTTCGGGCTGGATGCACGCCAAGCTCGCCATCGTCATCGTCCTGCTCGGCTACCACCATGCCTGCGGCAGGCTGCTGCGCCGCTTCGAGGCCGACGGCAACACCCGCTCGCACCGCTGGTACCGCTGGTTCAACGAGATCCCGACGATCGCGCTGCTGCTGACGCTGATCCTCGTCGTGGTCAAGCCCTTCTGAAAGGCCCTGGATGGAACGCGTCGTCGACTACTACATGACCCCCCTGTCGCCCTGGACCTTCCTCGGCCACGGGCGCCTGCGCGAGATCTGCGCGCTGCACAACGCGACGATCCGGATCAAGCCGATCGACATGGGCGCCCGGGTGCTGCCCGCCGGCGGCGGCGTGCCGCTGGCCCAGCGCTCGGCGCAGCGCAAGGCCTACCGGCTGGTGGAGCTGCGCCGCTGGAGCGCGCGACGCGAGGTGCCGCTGAACCTGCATCCGAAGCACTTCCCGGTGCCCGCGGACGACGCCTGCCGGCTGATCATCGCCGCAGTGCTCGAGGCCGGAGAGGACGCAGCGTTCACGTTCGCCGAAGCGCTGATGAAGGGGGTCTGGCAGCAGGACCGCGACGTCTCCGACGCGCACACCCTGCGGGCGATCGCGCACGAGAGCGGGCTGGACGCGGACGCGCTGATGCAGCGAATCCCCGACACCCACCAGGTCTACGAGGCCAACACCGCCGAGGCGCTGGAGCGGCAGGTGTTCGGCGTGCCCTGGTACCTGTTCCGCGACGAGCCCTTCTGGGGCCAGGACCGGCTGGAGATGCTCGAACAATCGCTGGCCCGCCCTTGACCGCGCTGCGCTACTTCGCCCCCTGCCCGCGCGGCCTCGAGCAGGCGCTGGCCGACGAACTCGCCGGGCTCGGCGCCACCGTCGAGGCCGCGGTCGGCGGCGGCGTCGCCTTCGGCGGCGACCATGCCACCGGCTACCTCGCCAACCTGCACTCGCGCTTCGCCAGCCGTGTGCTGCTGCGGGTCGCCGAGGGCCGCTATCGCGACGACGACGACCTCTACCGGCTGGCCAACCGCTGCGAGTGGGAACGCTGGTTCGACGTCCGGCGCACGCTGCGGGTCGACGTGTCGGCCACGCGCTCGCCGCTGCGCAGCCTGAACTTCGCCACGCTGCGCATCAAGGACGGGGCGGTCGACCGCTTCCGAACGCGCACCGGCGCGCGTCCGTCGATCGACACCGAACGCCCGGACGTGCGCATCTTCGGCTTCCTCGACGAGCGCACCGCGGTGCTGTACCTCGACCTGTCGGGCGAGCCGCTGTTCAAGCGGGGCTGGCGCAGCGAGCGCGACGACAAGGGCGAGGCTCCGCTCAAGGAGAACCTCGCCGCGGGGCTGCTCGCGCTGGCCGGCTGGACGCCCGGGCAGCCGCTCTACGACCCCTTCTGCGGCTCGGGCACCATCGTGATCGAAGCCGCGCAGCAGTCGATGGGCATCGCGCCGGGCCTGTCGCGGCGCTTCGGCTTCCAGAACCTGCTCGACTTCGACTCCTCGCTGTGGGCGCAGCTGCACTCGGACGCGGTGCGCAAGGTCCAGGCGGGCGCAGGCGCGCATGGGCTGCGCATCGCCGCCAGCGACATCGACGGCCGCGCGCTCGAGCAGGTGTCGCGCAACGCGCAGCGCGCGGGCCTGCCCGCTGACGCGCTGCGCCTCGCGCGCTGCGACGTGATCGACGCCCGTCCGCCCTTCGACACGCCGGGCATCATCGTCACCAACCCACCCTACGGCGAGCGGCTCGAGCTGCGCGCAGCGCCCGGCGAGCAGGGGGGCGCGGATGCCTGGACCGGCGTGGGCCGCGCGTTCAAGGAGCGCTTCGACGGCTGGCGCCTCTGGATCCTCACCAGCGACCCGGCGCTGCCCCGGCAGCTCGGCATGAAGGCGCGCCGGCGCACGCCGCTCTTCAACGGCTCCATCGAGTGCCGGCTGTTCGGCTTCGAGATCTTCGCGCCAGGCCAGGCGCCCCGCCGCCCGGGGACCTGATCCTCAGGCCTGTCGCTGCGTGAGCCCCGTGGCGGCAGCGGGCCGCCACGGTCGGATCAGACCACCCCGAGGTGCTCGATCCCTCGGCTCAGGTCGCGGTCCGAGTGCCGGCTGTTGAGCTTGATGTTCAGGCGCAGGTCGTTGATCGAGTCGGCGTTCCGCAGAGCATCCTCGTAGTCGATCATGCCCTCCTCGTACAGGTCGAACAGCGCCTGGTCGAAGGTCTGCATGCCGAGCTCCCGGCTCTTCTTCATGATGTCCTTGATCGTGCCGACCTCGCCCTTGAAGATCAGGTCGGCGATCAGCGGCGAGTTCAGCATGATCTCCACCGCCGGCACGCGGCCGATGCCGCCGGCCAGCGGGATCAGCCGCTGCGAGATGATGCCGCGCAGGTTGAGCGACAGGTCCATCAGAAGCTGGGCGCGCCGCTCCTCCGGGAAGAAGTTGATGATCCGGTCGAGCGCCTGGTTGGAGCTGTTGGCGTGCAGCGTGGCCACGCACAGGTGGCCGGTCTCGGCGAAGGCCACCGCGTGCTCCATCGTCTCGCGGTCGCGGATTTCGCCGATCATGATCACGTCGGGCGCCTGGCGCAGCGTGTTCTTCAGCGCCACCTCCCAGCTCTCGGTGTCCACCCCCACCTCGCGATGGGTCACGATGCACTGCCTGTGCGGGTGCACGAACTCCACCGGATCCTCGATGGTGACGATGTGGCCCTGGCTGTTCTCGTTGCGGTAGCCGATCATCGCCGCCAGCGTGTTCGACTTGCCCGAGCCGGTGGCGCCGACCACGATCAGCAGGCCGCGCTTGGTCATCGCCAGGTCGCTCAGGATCGGCGGCAGCGACAGCTGCTCGATCGTCGGGATCTCGGACTTGATCGTCCGCAGCACGATCCCCACCCGCCCCTGCTGCATGAAGGTGTTGACCCGGAAGCGGCCGATGCCGCCCGGGCTGATCGCGAAGTTGACCTCCTTCTTCGCCTCGAACTCCGCAGCCTGCCGGTCGTTCATCAGCGCACGGGCCAGCTCGATCGTGTGCTGCGGCGTGAGCGCCACGCTCGACACCGGCGTGATCCTGCCGTCGACCTTGAAGGCCGGCGGAAACTCCGCGGTGAGGAAGAGGTCCGAGCCGTTGCGGCTGATCATCAGCCTCAGCAGGTCGTGCAGGAATTTCGATGCCTGTTCGCGTTCCATCGCTGTCCTTCCGGTTCCGCGTCGCCGCGGGTTCGGGCCCGCCCGATCAGGTGGGGAAATTTTCCTTGACGGTAGCGGCGCTGCGCGCCTCCGCCATCGAGATCATGTTCTTGCGCACCAGGTCGGCGAGGCACTGGTCGAGGGTCTGCATGCCGAGCTGCGCGCCGGTCTGGATCGCAGCGTTCATCTGGGCCACCTTCGCCTCCCGGATCAGGTTCCGGATCGCCGGGGTGGCGATCATGATCTCGTGGGCCGCGACCCGGCCGCTGCCGTCCTTGGTCTTGAGCAGCGACTGCGAGATCACCGCGCGCAGCGACTCCGACAGCATCGCGCGCACCATCTCCTTCTCGGCCGCCGGGAACACGTCGATGATCCGGTCGATCGTCTTGGCCGCCGACGATGTGTGCAGCGTGCCGAAGACCAGGTGGCCGGTCTCGGCTGCGGTCATCGCCAGCCGGATCGTCTCCAGGTCGCGCAGCTCGCCGACCAGGATCACGTCCGGATCCTCGCGCAGCGCCGAGCGCAGCGCGTTGCTGAAGGACAGCGTCTGCGGCCCCACCTCGCGCTGGTTGATCAGGCAGCGCTTGGACTCGTGGACGAATTCGATCGGGTCCTCCACGGTCAGGATGTGCCCGTAGTGGTTCTCGTTGATGTGGTTGATCATCGCCGCCAGCGTGGTCGACTTGCCCGAGCCGGTGGGCCCGGTGACCAGCACCAGCCCGCGCGGCTGCGACGAGATGTCGATGAAGGTCTTGGGCGCCTTGAGGTCGTCGAGCGTCAGGATCTTCGACGGGATGGTCCGCATCACCGCGCCCGCGCCGCGCTGCTGCACGAAGGCGTTGACCCGGAATCGCGCCAGCCCGGGAATCGCGAAGGAGAAGTCGCACTCGAGGTTCTCCTCGTACTCCTTGCGCTGGTTGTCGTTCATGATGTCGTAGATCATGCCGTGCACGTCGCGGTGCTCCATGGGCGGCAGGTTGATCCTGCGCACGTCGCCATGCACGCGGATCATCGGCGGCAGCCCCGCCGACAGATGCAGGTCCGACGCCTTGTTCTTGACCGCGAAGGCCAGCAGTTCTGCGATATCCATGTCCACTCCACGATGACCGGCGCTCCGATGCTGCCCGAGGCGCCGGCGCGCCGCAGCCGCCGGCCGGCGGGCAGTAGAATCGAGCGATGAACGGCGAATCCACGTTGCCCGAGCGCTACGAGCGGCTGCGCAGGCGGGTGCGCGAGGCCTGCGAAGCGGCCGGGCGCCCGGCCGGCGCGGTGTCCATCCTCGCGGTCAGCAAGACCTTCCCCGCCGACCAGGTGCTGGAACTCGCCGCGCTCGGACAGCGCGTCTTCGGTGAGAGCTATCTACAGGAGGCGCTCGCGAAGATCGATGCCTGCGAGGCCGGGCGGCAGCATGCGCTGGTCGGACGGCCGGAAGCGGCGGCGCCCGGCGCGGCGCCGGCGCCCCTCGAGTGGCACTTCATCGGGCCGATCCAGTCGAACAAGACCCGGCCGCTGGCCGAGCGCTTCGACTGGGTGCATTCGATCGACCGGGAGCGCATCGCCCGCCGCCTGTCCGAGCAGCGGCCGGCAGGCATGGCCGCGCTGAACGTCTGCGTGCAGGTCAACGTGAGCGGCGAGGCGTCCAAGAGCGGCTGCAGCGCCGGGGAGTGCCCGGAACTCGCCCGGCAGGTGGCGGCGCTGCCGGGGCTGCGGCTGCGCGGGCTGATGGCGATTCCCGCGCCCAGCGACGACCCCGCCTTCCAGCGAGCGCAGTTCGCGCGGCTGCGGGAGCTCTTCGAGCGGCTGCGCGGCGAGGGACTGGCGCTGGACACGCTGTCGATGGGCATGTCCGACGACCTGGAGGCGGCCGTCGCGGAAGGCGCCACGATGGTGAGGGTGGGCAGCGCGCTCTTCGGGAGCCGTCCGCACAAATGACAAAGGCGCCGCATTGCGGCGCCCAGCCGGGATGGCGTCGGAACGCCCTGCCCGGCACCCCGGCGGCCTGGACGGCCCGGGGCATGTCGAGGCACCGGGCCGCGCAGCACGCGGCCCTGGCGCCAGGAGATCAGGCCATCGACTTCAGCGCAGCGGCCAGGCGGCTCTTGTGCCGGGCAGCTGCGTTCTTGTGGATGATCTTCTTGTCGGCGATCTTGTCGATCACGCTGGTGGACGCGACGTAGACGCTGGTGGCAGCGGCCTTGTCGCCAGCGGCGATGGCCTTGCGCACCGACTTGATCGCGGTACGCAGGCGCGAACGCAGGCTCGAGTTGTGGGCGTTGCGCTTGACGTCCTGACGGGCACGCTTGCGGGCTGAAGCAATGTTGGCCATGCGAGAATCCTGACTCTATCGGGTTCGCGACCGCCGCGGACCGGGCTAGGAAGCTGGCACGCTGGCCAGCCGCTTCGCAACCTGCAACAGCCGGGCAACCTTGCCGCGACCTGCTGCCCGCCGGATACCGTCGGTCTGAAATCGGAAAGCCTTGAATTATATATGCTTTGACACGGCCGGCACAAGCCGCCCTTCAACCCCTGCTGCTGCGCCCCTGCGATGAACCTGTTGCGCGCGGTCGCCACCGTCAGCGGCATCACCCTCCTTTCCCGCATCACCGGCCTCGTCAGGGAGAACCTGACCGCCTCGATCTTCGGAGCCTCAGCCTTCACCGACGCGTTCTTCGTCGCGTTCAGGCTGCCCAACTTGCTGCGCCGGATGTTCGCCGAAGGCGCCTTCTCGCAGGCCTTCGTGCCGCTGCTGGCGCAGGCGCGCGCCGAGGGCGACGAGGCCGGCATGCGCCTGATGGTCGACCGCATCGCCACCGCGCTCTTCTGGGTGCTGGTGGCGGTCTCGCTGGCCGGCGTGGCCGCCGCGCCCGCGCTCGTCTGGCTGATGGCCTCCGGACTGGCGCGCGACCCGGCCGCATACGACGCCGCGGTGGTGATGACCCGATGGATGTTCCCCTACATCCTGTTCATCTCGATGGTCGCCCTGTCGGCCGGCATCCTGAACACCTGGAAGCGCTTCGCGCTGCCCGCCTTCTCGCCGGTGATGCTGAACCTGTGCTTCATCGGCGCGGCGCTGGCGCTGTCGCGCCACTTCGACCCGCCGGTCTACGCGCTGGCCGCAGGCGTGGTGGCCGGCGGCATCGCCCAGCTCGCCATCCAGATTCCCGCGCTGCGGCGCATCGGCATGCTGCCCCGGATCGGCCTGGGCGTGGCCGGCGCGTTCCGCGACCCCCACACGCGGCGGCTGCTCACGCTGATGGCGCCGGCGGTGCTGGCGGTGTCGGTGGCGCAGATCAGCCTGGTGATCAACACCCACATCGCATCGCGGCTGGCCCCGGGCAGCGTGTCCTGGGTGTCCTACGCGGACCGCCTGATGGAGTTCCCGATCGCACTGCTCGGCGTCGCGCTGGGCACGGTGCTGCTGCCCAGCCTGTCGCGCGCCAGCGCCAGCGGCGAGGCCGACGAGTACAGCGGGCTGCTCGACTGGGGCCTGCGGCTGGTGTTCGTGCTGTCGCTGCCCTGCATGGCAGGACTCGCCCTGATGGCCGAGCCCCTGACCGCGCTGCTCTTCCACTACGGCCGATTCGACGCGCACGACGTGGCGATGACCCGGATGGCCGTGGTCGGCTACGCGGCGGGCCTGCTGGGGCTGATCGCGATCAAGGTGCTGGCGCCCGGCTTCTACGCGAAGCAGGACGTGCGCACCCCGGTGAAGATCGGGCTGCTGGTGCTCGTGGTGACGCAGCTGCTCAACCTGGTGCTGGTGCCGGTGATCGCGCATGCCGGGCTCGCGCTGTCGATCTCGCTGGGCGCCTGGGCCAACGCAGGGCTGCTGCTGACCGGGCTGCGCCGCCGCGGGCTCTATCGGCCGCGCGCCGGCTGGCTGAGACTCTCGGCCCAGGTGGGCGCCGCCACGCTGGCGATGGCGGCGATGCTCGCGGCGACGGTGCCGCGGCTCGACTGGATCGCGATGAGCGAGACGCCGCTGCTGCGCATCGGCGCCGCGCTGGGCCTGGTGGCCCTGGGCGCGGCGCTCTACCTCGGAGTGCTGCTGCTCGCCGGGATCCGGCCGCGGCAGTTCCTTCGCCGCAGCCGCGACGATTGAAACGGCGCCGGTTGCGGCGACAATCGGGTCTTTGAACAGGAAGACGGACAGCGATGCGAATCACCTTCATCGGCGGCGGCAACATGGCCCAGGCCCTGATCGGCGGGCTGCTGGCGGACGGCACCGGCGCGGCGGACCTCCGCGTGGTCGAGCCCGTGGCGGCCCAGCGGGAGCTGCTCCAGCAGCGATACGGAGTCGAGAGCGGCGCGCAGGCGGGCCCGCTGGTCGCGGGCAGCGAGGTCGTGGTCCTCGCGGTGAAACCGCAGCAGATGCGCGAGGTCTGCACCGGGCTTGCCCCCGTGCTGTCCGGGCAGCTGGTGGTCAGCATCGCCGCGGGCATCCGCGCCTCCGACCTCTCGCGCTGGCTGGGCGGGCACGTCCGCATCGTGCGCTGCATGCCCAACACGCCCGCGCTGATCGGCGCCGGGCTCACCGGGCTGTGCGCGATGCCGGGACTGGACGACGCGGACCGCGAGGCTGCGGACGGCCTGCTGTCCGCCGTCGGGCAGACGCTCTGGGTGGACGAGGAAGCCATGCTCGACGCAGTGACCGCGATCAGCGGCAGCGGACCGGCCTACGTCTTCTACTTCATGGAGGCGATGCACACCGCCGCGCTGGGCATGGGCTTCGACGACGAGCAGGCGCGCGCGCTGACCCTGGCCACCTTCACCGGCGCCGCGCGGCTCGCCGCCGATTCTCCCGAGCCCGCATCGGTGCTGCGCGAACGTGTGACCTCCAAGGGCGGGACCACCGCCGCCGCGCTCGCAGTGATGGCCGGGCGCGGCGTGGACCGCCACATCGTCGAGGCCCTGGCGGCGGCGCGTGCCCGCTCGCAGGAGCTTGGCGACGAACTGGGCCGGGACTGACGCCGGGCCCCTCAGGGAACCAGGTATTCCAGCAGGATGCCGGCGAACACAGCCGCGCCGAACCAGGTGTTGTGGTTGAAGGCGCGGAAGCAGCCCTCGCGGCTGCGGTCGCGAATCAGCGTGTAGTGGTAACCGGCGACCAGCGCGGCCGCAAGGAGGCCGAGCGCGTAGAAGGCGCCGAAGCCCTCGAGCCAGCCGGCCAGCGCAAGCAGCGCGAGCGTTGCGCCGTAGCAGGCCATCACGGCGGCCACGTCGAAGCGGCCGAAGGTGATGGCCGCGGTGCGGATGCCGATGCGCAGGTCGTCGTCGCGGTCGACCATCGCGTACTCGGTGTCGTAGGCCAGCGCCCAGAACACGTTGGCCCCGAGCATCGCCCAGGCGGTGGACGGCACCTCGCCGAGCACCGCTGCAAAGGCCATCGGAATGCCGAACCCGAAGGCGATTCCCAGGTAGGCCTGCGGCAGCGCCAGGAAGCGCTTGGTGAAGGGATAGCTGGCCGCGAGGAAGGCCGCCACCAGCGCCAGCATCCAGGTGAGCCCGTTGAAGGGGATCACCAGCAGCGCGGCAAGGCCGGCCAGCACCGAGAAGACCGCCAGCGCCTCCCAGGGCTCGATCAGCCCGCGGGTCAGCGGACGGTCGCGCGTGCGCTCCACGTGCAGGTCGATGTCGCGGTCGGCGTAGTCGTTGATTGCGCAGCCGGCGGCGCGCATCAGCACCGTGCCTGCGACGAAGGCGAACAGCGTGTAGCCGCCGGGCGCGCCGCCCGAGGCCACCAGCAGCGCCCAGAGGGTGGGCCAGAGCAGCAGCAGGATGCCGATCGGCCGGTGCATGCGCACCAGCCTCCAGTAGAGCTCGAGGCGCGACGGGGATGCTGCGGTGCTCACGGCGATCCGGGTTTCCGACGGAGTGGGACGAGGGGGAAGTCTAGCGCAGCGGCCCCGGCCTCAGCGCCGGGAAGCGGCATGGGCGGCCCGGCGAGCGGCCGCCTGCGGCACAGCGGGCGAGGCCGGGGGCGGCGCAGCCGGCAGGCGGCCGTTGCCCACGATGAGTTCGACGTCGGCGGACCCGCAGCCGGCGCCGGGCAACGCGGCTGCGCCCTGCCCGGCCCCTGCGGCTCCGGAGGCGCCGGCAGCCCCGGGCCCGGCCGGCGCCCCGCCTGCGGCACCGACCGCGAGCCCGGCGGCGGCCATCTTCCTGACGTTGGCCTCGCCCACGCCGCGCACCCGCTCGCGGAGGTCGTCGAGGTCGCGGAAGGGGCCGCCCTCGCGCCGCGCGGCAACGATGCGCGCCGCGATCGCGGGGCCGATTCCGGAGACGCCCATCAGGGCGCTCTCGTCGGCGCGGTTGGCGTCGACGGCGGCCGCTGCCCCACCGGAGAGGGAGAGCAGCGCGGCG
>JBKHVS010000051.1:0-20064 GCA_046569945.1 Gammaproteobacteria bacterium | reverse complement strand
CGAGGCCATGCGCGCGCCGGCCGGCCTGCAGGGCTGGTTCCATCATGCCGAGAAGAAGGGCTACAGCGGGGTCGGCATCTACAGCCGGCATGCGCCCGACCGCGTGGTCGAGGGCCTGGGCATCGCCGACATCGACGCCGAGGGGCGCTTCCTGCAACTCGACTTCGGCAGGCTGTCGGTGGTGTCGCTGTACCTGCCCTCCGGCTCCAGTTCGGAAGAGCGCCAGCAGGTGAAGTTCGAGTTCATGGACCGCTTCCTGCCCCACATGGACCAGCTCTACCAGAGCGGCCAGGAGGTAGTGGTGTGCGGCGACTGGAACATCGCGCACATGGAGCGCGACCTGAAGAACTGGCGCAGCAACCAGAAGAACTCCGGCTTCCTGCCCGAGGAGCGGGCCTGGCTCACGCGCATCTTCGACGAGGTGGGCTGGGTCGACGTCTACCGGCGGCTCCACCCCGAGACCACCGACGAGAGCTACACCTGGTGGAGCAACCGCGGCCAGTCCTGGGCGAAGAACGTGGGCTGGCGGCTGGACTACCAGATCGCCACGCCGGGCCTTGCAGCCACGGCAAAGCGCGCGGCGGTCTACAAGGACCAGCGCTTCTCGGACCACGCGCCGCTGACGATCGACTACGACTTCGGCGGCTGAGCTTCCGGCGCGCCGGCAAAGCGTCCGCCTCGCGATGCGGTTCATGCTCCGGGCCCTCCTTGCCTGCGCCGCGCTGGCAGCGCTGCTGGTGGCGGCCGCGTTGCCGCTCGCTCTCTCCGGGCGGCCCGCGGTCGAGCGGACGGTGGAGTTCACCCCGGAGCACATCGGCCGCGCAAAGCGCATCCTCCAGCTTCACGATCCGCGCCGCTCGCCGGCCGGCCTGCCCAGGGTCATGCGCCTGGCCGGCGAGGACGTCGATCTTGCGCTGAACCATCTCGCCGATCGGCATGCGGGCGGCACAGCCCGCATGGTGCTGCGCCGCGGGCTGGCGGAGGTGAGCGTGAGCCTGCCTGTGCGGCTGGGGACGCTGCAGCGCTTCGTGAACCTGCAGGCGGTGCTGCGCGAGGGCGCGCCGCTGCCCGAGGTCCAGTCGCTGCGGATCGGCCGGCTGCCGGTGCCGGGCTGGGTCGGCGACCTGCTGCTTGCGCGCGCGATCCGCGTGTTCGTCACCGCCGAGGGGCATCGGATGGCGACCGAAGCGGTCCGCAAGGTCGCGTTCGGCGAGGGCAGGATGGCGGTCACCTATGTGCTGGAGCCGGGCGTCCGGGAACGGCTGCGGGCAGAGCTGGTGTCGGCGGACGACAGCGAGCGCCTGCGCGCGTACCAGGCGCGGCTCGCGGAGTCCGTCGCGACCCTGCCGGCGCGCGCGCCCGTGCCGATGGAGGATCTGATCGCGCCGCTGTTCGGGCTCGCCGCCGCGCGCAGCGAGGGCGGCGATCCGGTGGCGGAGAACCGCGCGGCGCTGCTGGTGCTGGCCTTCTTCGCCAACGGCCGCGGGCTTCAGGCGATCGTTCCGGCCGCGGCGTCCTGGCCCAGGCCGGCGCCGCGCGCCGTGCTGCTGGCCGGCCGCCAGGACCTGGCGAAGCATTTCGCCATCTCGGCGGCGATTTCTGCGCACTCCGGCGCGCCGCTCGCGGACGCGATCGGGCTGTACAAGGAACTGGAGGACGCCCGCGGCGGCTCCGGCTTCTCGTTCGACGATCTCGCCGCCGACCGCGCGGGCACCCGCTTCGGCGAGCTCGCCGCCGGCGGCCGCAGGGCCGCGCGCGAGCTGCAGCGCCGCGTCCTCGCGGGGGGCGCGGCGCAGGGCCTGCTGCCCCCTGTCGCCGACCTGCCAGGGGGACTGCAGGAGCGCGAGTTCGTGCGGCGTTACGGGGGCGTGGGAGCGCCGCCTACGAGCGGGAGCTCGAGCGGATCGAGCGGCGGATCGGCGCCTTGCCTCTGTATCGGTGAACGCCCTCTGCCCCTTCGCCTGCGCGCGCCCTCAGCCTGCGGCCAGGAACTCCAGCAGCCGCCGCACCACCTCCTCCGGCTGCTCCTGCTGCACCCAATGCCCCGCGCCGTCGAGCAGGTGGCAGCCGAGCATCCGCGAGCAGGCACTGCGCTGCATCCGCTCCAGGCCGCCGGGCCGCTGGTGGATGCCCCAGTCGCTGGCCCCGGCGATGAAGCAGGAGGGCACGTCGATGCTGCGGCCCGAGAACAGCTGCAGCTCTGCCGCCTGGGCGGGGTCCAGCGAGCACCGGTACCACTGCAGCCCGCCCTGGAAGCCGGTGCGCCGGTACTCGTCGGCGTACACCGCGAGTTCGTCGTCCGGCAGCCAGCGGCAGGCGGCGATCGCCTCGGGCGAGGGCATGTGCGGCGCCACGGTCTGCGCCATGTCCAGCGCCCGGTCCATCACGTAGTAGTCGGGCAGCAGCGCATAGGCCTCGGCCCCGGACGAGGGCAGGGGGTGCGGCCGGTTGTGCGGCCAGTCGGCGCTCTTGACGTGGTAGTAGGCGCGCAGGAAGGCGTGCAGGCCCTGCGGGCAGTCGAGCATGTCGCGCTCGGCCTCCCGCGTCGAGTAGTAGGCCTGGTAGTGCTTGCGGGGCCGCGGCAGCGCGGCCAGCGCGGGGTCGAGCGCGGCCAGGGTGGCCGGCGGCCGGATGTCCGCGTCTGCGCGGCTGGCGGTGTCGAAGGGCAGCGGCGGCGGGCCGGCGAAGGGCGCACTCATCAGCGCCACGGAGCGGAACACGTCCGGCCGGATCAGCGCGCACCAGGCCGCCACCGGCGAGCCGAAATCGTGGCCGATCACCGCGGCCACCTCGCGCAGCCCCAGCGCGCTGACCAGCGCAAGTGCGTCGCGCACCAGGTTCAGCGTCCTGAAGGACGCCAGGTCGCCGTCGTATCGCCCGTCCCAGCCGGTGGTGCGTCCGTAGCCGCGCTGGTCGGGGGCGATCACGCGGTACCCGGCGGCGGCCAGCGGCAGCATCACCTTGCGCCAGCTCCAGGCGAGTTCGGGGAAGCCGTGCAGCAGCAGCAGGCAGGGCCGGCCGGGCTCTTCGTGGCCGGCCTCGAGCAGGTGCATCGTCAGGCCGTTGACGCCGCGCACATGGCGCGAGCGGATGCCCGCGGGCAGCGGAAGCGGCGGCAAGGCAGGGGAGGGGGTCTGTTCGGGCATTAGGAGATTGTCCCGCGATCCCCGCGGCTGAGCGCGGCCTCCCCCGCCATGCCGTTCCGATCCGGCGGCGCTAGACTGCGGGGAGGCCATTCACGAACGGCCGACCCGAAGGGCGGATGGTGTCCGCGGTCGCCCGCGTCCATGCTCGGAGCACGCACGGCCAGGAGCAGCACGATGAACGCGATCTTCAAGCCGGTGCCGCACAAGCTCACGGTCGAGGCCTACTACGACCTCGCCCGCACCGGCCATCTCGACGAGGACGACCGCGTCGAGCTGATCGACGGAGTGATCATCGAGATGGCCCCCATCGGCAGCGACCACGTCACCGCGGTGAACCGGCTCACCCGGGCCTTCGTACTCGCAGTGGGTGATGCCGGTGTGGTGTCGGTGCAGAACACGGTCATCTTCCCACCGTATTCGGCGCCGCAGCCGGACATCGCGGTGCTGGCGCCGCGCTTCCATGCATTTGGCGAAGGCCTGCCGCGCGCCGAGGACATCCTCCTCGTGGTCGAGGTGGCGGACACCACGCTCGCCTGGGATCGCCGCACCAAGATGCCGCTCTACGCGCGCCACGGCGTGCGGGAGGCGTGGATCGTCGATCTCCGCGCCCGCCGCATCGAGGTCTACCGCGAGCCCGGGCCCGAAGGCTACAGGCGCCGCAGCGTGCATGGGCCGGGCGAGGCGCTGCAGCCGCTGCTTCTGCCGGGCGTCTCCGTGCCGGTGTCCGAGGCGGTCGGCGAGGGCGGCTGAAGGCCAGCCGGCCCGGTCCCTGCCTGTGTGCGCGGCAGCGTCGCACTGCGGGCTTCCACGGCCTCCAGGGCTCTTCCAGGGCCGCTGCCGGGTCAGCGCACCGGCTGGCCCACGTTCGACCGGTAGGGCGGCAGCGAGGCCAGCGGGCGCCCCGTGGCCCTGGCGTAGAGCGGCATCACCTTGCCGAGGTTGCTGCGGATCTCCTCGATCCGGGTTTCGTGCGCCGGGTGGGTGGACATCCACTGGGGCGGCTGGCGCTTGCCGGCCGCCGCCATCTTCTCCCAGAGCTTGACGCCGGCGCGCGGATCGAAGCCCGCGCGCGCCGCCAGGTCCATGCCGACCAGGTCGGCCTCGGTCTCGTCCTCGCGCGAGAACTTCAGCATCGTGTACTTCGCCCCGGTCTGCGCCACCATGCCGCCGAGGTCGCCGTAGCCCAGCCATTGCGACAGGATCGACGCGCCGATCGCCACCCCCTGCGCGATCGCCGACTTGGCCGCCCGCTCGCGGCCGTGCTCGCGCAGCGCGTGAGCCATCTCGTGGGCCATCACCACGCCGACCTCGTCGTCGGTGAGCTTGAGCGTGTCGAGGATGCCGGTGAAGAAGGCGATCTTTCCGCCGGGCATGCAGAAGGCGTTCACCTGCTTCGAGCCGATCAGGTTCACCTCCCACTTCCATTGCGGCGCCCGCTCGTTGAAGCGCGCCGCATGCGGCGTGATCCGGGCTGCGATGCGGCGCAGGCGCTGCAGCTGCGCATGGCCGTCGGGCGCAAGCGCCCCCTGCGAGGCGGCTTCCGAGAGCAGCGCGCGGTACTGCGAGGCCGCCTCGCGCTCGAGCCGCTCGGCCGACACCAGGCGGGCCACGGTGCTCTGTCCGCCCACCGCGATGCCGTCCCGGGACTCGGCGCCGGCCTGCGCGCGCGCTGCCGGCGCGGCCGTCACGAGACAGGCGAGCGCAAGCGCGGCGAGGCGGATCCGGAGGGCTTTGCGGGGCATCCTGAGGGCTTGCAGCGGGGGGCCGTTGGCCGGATGGTAGCGGATCGGCAGGCTGCGGGCCGCTGATAAACTGGCCCGGATGCCGCCACCGACGACCTCGACGCCCTCCCCGCAGTCGCGGGCCCCGCGCAACCCCTACCTGGACGTCTTCGCGAACCGGCGCATCGCAGCGATGCTGCTGCTGGGCTTCGCCAGCGGGCTGCCGCTCGCGCTGTCGGCGGGCAGCCTGCAGGCCTGGCTCACGGTGGAGGGCGTGGACATCGCCACCATCGGCTTCTTCGCGCTGGCCGGCCTTCCCTACACCTTCAAGTTCGTCTGGGCTCCGCTGGTCGACCGTTTCGAGCCGCCGGGGCTGGGGCGGCGCCGAGGCTGGCTGGTGCTCACGCAGCTCGGGCTCGCGGGCGCCTGCCTGGCGATGGCGGGGCTGGATCCCGGCAAGTCGGTGATGGCGATGGGCGTGTGCGCGGTGGCCATCGCCTTCCTGTCCGCCTCCCAGGACGTTGCCTTCGATGCCTATCGAAGCGACCTGCTCGGCGACCGGGAGCGCGGCGCCGGCGCCGCGGTGTCCGTGCTCGGCTACCGGCTCGCGATGCTGGTGTCAGGCGGGCTGGCGCTGATCCTCGCCGACCAGTGGCTGGGCTGGCCGGGCACCTACCGGCTGATGGCGGCGATCTTCGCGCTGATGGCGGTGGTCAGCGCGTTCTCGCCGCGGGTCGCGCCCGCGCAGGGCCTGGCGAGCGACGTGCGCCGCGAGCTCGTCGGCTTCGTCGCGATGCTGGCCGCGGGGCTGGCGGTCTGGTTCGCGCTGCGGGCGCTCCCCTGGGGGGCGCTGGAGGCCGACCGTTTCGGCCGCCTGGCGGTGCTGAGCTTCTGCCTGCTCGCGTCCTTCGCCGCCGCGCTGAAGGCGGCGCGCTGGGCCGGCTTCCCCTCGTTCATCGCGCCCTGGGATGCGTTCTTCTCCCGCGATCGCGCGGTGGCGCTGCTCGCGCTGATCGTCCTCTACAAGCTCGGCGACGCGTTCGCGGGCACGCTGTCCACCGCCTTCCTGATCCGCGGCGCCGGCTTCAGCCAGACCGAGGTGGGCGCGGTCAACAAGGTCCTCGGGCTGGGGGCGACCATCGTCGGCGCGCTCGCCGGCGGCGCATGGCTGGCCCGGCGCCCGCTCTACACCGCGCTTATGGTCTTCGGCGTGCTGCAGGCGGTGTCCAACCTCGGCTACTGGCTGCTGTCGGTGGCGCCCAAGAGCTTCACGCTGATGGCCGCGGCGATCGGCCTGGAAAACCTTTGCGGCGGCATGGGCACCGCGGCCTTCGTCGCCTTCCTGATGGCGCTGACCGACCGGCGCTTCTCTGCCGCCCAGTTCGCGCTGCTCTCCGCGCTCGCGGCCGTCGGGCGGGTGTACGTGGGTCCGGCCGCGGGAGTGATGGTGGAGGCGCTCGGCTGGCCGACCTTCTTCATGTGGACCGTGGTGGCCGCGCTCCCCGGTCTGTTGCTGCTTCGGTGGCTTCGCCGCACAATCGAGACGCTGTCACGACCCGCCGGGTCGTCGGAGGAGACGACATGAACGACATGACCCGGGGCGCAGCGCTCGCCCCCGAACAGGCATCCGGCGGCATGGATGCCTTCTGGATGCCCTTCACCGCCAACCGCCAGTTCAAGTCGGCGCCGCGGCTGCTGGCCCGCGCCGAAGGCATGCACTACTACACGCCCGAAGGGCGCCAGGTGCTGGATGCCCAGGCCGGCCTCTGGTGCGTCAACGCCGGCCACTGCCGCAAGCCGATCGTCGACGCGATCGCGCAGGCGGCCGCCTCGCTCGACTTCGCGCCCACCTTCCAGATGGGCCATCCGCTGGCCTTCGAACTGGCCGAGCGGCTGGTGGCGCTGGCCGGCAAGCCCTTCGACCATGTGTTCTTCTGCAACTCCGGCTCCGAATCGGTCGACTCGGCACTGAAGATCGCGCTGGCCTGGCACCGGCTGCGCGGCGAAGGCCAGCGCACCCGCCTGATCGGCCGCGAGCGCGGCTACCACGGCGTGGGCTTCGGCGGCATCTCGGTGGGCGGCATCCTCGGCAATCGCAAGATGTTCGGCCCGCTGCTGCCGGGCGTCGACCACCTGCCGGCCACCTTCAACCTGAAGGAACAGGCGTTCTCGCGCGGCCAGCCGCAATGGGGCGCCCACCTCGCCGACGAGCTCGAGCGCATCATCGCGCTGCACGACGCCTCCACCATCGCCGCGGTGATCGTCGAGCCGGTCGCGGGCTCGGCCGGCGTGCTGGTGCCGCCGGTGGGCTACCTGGAGCGCCTGCGGGAGATCACCTCGAAGCACGGCATCCTGCTGATCTTCGACGAGGTCATCACGGGCTTCGGCCGGATCGGCAAGCCCTTCGGCTGGCAGCGCTTCGGCGTGGTCCCCGACCTGGTCACCACGGCCAAGGGCATCAACAGCGGCACGGTGCCGCTGGGCGCCGTGTTCGCGCGCGAGGGCATCTACGACGCCTTCATGCAGGGTCCGCAGGGGGCGATCGAGCTCGCCCATGGCTACACCTACTCGGCGCATCCGCTGGCCTGCGCGGCCGCGCTCGCCACCCTGGACGTCTACCGCGACGAGGGCCTGCTCACCCGTGCCGCAGAACTCGAGGGCTACTGGGAGGACGCGCTGCACTCGCTGAAGGACGTGCGCAACGTGATCGACATCCGCAACATCGGACTGATGGGCGCGGTGGAGCTCGCGCCGCGGCCCGGCGCGCCGGGCGCGCGCGCCTACGAGGCGCACGTGAAGGCCTTCTTCGAGGAAGACCTGCTGGTGCGCTACACCGGCGACATCGTCGCGCTGTCGCCGCCGCTGATCGTCAGCCGCGAGCAGATCGACCGGATCGCGGCGGGCCTGCGCAGCGTCCTCGAGCGCATCGACTGAACGCACACCTGACCGCCAACCCTGAACGAGACAGTCTTTCCAATGATCGATGACCGGGCGCTCGACGTCCTCTTCCGCAACGCACGCACTGCCAACGCCTTCCTCGACGCCCCGGTCACCGACGCCCGGCTGCGCCAGGCCTTCGACCTGATGAAGATGGCGCCCACGTCCGCCAACTGCCAGCCGGCGCGCTTCGTCTTCCTGCGCAGCGCCGCCGCGAAGGAGCGGCTGCGCCCGGCGCTGTCCGGCGGCAACCTGGCCAAGACCATGTCGGCGCCGGTGACCGCGATCATCGCGCACGACATGCGCTTCCACGAGCACCTGCCGAAGCTGTTCCCCCACGACCAGACCGCGAAGTCCTGGTTCGACGGCGACGCGAAGAAGGCCGGGCGCGAGCTCACCGCCTTCCGCAACGGCACCTTGCAGGCGGCCTACTTCATGCTCGCGGCGCGCGCGGTGGGCCTGGACTGCGGTCCGATGTCCGGCTTCGACAATGCGCTCGTGGACGCGGAGTTCTTCCCGGACGGGCGCTTCCGTTCCAACTTCCTCTGCAACCTCAGCCAGGCTGACCACTCGAAGACCTTCCCGCGCAGCCCCCGCTTCGAGTTCGACGAGGTCTGCCAGGTCCTTTAGGCGCCGCAGGGGCGCTCGTGCCGCGGCGTGCGCGCCCCCTCTTGAAACCTCGCGCCATCGCTCCAAGATGGAGGTCATCGGTTCGTGCAACCGTACCCCTGAAGGAGAGATGAAGATGAGTCGCCTGTCCGTCTACGATCCGTTCGCCGAAGTGTTCCCCGAGCTGTTCCGCGGCCTCGTGGCCCCTGCCAGGCCCGCGGCCGGCCAGGCCCTGGAAATCCGGGTCGAGGTGAAGGAAGCCGCCTCCGAGTACACCGTCAGCGCCGAGCTGCCGGGCGTTGCCAAGGAGGACATCCACGTCGAGATCGATGGCAACCGCGTGTCGATCAGCGGCGAGGTCAAGCGCGAGAGCGAGCAGAAGGAAGGCGAGCGCGTGCTGCGCAGCGAGCGCTACTACGGCTCGGTCGCGCGCAGCTTCTCGCTGGCCAACGAGATCGACGAGGCCAAGTCCGAGGCGAAGTTCGACAACGGCGTGCTCACGCTGAAGCTGCCCAAGAAGGCGGCTGCCGGCGGCCGCAAACTCGCCATCAGCTGAGCGTCGGCCGGCCTCGCCGGCCCGCTCGAGGGCCGCGGCGCGCTGCCGCGGCCGCGCCTTTGGATGCATCGCGGCGCGAGGTCCGACCGGGCCTCGCGCCGCATGCGCTTTCCGCGCTGCGCCGAGGGCCTCCGGCGCACGGGGAGTAAAGTCGGGCGCCAGCAGACGTCACAGGAGGACCCGATCATGAGCACAGCCGCCCTGCGGGAGGAGGCGAATGCCTCGCCCGGCGTGCCGCCGTCGCTGGAGACGGTGGCCCTCTCGATCACCGGAATGACCTGCGCGGCCTGCGCGGGCCGCGTCGAGAAATCCCTGAAGAAGGTGCCCGGCGTGACCGACGCCGCGGTGAACCTCGCCACCGAGGTGGCCACCGTCCGCTTCGGCGCGCGAACGGTCGATGCCCCGGCGCTGATCGCTGCGGTGGAGAAGGCCGGCTACGGCGCCGCGGTGCGCGACGAGAATGCGAAGCCCGCGGACCCGGAGGGCGCGCGCGGCGGCCTCCTGGTGCTCCTCGCGGCACTGCTTTCGGCCCCGCTGGTGCTGCCGATGCTGCTGCAGCCGTTCGGGATCCACGCGATGCTGCCCGGATGGTGGCAGCTGGCGCTGGCCACCCCGGTGCAGTTCGTGCTCGGAGCGCGCTTCTATTCCGCGGGCTGGAAGGCGCTGCGCGCGCGCTCCGGAAACATGGACCTGCTGGTCGCGATCGGCACCAGCGCGGCCTGGGGCCTGTCCGTCTACCACCTCCTGCAGTGGACCTTCCCGAGCGTCCATGCGCAGCATGGCGGCGTCGAGCCGCACTACTACTTCGAGGCCTCGGCGGTCGTCATCACGCTGGTGATGTTCGGCAAGTGGCTGGAGGCGCGGGCCAAGCGCAAGACGACCGAGGCGATCCGCGCGCTCCAGTCGCTGCGTCCCGATGTGGCGACCCTGCTGCTGCGGGACGGCATGGAGCAGACCGTGCCGGTGGCCGTGGTGATGACCGGCGATCTCGTGGTGGTGCGTCCCGGCGAACGGATCCCGGTCGACGGCGAAGTGCTCGAGGGCAGCACGCACATCGACGAGTCCTTCATCACTGGCGAGAGCCGGCCGGTGGCCAGGTCGCCGGGCGATCGCGTCACCGGCGGCGCGATCAACGCCGAGGGCCGGCTGCTGCTGCGCACCACGGCCGTCGGCGCAGAGACGGTCCTCGCCCGGATCATCCACATGGTGGAGGAGGCGCAGGCGAACAAGGCGCCGATCCAGCGGCTGGTCGACCGGGTGAGCGAGGTCTTCGTTCCCGCGGTGGTGCTGGTGGCGCTGGTCACGCTGCTGGGCTGGGGCCTGGGCACGGGGAACTGGACCCAGGCGATCCTGAACGCGGTGGCGGTGCTGGTCATCGCCTGTCCCTGCGCGCTGGGCCTGGCGACGCCCACCGCGATCATGGCCGGCACCGGCGTGGCTGCGCGCCACGGCATCCTGATCAAGGACGCGCAGGCGCTGGAGAGCGCGCACGCGGTGTCGGTCGTCGCCTTCGACAAGACCGGCACGCTGACGGTGGGGCGTCCCTCGCTGGTCGGGCTGGTCCCGGCGCAGGGCGTCGACGCGGTCGGCGTGCTCAGGCTGGCGGCCGCGATCCAGTCCGGCAGCGAACATCCGCTGGCGCGCGCGGTCGCGGATGCAGCTGCCGCACAGGAGCAGGGCGGCGCGGTCGCAGGGCCGGGCGAGGCGCTCGCAGCGCGCGAGATCCGTGCGATCCCGGGGCGAGGCGTGCGCGGCGAGGTCCAGGGGGTCGAGGCCTGGGTGGGCAGCCGGCGGCTGATGGACGAGCTCGGCGTGGCGCTTGGTCCGCTCGAGGAAGCGGCGGCCCAGCTGGAGTCCGAGGGCCGCACCGTCTCCTTCGTGGCCTGGCGCGATCTCTCCGGGGCCGGTCCCGCGGTGCCGGCGGGCCTGCTCGCCTTCGGTGATGCGCTCAAGCCCGGCGCGCGGATCGCGATCGAGCGGCTGCGCCGGCGCGGCATCCGAACCGTGATGCTCACCGGCGACAACCCCGGCGCGGCCGCTGCGGTGGCGAAGGAGCTGGGCCTCGACGAAGTGCGCGCGCAGGTGCTGCCGGAGCAGAAGGCCGAGGCGGTGGCTGCATTGCGGGTCGGCACGGAGGGCGGCCGGGCGGCCGTGGTCGCGATGGTGGGCGACGGCGTCAACGACGCCCCCGCGCTGGCGGCCGCCGACGTCGGCATCGCCATGTCCACCGGCACCGACGTGGCCATGCACACCGCGGGCATCACGCTGATGCGCGGCGATCCTTCGCTTGTGGAAGATGCGATCGCGATTTCGCAGCGCACCTACTCTAAAATCCGCCAGAATCTTTTCTGGGCCTTCGTCTACAACGTGATCGGCATCCCGCTGGCCGCATTCGGCAAGCTCGATCCGGTGCTGGCGGGCGCGGCAATGGCATTCTCGAGCGTCAGCGTCGTGAGCAACGCGCTGCTGCTCAGAAGGTGGAAGCCGGGCGGCTCCGCGGGCGCGGGGCGCGGCGATGGAACTCCGTGACACACAAGGAGCAAACGGTGGGGGACAGTCAGTGAAGCAAAAGGCATTGAAGATCGTTCACGAGGAGCACCAGGCCCTGGGCGCCATGCTCCAGACCCTGCGGATCCTCAGCTCGCGGCTGCGCGCCGACGCCAAGGCCGAGGATTTCGCGTTGGTCCGGGCGATCCTCTTCTACATCGACGAGTTCCCCGAGAAGCGGCATCACGCCAACGAGAGCAACGTGCTGTTCCCCCGCCTGCGCGCGCGCTCCCCGGAGGCGGCCGCGGTGCTCGACCGGCTCGACAAGGAACACGCCCACAGCCAGGCCTCGGTGCGCGAGCTCGAGCACCTGCTGCTGGCTTTCGAACAGATGGGCGAATCCCGGCACAAGGCCTTCTCGGACGCGCTCGAGCACTTCATCGAGTTCTACGCGCACCACATGCAGGTGGAGGAGAAGGAGGTGCTGCCGCTGGCGGACCGCCTGCTGAACGGCGACGACTGGGATGCCGTCAACGCGGCCTTCGAGGAGCACCGCGATCCCCTCTCCGGGCACAAGCCCTCCGAGGACTACCAGGCGCTGTTCGAGAAGATCCTCGAGCACGCCCCGGCCCCCATCGGGCTGGGCAAGCCGGCCTGAGCTTCAGGCCGGCGCCGCCGCCGCCCCGCGTGGGGCGCGGCGGCGCACCCGCAGCCGGAAACCGTCCGGCTTCAGTGTCAGGGTCTCGCGGATCGCCGCCGTAGGCCGGCCGTCATCGGACTCGAATTCCAGCCGCTGCAGGATCAGCGCCAGCGCGAGCTTGGCCTCCATGATCGCGAACTGCCGCCCGATGCAGGATCGCTGCCCGTTGCCGAAGGGCTTGTAGGCCGCCGCCGGGATCTTCGCCTCGTTCTCCGGCAGGAAGCGGTCGATGTCGAAGCGCTCCGGGTCCGTCCACACCCTGGGGTCGCGATGCAGCGACGGAAGCAGGACGGTCACCTGGCGGTTGCGCGCGATCAGGTAGCGTCCCCCCAGCAGCGTGTCCTCGTAGGGCGCCACCGCGAAGGCGGGCGCGGTGGGCCACAGCCTCAGCGTCTCCTTCAGGATCCGATCGATGACGTCGAGGCGGCCCAGGTCGTCGTACTCCGGGACGCGCCCGCCGGCCAGCACCGTGTCGACCTCCTCGCGCGCCCGTGCCAGCACTTCGGGGTGCTCGATCAGCAGGCCAAGCACGAAGGACAGCAGCCCGCTGGTGGTCTCGTGGCCGGCGATCAGGAAGGTGATCACCTGGTAGCGGATGTTGGCGTCGTCCAGCCCCTCCTTGGTCACCGGGTCCACCGCCTCGAGCATCAGGCCCAGCAGGTCGCGCGACTGCACCGGATGCGCGCGGCGCTCGCGGATCACATCGTCGACCAGCGCGTGCATCTCCGCGATGTCGCGGTCGTAGCGGCGGTTGGCCAGCACGCGCGCGCGCGTCAGCCACCGGTGTCGCGTGAGCCGGCCCATGGTCTCGTCGAGCACCCGGCCCATCGCCTGCAGGAAGGGATGGAGTTCGGCGCTTGCGAAGGACTCGAAGCGGTAGCCGAAGCCGCACAGCGCGATCGTGTCCAGCGTGAGCCGGGTCATGTCCTCGGAGACCTCGATCGGCTCGCCGCCGCTGGCCTCCCACTTCGCGACCAGCTGGTCCGCGACGTCGAGCATCGCGTCGAAGTAGGCGCGCCGCGCCCGCTGCGCGAAGGCCGGCACCAGGATGCGGTGCGCCTTGCCCCAGTTCGGCTCGTCCTGGTGGGCGGTGAACAGGCCGTCGCCGGCCAAGGCCCTCAGGATGGACAGCGGCGGCTTCACGATCTTGCGGAAGCGCTTCTCGTCGCAGAGCTCCGCGGCCAGCGCGGCGGACGTGACGAAGGGCACCCGGAAGCCGGCGAAATCGATCTCGAAGATGCCGTCGAAGGCCGGCGCCACGCCCATCAGGTGCTGGGTGAGCCGGCCGCGGGGAAGCTGAAGCAGGTTGCCCAGCACCGGCAGGCGCGGCGGCGTGGGGATCGGCTCGGCGACGGCGCGCTGGGAGGGGGCGGCCTCGGTGGTGCTCGGTTGCATCGGTTCGCTGTCGTTTGACGTGGAAAGGCGGGGGCGCCGATCTTGACGTGCGTCAATTTATCCTACGGTGTAGGGCTGGTCAATCGAAGCGCAAGCTGCGCGGTGGCGCCCGGGCAGTGCACGGTGGCACAATCCGGGCCGACATGAAGCCGCCTGCTCCCGTCCCCGCCGCCAGAACGCCGCTCAGCCCGGCGCGCATCCACGAGGTGGCGCTGGCGCTGATCGACGAGCATGGCATCGAGGCGCTCAGCATGCGGCGCCTGGCCGCCGCGCTGGGCGTCGACCCGATGTCGATCTACCACCACGTTCCGGGCAAGCAGGCACTGCTGCAGGGGGTGTTCCAGGCGGTGCTGGAGGAGTTGGCGATTCCGCGCCGCGGCGAGGGCGGATGGCAGGCCATGCTCCGGCAGCTCGCCAGACGATTCCATGCGCTGTCCCGTCGTCACCCGCGGATCGTGCCCGCGCTGCTGGCCAGTTCGCAGCCCACCGCGCGCGAGCGCGAGATCCATGCCGCCATCGATGCCTGCCTGGCGGAGGCGGGGTTCGACGTCGACGATCGCATCCGGCTTGCGTGGTCGATCTATACCTATGCCACCGGGCTGGCTGGCGTGTCGGCGCGAGAGCCCGCAGCCGACCTCGAGTTCAGCATCGACCTGATGATCGCCGGAATCGAGACCCTCGCGGCGCAGAGGCGGGACGCGACGCCGGTGCGCGTCCCGGAGCGTCGCCGCTAGACCGGCGTCCGTCGCAAGCCGAACCGCCCGATGCCCGACGCTCCCCTGCCCGAGGCACCCCTGCCAGCGGCCGGCCATGCCGAGCCCCCGCAGCGGGGTAGCGCCGGCGAGGTTTTCCTCGCTTTCCTGAAGCTCGGGCTGGTCGCCTTCGGCGGCCCGGTCGCCCACCTGGGCTACTTTCGCGAGGCCTTCGTCGAGCGCCGCCGCTGGCTCTCCGGGCAGGCCTACGCGGACCTGGTCGCGCTGTGCCAGTTCCTGCCCGGTCCGGCGAGCAGCCAGGTGGGGATCGCCCTGGGGCTCTCGAGGGCCGGACTGCCCGGCGCCTTCGCCGCGTGGGCCGGCTTCACCCTGCCATCCGCGCTGGCGCTGGCGCTGTTCGCGCTCGGCATCGCGGCCTGGGGGCAGGGGCCGGCGCCCGGCCTGCTCCAGGGGCTCGAGCTCGCGGCGGTCGCGGTCGTCGCCCTCGCGGTCTGGGGGATGGGGCGCACGCTGTGTCCGGACCCGCCGCGCGCCACGCTGGCCGCCGCAGCCGCCTCGGCGACGCTCTTCTGGCCCGGCCCCGCGGCGCAGGTCGGCGTGATCGTCCTGGCGGCGGGTCTGGGGCTGCTGCTGTTTCGCGGGCGCCCGCAGGAGGACTCCGGCCACGCGCTGCCGGTCACCGTGGGCCGAGGGTTCGCGCTGGCCTCGCTCGCGCTCTTCGTCGCGCTGCTGCTGGGGTTGCCGCTGCTGGCCGCGGCGCGGCCCGGCTGGGCGATCGCGATGTTCGACGCCTTCTACCGCAGCGGCGCGCTGGTGTTCGGCGGCGGCCACGTCGTGCTGCCGCTGCTGCAGGCGGAAGTCGTGCCGCCCGGCTGGGTGACGGCCGACGCCTTCCTGGCCGGCTACGGCGCCGCCCAGGCGGTGCCCGGGCCGCTCTTCACCTTCGCGACCTACCTGGGCGCCGTCGCCCAGGGCTGGGCCGGAGCGGCGGTGGCGCTCGCAGGAGTCTTCCTGCCCTCCTTCCTGCTCGTGTTCGGGGTTCTGCCGTTCTGGGAGCGGCTGCGCCGCCGGCCGGGCGCGCGCGCTGCGCTGGCCGGGGTGAATGCGGCGGTGGTCGGCCTGCTGCTGGCCGCGCTCTACGATCCGGTCTGGACCGGAGCGGTGCGCGGTCCGGCCGATTTCGCGCAGGCGCTGGCGGCCTTCGTCGCGCTGGCGTGGTGGCGGGCGCCGCCCTGGGCGGTGGTGGTCGCCAGTGCCCTGCTCGGCTGGGTGCGGCTGGCCGGCGCCTGAGCCCGAGCGCGCGGTCGCCTGACCGCCGGCCAGGGGATCGGACCCTTCGCGCCCCGCGCGGGCCCGGGCCGTACCGAAAATCATCGCTATGGACGATGACCGGCACCGGGCTCTGCCCGACAATGCCGGTCCGATCCCAACACCCACTGGCGGTTCGATCCCGCCATCAACGAGAGCCGAACACCGATGGATTTCAACCTTCCCACCGAGCTCACCGAGTTCCTGAAGAACCTCGACCGGTTCATCGACCAGGAAATCCGGCCGCTGCAGGCCAAGGACGACAACGAGCGCTTCTTCGACCACCGTCGTGAGTGGGCGCGCACCGACTTCGACAACCAGGGCCTGCCGCGCCCCGAGTGGGAGGAGCTGCTGGTCGAGTGCAAGAAGCTCGCCGACAAGGCCGGTTTCTGGCGCCTGCCGCTGCCGAAGGAGTTCGGCGGCCAGGAAATCGGCAACCTCTGGATGTCGGTGATCCGCGACCACCTCGCGCAGAAGGGCCTGGGCCTGTTCAACGACCTGCAGAACGAGCACTCCGTGGTCGGCAACTTCCCGGTCATCGTGATGCTGCGCGACTTCGGCACGCAGGAGCAGAAGGACAAGTTCATCACCGGCCAGCTGAACTTCGAAACCCGCATCACCTTCGGTCTGACCGAGCCCAACCACGGCTCGGACGCCACCCACATGGAGACCAAGGCGGTTCGCGAGACCCGCAACGGCGTCGAGGGCTGGCTGATCAACGGCGAGAAGATGTGGACCACGGGCATGCACACGGCGACGCATTGCGCGCTGTTCGCCCGTACTTCCGGCAAGGCGGGCGATGCGCTGGGCATCACCTGCTTCCTGGTGCCCACCGAAACCCCGGGGGTCAAGGTCGAGGAGTACATGTGGACCTTCAACATGCCGACCGACCATCCGCGCGTGAGCTTCACCAACGTCTGGGTGCCGGACAGCACGATGTTCGGCAAGGAAGGCCGCGGCCTGCCGCTGGCGCAGTCCTTCGTCCATGAGAACCGCATCCGCCAGGCGGCCAGCTCGCTGGGTGCCGCGCAGTTCTGCGTCAACGAGAGCGTGAAGTACGCCCGTGAGCGCAAGCCCTTCGGTGAAGACCTGGCCCGCAACCAGGGCATCCAGTTCCCGTTGGTCGAGCTGGCCACGCAGTGCGAGATGCTGCGCCAGCTGATCCGCAAGACCGCCTGGGAAATGGACCAGATGCCGCACCCCGAGGTCGAGAAGAAGCTCTCGGACAAGGTGTCGATGTGCAACTACTGGGCCAACCGCCTGGTGTGCGAGGCTGCCGACCGCGCGATGCAGGTCCACGGCGGCATCGGCTACTCGCGCCACAAGCCCTTCGAGCACATCTACCGTCACCATCGCCGCTACCGGATCACCGAGGGCTCCGAGGAGATCCAGATGCGCAAGGTCGCGGGCTTCCTGTTCGGCTACATGGGCCCGAACAAGTTCTGAGCCCGGGCTGACTGACGCGTGCGCGGGCGCCTACGGGCGTCAGCGCACCAGCCCCAGCCGCCGCCCGATCGCCACCGCCTGTGTGCGGCTGCGCGCGCCCAGCTTCGCGTTGATGTTGCGCAGGTGGGTGCGCACCGTGTTCTCGGACACGAACAGCTTCTCGGCCATCGCATTGTTCGAGTAGCCCTCGGCCAGCAGCTGCAGCACGCGGATCTCGCCGCGGGTGAGCGGGTCCGCGGGCGGCTCCTGCGCGGCGGCGGGGGGCTCCTCCTCCGGCAGCGGCCCGAAGGCCTGCAGCACCCGCTCCAGGTACTGAGCGAAGAGCGGCGAAGCGCCGTGCGAACGGCCCGCCTCCGATTGCCCGTAGCGCTGCACCAGCAGCCCTGCGGCCGGCCCCTCGTCGGCCACCAGCCGCACGAACCCCTCGGGGGCCGTCTGCGCCAGCACCTCGCCTATGGCGGACAGCGCAGCCGCCTCGCTTCCCGAGCGCAGCAGCGCCATCGCCCGCAGCAGCCGCAGCTTCAGCGCCCGCCGCAGCCGGTTTTCGGACAGCGCCGTGGCGATCTCCCGCTCGAGCCCGGCAAGCGCCCGCTCGGCCTCTCCGGTCGCCACCGCCTGGCGCAGGCGCGCGAGCGCCAGGTAGTCGGTGTCGTGGGCCAGCAGCCGCATCCGGCCCACGCGCTCCCACAGTCCGGTTGTGCCGGCCCGGTCGAGCTCCATCCCCGCCGCGCTGGCATTTCCCTGCAGCATCAGCATCCGCGCCCTCTCGAGCCGGGCGCTGGCGACCACGCGCGGCAGGGTCTTGCGATGGCCCAGGTACTCCAGTTCGGTCAGCAGCTGCAGCGCCTGGTCGACGTCGCCGCGATGGAAGTGCAGGCGCGACAGCAGCACGTGCCCGAGGATCATCTGGTCGGGCAGCGCGATGTCCCGGATCAGCGGCACGTAGATGTTGAGCAGGTGCGCGGCCTGCTCGAAGTCGCCGGCCTCGTAGAGCGTGCTCGCGTACAGAACGCTGGCCATCGCATTGCTGTTGGCATGGGTGCCGGGCAGCCTGCGCGTCCCGGTCACCGCGAGGTGGAAGCGCGCGCCCGCCTGGCGCAGCCGCCCCTCCATGAGGTCGATGATCCCCTCCACCGATTCCGAGTACATCATCCCGAACGCGCTTGCCTCGCGTCCCTGCGCTGCGCGGGCCCGGTCGAGCAGGCGGCGCGCCTCGTCCTGGGATCCGGTCACCGAGAGCACCGAGGCCATCGTGTTGATCAGCACGCCGTCGGCGAAGGGGTTCGACGACGGAAGCCGGGCGAGGCAGGCCTGCCCGGCCTCGCGCGCCTGTTCCATCTCGTCCATGTTCGCCAGCAGCACCGGCCGCAGCACCGCGAGCTGGGCGGCGATGCCGGGGTCGGTCGCGTCCGCGGGGTCGATCCGGTCGAGCAGCGCGAAGGCCTCGGTGGGGCTGCGGGTGAAGGCCCGCGCCCAGGCGCGCGCCAGCTGCAGCTCTGCCCGGCCGCGCAGATGCTCCTCCGGCAGCGCATCGAACCAGCGCGACAGCAGCCGCATGCGGCCCTGGCCCAGCAGCTCCTGCGCATGGCGCGACAGCAGCGTCACGGCGCGCGAATGCTCGCCGCCCTCGAGCGCATGGTCGATCGCAGCGACGAAGCGGCCGTTGGCCTCGTACCAGCGCGAGGCCGCGGCGTGCATCCTTGGCACCTCCCCGGGCAGCTCGCGCGCGAGCCGGTCGCGCAGGAAGTCCGCGAACAGGCTGTGGTACCGGTACCAGCGCTCGTCGCGCTCGAGCCGGGTGAGCGGGATGTCCGCCGACTCCAGCGCGCGCAGGATGGCGTCGCTGTCGACGCCTGGCACCAGCGCGTCGCAGACCGGCGCGGCGAGGTGGCGAAGCACGCTGGTGCGCAGCAGGAAGTCGCGCAGCGCCTCCGGCTGGCGGGCGAGCACGTCGTCGGCGAGGTAGTCGGCCAGCGCGCGGTCGCTGCCCGAGAAGCGCTCGATGAAGGCCTCGCTGCCGCCGCCGCGGCCGATCGCGATCGCCGCCAGGCGCAGCGCTGCCGGCCAGCCCTCGGTCTTGCGGTGCAGCGAGAACAGCTGCTCCGGCGGCAGCGGCGCGCCGCGCTGCAGGCTCAGGAACTCGGCGGTCTCCTCCAGCGTGAAGCGCAGCCCTTCCGAATCGACCTCGAGCAGCTGGCCCTGGGCGCGCAGCCGGCCCAGCTGCAGGTCGGGGAGGTCGCGCGCCGCGATCACCAGCTGCCCGCGGCGCGGCAGCTGCTCGACGATCTTTCGCACCAGCCGCAGGACGGCAGTCTCCTGGATCGCCTCGAACTCGTCGAGGAACAGCGCGAACGGGAGGTCGAGCGCGGTGAGGCGGTCGATCGCCTGGAGCGCCGCGTCGCTGGCCGGCGGGCCGCGGTCGGCGCGCGCGCCGGAATCGGGCCGGGGCTCGTCCTGTGCGATCTGGCCCACGGCGGTCATCAGGTACTGCAGGAAGCGGGAGACGTCGTTGTCGCTGCCGTCCAGCGTGAGCCAGGCGGTGGCCACGCCGCGGCTGCGCAGCAGCGCGTGGTACTGGGCCAGCGCCGTGGTCTTGCCGAAGCCCGCCGGGGCGCGCACCAGGATCAGCCGGGCGGCGGCCGCGCCCTCGAAGAGCTCGCGCAGGCCGCCGCGTCGCACCTGGACGGGCAGCGAGGGCGGATCGAGCTTTGCCGACAGCAGGGGGCCGGACGGCGGGCGCGGTGGGTTCATCGAAGCGTTGGCGGGGTGGCGCGCAGCGGCGGCGCGAGCCGGGAGAGGATGAGCCCGCGCCGGCGGCGGAGGCCGGAGGGACCGGTCCATTTTCGCACGCGGGCCGGCGGCGCCCGCCTTGCAGGGTCCGGAAGCGGCGGCACGCGCCGCCTCGCTTCGTTACCATCGGACGCATCGACATCGACATCGACATCGACATCGACATCGACATCGCCGGTGGCCGCTCGCGCAGCGGAGTCCGCGGGCACGCCAGCCAACGCAAGCAAGGAGGAACCCCATGCCGCTCGACCTGAAC
>JBKHVS010000050.1:0-20079 GCA_046569945.1 Gammaproteobacteria bacterium | reverse complement strand
GATGCGGTCTGGCGCGAACTGCTCGACCGCGTCGGCGACCCGGCGGGGCGGCAGGTGTTCCTCTGCGGCCCGCCCCCGCTGGTCGATGCCCTGAGCGCACGTCTGCGCGACGCTGGGGTGGCGCCGCAGGACATTCACAGCGAAAGGTTCGATTTCCGATGATGCCGCCCTTTCCTTGACGATATGTATTTGATATGCATAATCACGCGGTGGACATCGAGTTCGACCCGGCAAAAGCCCAGAGCAACCTCCGGAAGCACAAGGTCAGCTTTGCCCACGCAGAGCAGGCGTTGCGCGATCCGATGGCGCTGACCATGGAGGATCCGGACGCAGAAGGCGAACAGCGGCTCGTGACTCTGGGAATGGATGCCCTTGGCCGCATACTCGTCGTCATTCATGCACCGCGCGGAAGCAGAACCAGGCTGATCTCTGCGCGCAAGGCCAGTCCAGGGGAAGCGGAGCAGTACCATGCGTAACGAGTACGATTTTTCGAAGGCCAAACGTGGGGCGGTGGTCCCGTCGCCCGGAAAGACGCGGATCACAATCATGCTCGACGACGATGTGATCGAGTACTTCCGTGCCCAGGCGGAGGCCAAGGGCACCGGTTATCAGACGATGATCAATGCGGCCCTTCGTGATCTGCTGCCAGGTGTCGCGGGAAGTGGCCCTGACGACGGGCCACTGACGGTCGCCGTTCTTCGCAAGGTTCTGCGCGAAGAGCTTCACGCCGATTGATGGCCAGCCTCTTTCCCATCGTGCGCGCGCCGGCTGGGATGTCCTGGAGCGCCGCGTGCCTGGATGCAGCGGACGATCTCCGATGAAGACCCTGATCACCCTCGCCACCCTGGTCTTCCTGGCCGCGATCGGCGGCGTCAACCTGATGGCGGCCGGGCAGGCGACGAAGCCGCCTGCCGCCTCATCCGCGGCGGCGCCGGCCGTGCAGGCTCCAGCTCAGCCCGCCGGGCAAGCCGCTGCTCCGGCACCCGCTGCTCCGGCACCCGCGCCCACCCGCTACACCCTCGCCGAGATCGCCCGCCACGCCGACGCAAAGAGCTGCTGGATGGCGATCGATGGCGTCGTCTACGACTTCACCGCCTACCTGCCGCAGCACCCGGCAGATCCGCAGGCGATGCTGAAGCACTGCGGCAGGGAAGCGAGCGAGGCTTTCCGCACCAAGGACGCCGGCCGGCCCCACTCGCCCTACGCGGCGCGCCTGCTCGGCACCTACCGGATCGGCACGCTGCGCGACTGAAAGCCGGGCGGCACCGCCGCGGCGGCCGGGCCCTCGAAGGCGGGGTCCACGTCGAAGGCGATGTCGCCGTCGGGCCGCGCCTCGCCGGTGGCTTCCAGTCCGGCGAAGTCGAACAGGCCGCGGTCCATCAGGTGCGAGGGAACGACGCGGGTGAGCGACGCGAAGATGTTCTCCACGCGGCCCGGGTGGCGCTTCTCCCACTCGCGCATCAGCTGCTTGATCTCGCGCCGCTTGAGGTTTTCCTGCGAGCCGCACAGGTTGCAGGGGATGATCGGGAACTCGCGCCAGCGCGCGTAGGCCTCGAGGTCGCATTCCTGCACGTAGGCCAGCGGCCGGATCACCATGTGGCGGCCGTCGTCGGACACCAGCTTGGCGGGCATGCCCTTGAGCTTGCCGCCGAAGAACATGTTCAGGAAGAAGGTCTCGAGGATGTCGTCGCGGTGATGGCCCAGCGCGATCTTGGTCGCGCCCAGCTCGTCGGCCACGCGGTACAGGATGCCGCGGCGCAGCCTCGAGCACAGCGAGCACATCGTGCGGCCCTCGGGGATCACCCGCGTCACGATCGAGTAGGTGTCCTGGTTCTCGATGTGGAAGGGGACGTCGATCGAGCGCAGGTAGTCCGGCAGCACGTGCTCGGGGAAGCCGGGCTGCTTCTGGTCGAGGTTGACCGCGATCAGCTCGAAGGAGATCGGCGCGCGCTCGCGCAGGGTGCGCAGCAGGTCGAGCAGCGCGTAGCTGTCCTTGCCGCCGGACAGGCAGACCATCACCTTGTCGCCGTCCTCGATCATCCCGAAGTCGCCGATCGCCTGGCCGGCCAGGCGCAGCAGCCGCTTGTGCAGCTTGTTGCGCTCGTAGGCGAGCTTCTGCGCGGCGCGGGTGGCGGCGGCGGCCGCGTCCGGGGCGTCGGCCACGGCCGCGTCCGCGACTGCGTCCGCAGCTTCGGTGGTGCCTGCGTCGAGGCGGATGTCTGCGTTCATCGGCGGTCTCTCCTTGCCCTGCGCCTGCGGCTCACTGCCGGAAGCGGAACACCTCGACGCCCACCGTGTGGCAGTCGGGGTAGACGTCGGGCTTTTCGGTGCTGGCGCGCACCGCGCGCACCGAGGGCTGGGCCATGCACAGGTCGACGATGCCGTCGAGCAGCGTCTCCTGAAGGTTGAAGTGGCGCGAGCGCGCCCATTCGGTGATGTCGCGCCTGATCAGGTCGTAGTCGAGGGTCTCGGAGACGTGGTCGCTGCTGGAGAGGGATGCGTGCAGCGGCACGAAGAGCTCGACGTTGATCAGCACCCGCTGCCGGGCTTCGAGCTCGAAGTCGTGGAAGCCGATGGACGCCTCGAGGGCGAGCCCGTGGAGGAAGATGCGCCGGCAGTCGGTGAGCCGGGGGTCGAGGAGGGCGTTCACGGCCTGGGAGTCTCGGTGCTTGGGCTGGGCGGGCGCCGCCCGCGAAGGTCGTGCCGGGGCACGGTCGGTTTCATTGGTCTGCGAGGTACATCACGTCGCGCGAGAGCGGCATCAGGTGCTGTCCGCCGTCGACCAGCAGGTTGACCCCGGTGATCGCCGGCGACTGCGCCAGGAAGACCACCGCGTCGACGATGTCGCGCGGGGTCGACGAGGCGCCCAGCGGGGTCATCCGGTGCGCGCGCTCGAAGCCCGCCTCGGTCTGGTCGCCCGAGACCAGCGTGATGCCGGGCGAAACGCCCACCACGCGCACCCGGGGCGCGAAGGCCATCGCCATCATCCGGGTGGCGGCGGCCAGCGCGGCCTTGGTCAGCGTGTAGGAGAAGAAGTCCGGGTTCAGGTTGTCCAGCTTCTGGTCGAGCAGGTTCACCACCACGCCGCACTCGCCCGGAGCCAGCCGGTCGTGCAGCCGGCGCGCCAGCAGCAGCGGGGCGGCGAGGTTGGGGCGCATGTGCTCGTCCAGCGCCGCGTAGCCGAAGGCCTCGGGACGGTCGAAGTCGAAGCGCGAGGCGTTGTTCACCAGGCAGCCGATCGGGCCGAGCGCCTGGCGGGCCGCGTCGAACATCGCCGCGGTGGCGGCCTCGTCGGCAAGGTCGGCCTGCACCGCCACGGCGCGCTGGCCGAGCGCGAGGATCTCGTCGACGGTGGCCAGCGCATCGCCGGCCGAACGGCCGTAGTGCACCGCGATGTCCCAGCCGGCGCGGGCGAGGCCCAGCGCAACCTCGCGTCCAAGCCTGCGGGCCGCGCCGGTGACCAGGGCGACGCGCGGCACCGCCTCGGCGGCGTGGCGCGGCGCGGCGGCGGCCTCGGCGGCCGTCTGGCGCGCCTGGGTCCGTGCGGGCTCTGCCGGTGCGGGCGAGGCGTCGGGACGCGGGTCCGGGGAACGGTGGTCTTGGGTCATCGCCTGTGCGGGTGCGGTTTCCGGAGGCGGGAACACGTGGAAGGAGGCCGGAGTTTACCGGCAAAGCCCCGGGAAGCCATGCAGAAGCCCTCTACAATCGCCGGGTGACCAGCATCGAGTTCCCCGTTCCGGACGCGGCCGCGCGGCAGGCCAGCGACCTCCTCTCCCGGCGCATCGCGCAGCGGATCCGCGCCGCCGGCGGCTGGATCGGCTTCGACGCCTACATGCAGTCGGCGCTCTACGAGCCCGGCCTGGGCTACTACAGCGGGGGCGCCGCGAAGTTCGGCCCCGCAGGCGACTTCGTCACCGCGCCGGAGATCAGCCCGCTGTTCGCCGCCTGCCTGGCGCGGCAGTGCGCGCAGTGGTTCGGGCACCTGCCCGAGTGCATCCACGAGTTCGGTGCAGGCAGCGGCGTGCTGACCGCCGACCTGCTGCTGGAACTGGAGCGGCTGGGGCACCGGGACGTGGACTACCGGATCGTCGAGCTGTCGGGCGAGCTGCGCGAGCGCCAGCGCCGCACGATCGAGGCGCGGGCGCCGGCGCTGGCCGCGCGGGTGCAGTGGCTGGACCGCTGGCCCGACGGGATCGAGGGCGTGGTGCTCGGCAACGAGCTGCTCGACGCGATTCCCGCGCGCCTGTTCCGGCTGCGCGACGGACAGGTGCTGGAGCGCGGGGTGGCGCTGGAGGACGGCGATGCGCGCGGCGCGGCGGTGCACGGCGCGGTGCCGACGGGCGATGAAACTGCCGGCGTCCGCTTCGCCTGGCGCGAGCGTCCGGCCGCCCCTGCCTTCGAGGCGGCGGTGCGCGCGCGTCTCGCAGCGCCGATCGCCGAGGCCGGCGGGGATTGGCCGGGCGACTACGAGAGCGAGCTGGGCGAGCAGGCCGGCGCCTGGGTGGCCGAGCTTGCCGGCCGGCTGCGGCGCGGCGCGCTGCTGCTGGTCGACTACGGCTTTCCGGCGCGCGAGTACTACCACCCCCAGCGCCGGCTGGGCACGCTGATGTGCCACTACCGGCACCTCGCCCATGGCGATCCCTTCCTGCTGCCGGGCCTGCAGGACATCACGGTGCACGTGGATTTCTCGGCGATGGCACAGGCCGCGGCCGGCGCGGGGCTGGACCTGCTGGGCTACACCTCGCAGGCGGCGCTGCTCTTCAACCTGGGGCTGGTGGAACTGCTGCAGCAGATCCCGATGGAGCCCGCAGCGGACTACCTGCGGCTCACCCAGGGAGTCAAGCGGCTGATCTCCGAGGCCGAGATGGGCGAGTTGTTCAAGGCGATCGCCTTCGGGCGCGGGCTGCCGGGCGATGCGCTGGGTTTCCTGCGCTCGGACCGCAGCGCGGGGCTCTGAGCATGCGGGGCCTCGATCGGCAGGCGGGCGCGCGGCGATGAAGTGGCTGCTGGTGACCGTGCTGGCCCTGGTGGTGTTCTCCGGGCTGCGCCCCTGGCTGTCGAAGCTGGGCATCGGCCGGCTGCCCGGCGACCTGCACTTCCGGGCCTTCGGCCGCGACTGGTCGCTTCCGATCGGGTCGACGATCCTGCTGTCCCTGCTCGCCGCCGGGCTTGCGCGCTTGTTCTAGGCTGCTCTCCCGATTGCAGGCTTGCCGGGCTGGCGCGATGCTTGCCGGTCCGGATGCGATCGTCTAAGCTGGCTTGGTATATACCGTGATTTATATCTGCAATCCGATGGCACAGGTCGCGAAGCTCTTCATGAACGGCCGGTCCCAGGCGGTCCGCCTGCCGGCGGAGTACCGCTTCGAGGGCAAGGAGGTCTACGTCCGTCGCGACGAGGCCACCGGGGACGTCATCCTGTCGGCCCGGCCCCAGGGATGGGACGACTTCTTCGCGCTCGCCGGGCGGCTGGGCGTGCCGCCGGACTTCATGGACGACCGCCAGGATCCCGTTCCGGAGACGCGAGAGCCGCTGCGGTGAAGCCCCGCTACCTGCTTGACACCAATACCGCCAGCTACGTCATCCGCGGCGTTCCGCCGCAGGTGCGCAGCCGCCTGGTGCAGGTGCCGATGCACGCGCTTGCGGTATCAGCGATCACCGAAGCAGAGCTGCGCTTCGGCGCCGAGCGGCATCCTCGCCCGCAGGGGCTGCGAGCCGTTGTCGATGCCTTCCTCGCACGCCTGGAGGTGCTTGCCTGGGACAGCGCCGCCGCGCGGGTCTACGGCCGGGTTCGGGCCGACCTGACTGCGCGGGGCGGTGCGCTCGGAGCGATGGACATGCTGATTGCCGCGCATGCGCTCGCCACGGGCGCCGTGCTGGTGACCAGCGACCGCGCCTTCGGCCGGATCGACGGGCTGTCCGTCGAGGACTGGACCCACGACTGACCCCTGGCGTTCACTCCGCCAGCGCCTGCGCCACCGCCCGCACCCGGGCGTCATGCACCCGGTCTCGGATCGCCTCGCCATTGGGCGTGGCCTTGGCTATTGCGCCGGCATCCACCGAGCGGGCCGCGGCCAGCGCCTCGCGGATCCGGCCGGCCTGCGGATAGGGGCGGTCCGCGTAGCCGGGCCTGCCGCGGAAATCGGCTTCGCAGGCGGCCAGCACCTCTTCGACGCGCGCCGGCCGGCGCAGCGCATCCATCCTTTCGAGCAGCTTCACCAGCGTGGACGGGCGCAGCTCGAGCGCCCGATGCACGTTGCCGTGTTCTGCCGCGACGATGCGCGCCAGGTCGCGCACCTCGGTGGGCGCGCGCAGCCGCTCGCAGGCCTGCTCCACCAGCCGCACCGAGCGCGCCTCGTGGCCGATGTGCCGGGGCAGCACCTCCTGCGGCGTCTCGCCCTTGCCGAGGTCGTGGGTGAGCGCGGCGAAGCGCACCGCCAGGCCGTGACCCTGGCCGGCCGCGTGGTCGAGCACCAGCATCGTGTGCACCCCGGTGTCCACTTCGGGGTGGTGGTCGGCGCGCTGCGGCACCCCCCACAGCCGGTCCAGCTCGGGGAAGATCCGCGCCAGCGCGCCGCTCTCGCGCAGCACCTGGAACATCCGCGAGGGCTTCGTCTCCATCAGCCCGCGCGACAGCTCCTGCCAGACGCGCTCCGGCACCAGCGCGTCGACCTCGCCCTCGCCGACCATCCAGCGCATCAGCGCCATGGTCTCGTCGGCCACCGTGAAGTCCGTGAAGCGCGCGGCGAAGCGGGCCAGCCGAAGGATGCGCACCGGATCCTCGGTGAACGCATGGCTGACGTGGCGCAGAACGCGTGCCTGCAGGTCGCGCAGGCCGCCGTACGGATCGGTCAGCGTGCCGTCCTCGTCGCGGGCGATGGCGTTGATGGTGAGGTCGCGCCGGCGCAGGTCGTCCTCGAGCGTGACGTCGGGGGCGTGGTCGACGGCGAAGCCGCGGTAGCCGCGGGCCACCTTGCGCTCGGTGCGCGCCAGCGCGTACTCCTCGCGGGTGCGGGGATGGAGGAAGACCGGGAAGTCGGAGCCCACCGGGGTGAAGCCCAGCGCGATCAGCTGCTCCGGGCTGCCGCCGACGACCACCCAGTCGTGGTCCTTCACCGGCAGGCCGAGGAGCTCGTCGCGGACCGCGCCGCCGACGCTGTAGAACTTCATCGCGGCGCCGGCCTCAGGGGGCGCGCCGGTAGGGCTCGTCTTCCGGAAGGAAGCAGTGCTCGGCGAGCGCCTTGTCGGTCCATTCGCGCATCGCGGGCAGCGCCAGCACCGCCTGGCGATACTCGTCGCAGACCGGAGGCAGCGCCACGGCGTGGGTGGTGAAACGGGAGCACACCGGTGCGAAGAAGGCGTCGGCCGCGCAGAAGTCGCCGAACAGGAAGGGCCCCTTCGCTGCATGCAGCGTGCGCAGCTCGGTCCAGATCGCGACGATGCGGTCGATGTCGGCCTGCACCGCAAGGTCCCAGCCCATTCCCGGCAGGCTGGCTTCGATGTTCATCGGCATGCGGCTGCGCAGGTTGCCGAAGCCCGCATGCATCTCGGCGCACACGGAGCGCGCGCGGGCGCGCTCGTGGAAGCCGGCCGGCCAGACGCCCGCGTCCGGGTGGCGCTCGGCCAGGTACTCGACGATGGCGAGCGACTCCCATACCGCGAAGCGGTCATCGACCAGCAGCGGCACGCGCGCCACCGGCGACACCTTGGCCAGCACGCTGCGGAACTCCTCGCTGAAGAGCCGCAGCGGATGCTCGTCGAACTCGATGCCCAGCTGGCGCATCAGCAGCCACGCGCGCAGCGACCACGACGAGTAGTTGCGGTTGCCGATGTAGAGCGTGGGGCGCGCGGCGGACATCGCGGGGGGGCTCCTCAGCGCCGCGCGTGGGCGCGCTCCTCGTTGTAGCGGATGCGCTGCGGCAGGTAGTTGGGCGCCACCGAGGCGAGCGGGGCGGGGACGATGTTCAGCTCGGGGGCGATCGGGCCGGAGGCGACGTTGTCGACGCTCATCGAATCGAAGTTGTCCATCGACATCATCGGCCGGGGCATCGCGCCCAGCACTCCGGCCTGGAGCTGGCCGAGGGTGTAGCCCAGCGGCCAGACCGGGCGCGGATGGCCGCTCCAGCGGCCCGCCAGCTCGACCAGCTCGCGCAGCGTGAACACCTCGGGGCCGGCCAGCTCGTAGGTCCTGCCGATGGTTGCGGGGGTGTCCAGCGCATTGACGATGGCCTGCGCGACGTCGCCGACGAACACCGGCTGGAATCGGGCCTCGGTGCGCGCCAGCGGAATCACCGGGAAGTAGCGCTGCAGCTTCGCGAAGACGTTGAGGAAGCTGTCTTCGGGTCCGAACACCACCGACGGGCGCAGGATGGTCCAGTCGACGCCCTCGGCGGCGCGGATCGCGCGCTCGCCGTCGGCCTTCGAGCGCAGGTACATCGAGGGGCTAGGCACCGCGGGGTCGTCGGAGACGCCCAGCGCGGACACGTGGACCAGCCTGCGCACGCCGGTCTTGGCGCAGGCATCCGCGAGGCGGCGCGGCAGCTCGACGTGCGCCTGCGCGAACTCGGGGCCGTAGGGGTCGCCCCAGCTTCCGTGCAGGATGCCGACCAGGTTGACCACCGCGTCGCTGTCGGCGACCAGCGACTCCAGGCTGGGGGCGTCCGGGGCGGCGAGGTCGACCAGGCGCGCGGTCGGCAGCATCAGGATGTGGCGCGCGCGCTCGGCGCGGCGGCTCGGGACGATGATGCGGCGGTTCTGCGCGGCGAGCCGGGCGGTCAGGTGGCGGCCGAGGAAGCCCGAGCCCCCGACGATCAGGATGCGGGACGGTTTCATGGGATATCGACGCTTGGCTTTGACTCGAGGAGCGGGCGCAGTTCGCCCGCGTTGACCGTCATTCTAGGCGATCGGTCTCCCGGCGGGCACGGCCGCGCGCTCCAGGCTGTCGCGCGGCCCGCGGTCGGCGGCCCGGGTCGGCGGTCGGCGGTCGGCGGTCAGGGCAGGTCGGCGCGCCCGGCGGCGGTCGAGGGCGAGACGCTGCCCAGGCGCTGCTTGAGCGACTGCGGCTCGCCGCTGAGCAGCGCAGCGTAGAACGTGGCGTTGGACAGCACGTTCTTCACGTAATTGCGGGTCTCGGTGAACGGGATGATCTCGGCGAACACCGCGCCCTCGACCTTGCCGGGCAGCGTGTTGCGCCAGCTGCGCGGCCGGTTGGGACCCGCGTTGTAGCCGGCAGAGGCCAGCACCGGCGAACCGTCGAGGTCGTCGAGCACGTTCTTCAGGTAGAAGGTGCCGAAGCTGAGGTTGGTCTCGAGGTTGTTCAGGTCATCGAGCCGGAAGTCGGTGACGCCGAGCTTGCGCGCGATCCAGCGGGCGGTCGGCGGGATGATCTGCATCAGCCCCTGCGCGTTGGCCGAGGAGCGCACGTTCATGATGAAGCGCGATTCCTGGCGGATCAGGCCGTAGACCCAGGCCGGGTCGAGGCCGCGCTCGCTTGCGACCGGCTTGAGCTGCTCCAGGAACGGGGTGACGAAGCGCAGGCTGAAGTCGTGCTGCTCCCGGGTGCGGTCGGCGGTGTTCACGCAGCGGTCGAGCACCGACTTGCGGCAAGCCCAGTGGGCGGCCGCCAGCAGCTGACGGTCGTCCATGCCGCGCAGCTGGTAGTTCCACTCGCGGTTGCCCTCGAAGCGCAGGCCCAGCTCGTAGAACTTCAGCGCGCGGGCGAGGCCGGCGTTGCGCTCCGGCGCGGCGAGCTCTTCTTCGGTGGGGCGCGGCGCCGATGGCGGGGTGACCGTCAGCTGGCCCAGCTCCTCGGCGGCGAGCTGGCCGTAGAAGTGGAACTCGCCGGCGATCGAGCGCAGCGCCGCCTGCGCCTGCTCGGGCCGGCCCAGCGCCTGGTGCGCGCGGGCATGCCAGTAGATCCAGGCGGGTTCGCGGCGGTTCACGAGGCTCATCTTCTCGATCACCGCGTGCAGGGTGCGCCAGTCGGAGTCGCGCAGCGCGGCGCGCGCGAGCCAGTCCAGGGTGTCGTCGGAGACCGTGGCGTCCAGCGACTGCCGGGTCCACTGCAGCGCCTGCGGCATCAGCCTGCGCATCGCGTGCGCCGCCGCCTGCGACAGCGCAAAGGAGCGGTCCGCGGCGCCGAGCATGCCTGCGTCCTCGAGGGCGGCGACCGCGCGCTCCGGATCCTGGCGCGCCAGCCGGACGACGGCGATCAGCGCGATCTCGGGCGAGGATGCGGTGCGCAGCACCGCTGCCGGGCGCTGGAGCGCGGCGTCGAGCTCGCCGGCGGGCAGTTCGAGCAGTGTCCCGACTCGGCGGATGGATGCGGGGGCGTTCGCCTCGAGCGAAATGCGCAGCAGGCGCCGAAGATCCGCAGGCGTGAGCGTGCCGTCGCTCGCCAGGGCCTCGACCAGCGCGCCGCAGGCCTCGCCCTGGTCGCGGGGCCGGAACAGGGTGTCCTCGGCTTCGCGGGGCAGCGTCCGGCCGCGCGCCGCAGCGCCCTGCCAGCTGCGGCAGTGCGCCGCGGTGTCGTCGCGCAGGATCCAGCGCGCGTACTGCCCGTCGAAGGCCTCCCATGCGCCTCGGCGGCCCAGGTCCAGCATCCAGTCGCGCCGCATCAGGTCGGCGACCAGGCTGAACGGATGCCGTTCGATGAAGGCCTGCACCTCGGCGTCGGCGCTGCCGTCGCTGCCGGACTTGGGGTCGCGTCCGTCGGCGGGCGGTTCGGACAGGCGAAGGCGCAGGCGCCAGTAGTCGAGGTAGTCCGACAGCGGGTGGCCGGCGGCCTGCGCAGCGGCGAGCTCGAAACGGGCGCGATCGCCGCGGGCAGCGGCGTGGCGGGCCTGCACGAAGGCCTCGTCGGGCGTGGCCGCAACCGCCTGGGCCGAGCGCTTGGATGGCGATTGCGCGAGGCCGTCAGCGGCGCCGAGCCCTAGAATGGCCGCCAGCAGGAGGGGCAGCAGTGCACTTGAAGAAGACATCATCGCCAACCATAGCATGCGATCCGATCGAGGCCGCCGACCGGGCCGCGGCACGCCGCGAGCTGCGCGCGCGGCGTGCCGCGATGGGCGAGGAGGGGCGCCTCGAGGCTGCGGCCGCGCTCGGCGCGAGGCTGCAGGAACTGGTCGAGGACACCGGCCGGAAGGTGGTCGCCGGCTACTGGGCGATGAAGGAGGAGCCCGACCTCGAGGAAGTGATGGCGCGCTGGCATGCGGACGGGCTGCAGGTGGTGCTGCCGCGGGTGGTGGCCAGCGAGGCGCCGCTGGCCTTCGCGCGCTGGCGGCCGGGCGTGAAGCTGGTGCCAGGGCCCTTCGGCACCCTGCATCTGGACGATCCGGAGCCGATGGCGCCGCAGCTGCTGGTGATCCCCTGCCTGGGCTTCGATGGCCGCTGCTTCCGGCTGGGATACGGGGGCGGCTACTACGACCGCACGCTGGAGCGCCTGCCCGGCGCGCTGACCGTGGGCGTGGCCTACGACTGCTGCGAGGTGCGCGGCTTCGTGCCGCACGAGCACGACCTGCCGATGGACTGGGTGGTCACCGAGAGGAGGGTTCTTCGGCGGTCCGCGCCGTCCGGTTGACCCGCACCGAGCCGCTGGCCAGGCCGCGGACGATGCGGCCAGGACCGGAGGCGGCGTCCTGGCGGGTGCGCGGCGGCAGGTCGACTTCGAGGGCCACTGCGAGCGGCCGGCGATCCGGCCAGGTGAGCAGCCGCACGCGCGGCGAGAGCTGCCGCTCGGGGTCCTGCTCGCGCACCACCGCAACCTCGCCCCCGGACAGCTCGACCAGGGTGCCCACCGGGAACACGCCGACCGCGCGGACGAACTCCTCCACCAGCGCGGCGTCGAAGGAGCTGCCGCCCCACTGGAACAGGTTCATCAGCGCGTCCTGCGGGGCCAGCGGGCTGGCGTAGGCGCGCGGCATGGTGAGCCCGGCGTAGCTGTCGGCGATGGCGGCCATGCGGCCGAACGCACCGATGGCGCCTTCGGCCAGGCCTTTCGGATAGCCGCTGCCGTCGAGGCGCTCATGGTGCTCGGCGATGCCGCGGGCCACCCCTGGCGCCAGGCCGCCGGCCGCGCCGAGCAGGTCCAGGCCCAGCCGGACGTGCTCCTTGACGATGCCGTACTCGGCAGGGTTCAGCATGCCGGGTTTCTCCAGCAGCGCGCGGGGCAGCCGGGTCTTGCCGATGTCGGCGAGCATGCCGACCATCGCCGCCTGGGCCATCGCCTCGCGCGGCAGCCCCAGCCGGCGGGCCAGCGCCGCCATGTAGAGGCCCGCCCGCAGGCCCTGCTGGTGGGCCGACAGCGGCTCGTCGCGCAGGTGGGAAACCCACAGCAGCGCGTCCGGGTTGTCCGCCATGCTGTCGGCGAGATGGCGCGCGTCCACCTCGAGCTGCTCGAGCCGCGGCGGCTCCCCCGAGCGGACCTGCTCGAACAGCGCATCCAGGGTCTTCTCGGCGCGGGCGTGCGCCTGGCGCGCGCGCGGCATCTCGTCACGCGCGCCATGCCGGATGGGCCATGCGCGCAGCCGCTCGCCTGCGGGCAGCAGGGCTTCGAGCTCTTCGCGCAGCGCGCGGGGCAGGGTCACGGCGCCGGCGCGCGGGCGCTCGCCGGCGCCGCCGAACAGCCCCCTGATTCGTCCGAGCGTTCGGCCGGCAAGCGAGCCGGTGCCGGAGTGCGCGGCTTCCGGTTGCCGGCCGGCCACCAGCTCCCGGAAGCGCCGGCGGGTGTCGCGCGAGATGTGGACGTCGGAGCGCGCGCGGAAGGTGCGTGCCGGTGCGCGGGAGCGGGGGGCGTCGCCCCTCGCGTGCACCTGCGCATCGCCGTCGTCGGCGCTTGCCACGGGCGCGTCCGGCGAATCGGTCAGCGTGTCCGGCGCGCAGTCGCCGTCCTCGAGCCCCAGCGGCCCGATCGCGCGAAGCAGGTCGGCGGATTCCTGGGTCGAGCGCTCGAGATCGACGTGCACGTGCCGGCAGTACCGCCGCAGCGTGCTCAGTTCGATCTCGCTGTCGATCGCGAAGCCGTGGATCAGGAAGGGCGTGTCCGACCAGGGCCGGTCGAGGTCCGAGACGAACATCCCGAGGCGCAGGTGCCCGGTTGCCACGCGCACGCGCCGCTGGCTGGAGAGCGGGCGTGCATGCGGGCGTTCGGTGCGGGGCCGGGTCTGGGTTTCGGCGGACATGGGCTGGGCCACGGGTTGCGTGGTCGGATGTTAGCCATGGACCTCCGTCCCGCGACAGGGCGAAGGCCCGCCATCCGTCGCCTGCGCGCGGTACGTCCGATGGACGGGCCGTGCGTGCGCGCGAACGGCGACCCCGCGTTGCGCGCATGCCCCCGCGGGCGCGGTCAGGGCCGCGCCGCCTGCCAGATGTCCAGGCTGGGCTGCGCCTGGTTCAGCGTATAGAAGTGCAAGGCCGGGACGCCGCCGGCCACCAGCCGCCGGCAGAGGCCGGCCACCACCTCCAGGCCGAAGGCGCGGATCGCCTCGCGGTCGTCGCCGAAGCTGGCCAGGCGCACCCGCACCCATCGCGGCAGCTCCGCGCCGCAGGCCTCGGAGAAGCGGGCCAGCTGGGTGAAGTTGGTGATCGGCATGATGCCCGGCACGATGGGTACGTCCACCCCGGCGGCGACGGCATCGTCGCGGAAGCGGAAGAAGGCGTCGGCGTTGTAGAAGTACTGGGTGATCGCCGAATCGGCGCCGGCGCGCACCTTGGCCACGAAGGCCTGCAGGTCCTCGGCGGGCGTGCGCGCCTGCGGATGCATCTCCGGGTAGGCGGCCACCTCGATGCGGAACCAGTCGCCGGTCTCTGCGCGAACGAACTCCACCAGCTCGCTGGCGTAGCGGAAGTCGCCGTGGTCGACCATGCCCGAGGGCAGGTCGCCGCGCAGCGCCACGAGGCGGCGGATGCCGTGGCCGCGGTACAGCTCGAGCAGCTCGCGCAGCGACTCGCGGGTGGCGCCGATGCACGAGAGGTGGGGCGCCACTGCGCGGCCCTCTGCGGCGATCTCCTCGACCACCGCGAGGGTCTTGTCGCGGGTGGCGCCGCCTGCGCCATAGGTGACGCTGAAGAACTCCGGGGCCGCCTCGGCCAGCGCGGCGCGCGTGGCGCGCAGCTTCACTGCGCCCTCGGGGGTGTTGGGGGGAAAGAACTCGAAGCTGACGTTCGGGGTCATCTGTGGGATTCCGGGGAAGCGCACGGCGCGCTCGAGCGCTGCGCGTGCAGGAAGAACTCTCGGTTGCCGTCGCCGCCGGTGATCGGGCTGTCCAGCCAGGTCAGCGGCGTCCAGCCGCAGCGCCGGGCGCAGTCGGTGACCGTCTCCCGCACGCCCTCGTAGAGCGCCGGCGATTTCACCAGCCCGCGGCGGTCGAGGCCGGCACGCCCGACCTCGAACTGCGGCTTGACGAGCGCGAGCAGCATTGCGTCCGGCGCGGCGAGCGCGGCCAGCGCGGGCAGCACCAGCGTCAGCGAGATGAAGGACACGTCGATCACGACCAGGCCGAAGCCGTCGTCGGGCATCTGCGCGCCGAGCGCCGCTGCGTCCAGCGCGCGGGCGTTGACGCCCTCGATGCAGGCCAGCCGCGGGTCGCCGGCGAGCCGCGGATGCAGCTGGCCGTGGCCCACGTCGACGCCGACCACCCGTGCCGCGCCCGACTGCAGCAGGCAGTCGGTGAAGCCGCCGGTGGACTGGCCCACGTCCAGGCAGGCCAGCCCGCGCGGATCGACGCCGGTGGCGGCGAGCGCGCCGGCCAGCTTCAGGCCGCCGCGCGAAACGTAGCGGTCCTCCTCGCCGGCGCTCACCGCAAGCCTCGCATCCTGGTCGAGCTCCGCGGAGGGCTTGCGCACCGGCGCGCCGTCCGCGCTGACCCGGCCGGACTCGATCATCCGGCGGGCCAGGGTGCGCGAGTCGGCAAGGCCGCGCTGCACCAGCAACTGGTCTGCGCGCACCGGCCGGCAGCGATCAGTAGCGGTAGGCGTCGGGCTTGTACGGCCCCTCGACCGGCACGCCGATGTAGGCCGCCTGCTCCGGCGAGAGCTCGGTGAGCATCGCGCTCAGCTTCTTCAGCTGCAGCCGCGCCACCTTCTCGTCCAGGTGCTTGGGCAGCACGTAGACCTTGCCGCGTTCGTAGAAGTCCTTGTGCGACCAGAGCTCGATCTGCGCGATCACCTGGTTGGCGAACGACGAGCTCATCACGTAGGACGGATGCCCGGTGGCGCAGCCCAGGTTCACCAGCCGGCCCTCGGCGAGCAGGATGATGCGCTTCTCGGGCTTGCCGCCCTCGGCCGGGAAGATGATGTGGTCGACCTGCGGCTTGATGTTCTCCCAGCGGTACTGGCGCAGCGAAGCGACCTCGATCTCGTTGTCGAAGTGGCCGATGTTGCAGACGATCGCCTGGTCCTTCATCGCCCGCATGTGGTCGTGGGTGATCACGTCCTTGTTGCCGGTGGCGGTGACGAAGATGTCGGCCTTGTCGGCGGCGTATTCCATCGTGACCACGCGATAGCCCTCCATCGCGGCCTGCAGCGCGCAGATCGGGTCGCACTCGGTGATCCACACCTGCGCCGACAGCGCGCGCAGCGCCTGGGCGCTGCCCTTGCCTACGTCGCCGTAGCCCGCGACCACCGCGACCTTGCCGGCGATCATCACGTCGGTGGCGCGCTTGATGCCGTCGACCAGCGACTCGCGGCAGCCGTAGAGGTTGTCGAACTTGCTCTTGGTGACCGAGTCGTTGACGTTGATCGCGCGGAAGGCGAGCTCGCCCTTGGCCGACATCTGGTAGAGGCGCTTGACCCCGGTGGTGGTCTCCTCGGTGACGCCGACGATCGCGTTGAGGCGCTGCTCGTACCAGGACGGATCCTTGGCGAGCTGGCGGCGGATCGACGCGAACAGCGAGATCTCCTCCTCGCCCTTGGGATTGTCGAGCACCGACGGGTCCTTCGCGGCCTTGGTGCCCAGGTGCAGCAGCAGCGTGGCGTCGCCGCCGTCGTCCAGGATCATGTTCGAGAGCTGGCCGTCGGCCCACTCGAAGATGCGGTGGGTGTAGTCCCAGTACTCGTCCAGGGTCTCGCCCTTGACCGCGAACACCGGGATGCCGGCCGCAGCGATCGCAGCCGCGGCGTGGTCCTGGGTGGAGAAGATGTTGCACGAGGCCCAGCGCACCTGGGCGCCGAGCGCGACCAGGGTCTCGATCAGCACCGCGGTCTGGATGGTCATGTGCAGCGAGCCGGTGATGCGCGCGCCCTTCAGCGGCTGGGCGGCGGCGTATTCGTCGCGGATCGCCATCAGGCCGGGCATCTCGGTCTCGGCGATGCGGATCTCCTTGCGGCCCCAGTCGGCGAGCGACAGGTCGGCGACGCGGAAATCGGTGAACTCGGGGGTCTTGAGAACTGCGGACATGGTCACTCCATCAGAAAGTGACCGGTCGGGCGAAGGCGGGGAGGCCAGGGGCCGGGCTCGTTCGCCGTGACCGGGTCACGGATCGACGAGCGCCGTTTTGCATCGGGAACCCGAGCCTGGCGGCGGCCGTTGACACGGCGGCCGTTGCAGCGCTCCTCGGGAACGCGCGGATTATAGCGTCGGCCGGCGCGCGGCGTGCGAAGCGCAGGCCGGCGGGGCGACCCGGTGATGCCGGGCCGCTACTTCTGGCGCGCGACGACGTCGTCCCGGATCTGGTCGTACACCGACTGCGGAACGATCTTTCGGCGCACCAGCTCGTCCTTGCCCTTGTAGGGCCGGCCCTTGATGATCGCCTCGGCGCGCACCGGGCCGATGCCCTTGAGGGTGGCCAGCTCGTCGGCGCTTGCGCTGTTGAGGTCGAGCTTCGGGGCCGCCTTGGCTGCGGCGGCTGCCTTGGGCTCGGCGGCCCGGACATCCGGCGAGTGCGCCAGCGGCGCGGCGGCGATCGCGAGGGCGGCGAGCAGGCCGAGCAGGGTCTTCTTCATCCGGTTCTCCGGGAGGGACGTGGAGCCGCCAGTCTATGCTGCCGCAGCGCGGCGCGGCAGCGGGCGTTGCGCCCCCCGCACGCGCGGCGCTGCACTAAACTGCCGCGATGGACAAGAACATCTCCGACCTGCGCAAGAGCTACGAGCGCGGCGAGCTCGAGGAGGGCAGCGCGCACGAGGTGCCGCTGCGCCAGTTTTCCGACTGGCTCGACGAGGCCATCCGCTCCGGCGTGCCCGAACCCAACGCGATGACCGTGGCCACCGTCGGCGAGGACGGGCGGCCGTCCACCCGCGTGGTGCTCATCAAGGGCTTCGACGAACGCGGCCTCACCTGGTTCAGCAACTACGAGAGCCGGAAAGGACGCGAACTGGCCGCGCATCCCGTTGCCGCGCTGCAGTTCCACTGGGTGGAGCTGGAGCGGGTGGTGCGCATCGAGGGGCCGGTGGAGCGGGTGGACGCGGCCGAGTCCGACGAGTATTTCGCCACCCGGCCGCTCGCCTCGCGCATCGGCGCCTGGGCCTCCGAGCAGAGCCGCCCGATCTCCTCGCGCGCGGTGCTGGTGGCCCGCGCCGCGGAGTTCGGACTGAAGTTCGGCCTGCATCCGCCGCGCCCGCCGCACTGGGGCGGATTCAGGCTCAGCCCGGAGTACTGGGAGTTCTGGCAGGGGCGGCCGTCGCGGCTGCACGACCGGCTGAGCTACCGGCTGCTGCCGGACGGGCGCTGGCACCGGGAGCGGCTGGCGCCGTAGCAGGAAACTGCCGGCGCCGGGCAAGGTGCCCCTGTCCTGCGCTCGTCCCTGCCTCTGGCACCGCCGGCCGCAGCCGCGCGTCGCCGCTCAGGTCGTGGCCCAGCGCCGCAGCAGGTTGTGGTAGACCCCGGTGAGCCGCAAGAGCCGCGGATCGTCGGCGGGCAGGAGCGGCGTCAGCTCCTGGATCGACTGGTCGAGGTCGAACAGCAGCGCGCGCTCGCCGTCGTCGCGCACCATGCTCTCGATCCAGAAGAAGGAGGCCACCCGCGCACCGCGGGTCACGGGCGTCACCCGGTGCAGGCTGCTCGAGGGGTAGAGGATCAGGTCGCCGGCGGGCAGCTTCACGCTCTGCACGCCGAAGGGGCCGTCGATCTCCAGTTCGCCGCCCTCGTATTCATCGGGGTCGCAGAGGAAGAGCGTGGCCGACAGGTCGCTGCGCACGGTGAGGTCGGTGCCCGGCACCGGCATCAGCGCGCTGTCGACGTGGGTGCCGTAGGTGCCGCCGCCGGCGTATCGGTTGAACTTCGGCGGGTAGATGCGGCGCGGCAGCGCGGCCGAGACGAACAGCGGGTGCGCCGCCAGCCGGCGCAGCACCTGGTTGCCCAGCGCGGTGGCCAGCGACGAGCCGTCCTCGAGCTGGAGGTTGCGCTTGACCAGCCTGGCCAGGGTGCCGGCGGTCTTCGCGCCGTCCTGCCACTCGGCGGCGTCGAGCCGCTGCCTGAATTCGCGCAGGTCTTCGGGCGGGAGCACGCCTTCGATCGGGATGAGCACTTCGTCTATTCCTGCGGGGGGTGGATCGATGCGGCGCCGATGTCGGCGAGCGTCGGGCAGCCGGCGGCGGCCATGCAGAGCTCGAGCTCTTCGCGCAGCAGCCGGATCATGTGCGCCACGCCCAGCGCGCCGGCCACGGCCAGGGCGTGCACCTGCAGCCGGCCGACCATCACCGCGTCGGCGCCCAGCGCGATCGCCTTGAAGGCATCGGCGCCGCTGCGCACGCCTCCGTCCAGCAGCAGCGGGCAGCCGGGGCCGACCGCGCGCCGGATCGCCGGCAGCATCGCCAGGCTCGCGGGCACGCCGTCCAGCGTGCGTCCGCCGTGGTTGGAGACCACCAGCCCGGCCGCACCATGGTCGGGCAGCCGGCGCGCGTCCTCGGGATGCATCACGCCCTTGACCAGCAGCGGCAGGGCGGTCCGTGCGGCGAGCCAGTCGAGGTCGTCCCAGGTGGGGGCGTGGCGGGCGGCGGCCTGGAAGATGCGGCTGCCGCCGGCGCCGGCCGCTGCGCCGGCAGTCGAGGGCGCGGCTGGCGACGGGTATCGGTCCAGGTTCGCCGGCCGCAGCCCGGCGGGCATCCGGAAGCCGGCGCGCAGTGCGCGCTGGCTGGGCACCTGGATCGCCGCATCCAGGGTGACGACGAGCGCGGCGTAGCCGGCCGCTTCGGCGCGCCGGACCAGGTCCAGCGTGGCCGCGCGCTCCGGCTGGAAGTAGAGCTGGAACCAGCGCCGCGGGCCGGCATGCGCTGCGACCTCCTCGAGGCTGTACGACGACAGCGTGCTCAAGGCGATGCAGGCCTCGGCCGCCGCGGCGCCGCGCGCGGTCTCGATCTCGCCGCCAGGGTGCGCCAGCGTCTGGTACGCGAGCGGCGCGATCAGGATCGGGTGGGCGAGCTCCTGGCCGAGCAGGCTCAGCCGGGTGTGCGCGCCATCGAGGTCGCGCAGCAGCCGGGGAATGATGCCCAGCCGCTCGAAGGCAGCGCGGTTCGCGGCAAGCGTGCGGTCCTCGCCGCCGCCGCCGTCGAGGTAGGCGAGCGCGGGGGCGCCGATCGCGTCGGCGGCCAGCCGTGCGTAGTCGGCCGCGCAGTGGATTCCATCGGGGAGCCGGGCGTGCAGGGACATGGGCTCAGAACTGGTAGTTCAGCGTCAGCCGGGCGTTGCGCGCGTCCCCCTTGTACAGGAAGGAGCCGGAGCGGTAGCCCGCGAGATAGTAGTCGCGGTCCGTCACGTTGCCGACGTTCAGGCGCGCATCCAGGTTCCTGTCGAACCGGTAGCTGGCGAACAGGTTGAACGCCGTGTACGACGGGATCGGCTCGTCGCCGGCGGCCGCGTCCGGCTGGCCCGCGTACTTCTGGCTCTCGTGGCGGACGTTGGCGCCGATGGCGAAGCCCTCGGTGGCCTGGTACTTCAGCTGCAGGAAGGCGCTGCGGTCGGCGAAGTTGCTCAGCCGCCTGCCCACGCTGTCGGGGTCGTTGGACTCGGTGACCTTCGACTTCATGAAGGCCACGCCGGCCTGGGCCGTCAGCCGGTCCGTCAGCCTGCCCACCAGTCCGAGCTCGAGGCCGCGGACACGGTTGGCGCCGGTGTTCAGCGCGCCGGTGGACTCGTAGCCGGTGCCGCCGACC
>JBKHVS010000049.1:0-20391 GCA_046569945.1 Gammaproteobacteria bacterium | reverse complement strand
GGGACGCCGGTGGAGATCGCGGTGCGGCTGCACCGGGAGATCGCCGCCGCGCTGGCCGAGCCCCGCTTCCGCGAGCGCCTGGCGGTGCTCGACGTCGAGCCGGTGGCGAGCCCGCCCGAGGATCTGGCGCGACTGCTGCGGGAAGACCTGATCCGATTCCGCCGGATCGCCCGCGAGGCCGGGCTGCGCAGCGACTGACGCCCGTCAGCGCGGCGACCGGCTCCCCGTTCACACGACGGACGGCGGCGGCGGCGGGGCCTGCCCCGCCCGTATAATTCTCCCGGCCATGACCCATGTCCTATTCGAGGAAGACGGCGGCTTCAAGGCCGGCACCATCCTGTCCGAGGCTCCCGCCAGCCTGCAGGTCGAGCACGCCAGCGGCAAGCGCAGCAAGGTGAAGAGCGGGCACGTGGTGCTCCGCTTCGAGACCCCTTCGCCGTCGGAGCTGCTGCCGGCCGCCCAGCGGGTGGCCGACGAGCTCGACATCGACTTCCTCTGGGAGTGCGCGCCGCGCGACGAGTTCGGCTTCGCCGACCTCGCCGGCGAGTACTTCGGCGGGCGGCCGGACGCGGTGCAGGCCGCGGGCGTGCTGCTCAGGCTGCAGGGCGCTCCCATCCACTTCCAGCGCAAGGGCAAGGGCCGCTATCGCCCCGCGCCCGAAGAGACGCTGCGCCTGGCGCTTGCCGCCGTGGAGCGGCGGCGCCAGCAGGAGCAGATGCTCGAGGAGTACGCGCAGGCGATGGCCGAGGGCCGCCTGCCGCCGGCGATCGCCGAGCGCGCGGCGATGCTGCTGGTGCGGCCGGACAAGCAGGGCATCGAGTACCGCGCGCTGGAGCGCGCCTGCGAGCGCACCCGCAAGGCGCCCGAGCGCCTGCTGCTGGAGCTCGGCGCCTTCGCCTCCGCGCACGATCTCCATTTCGCGCGCTTCGCCGTCGAGCATTTCCCGCACGGCACCGGCTTCCCGCAATTGCCGGCCCCGCCGGCGCCGGACCTGGCGCTCGAGCTCGCGCCGGTGGAAGCCTTCTCGATCGACGACTCCACCACCACCGAGATCGACGACGCGCTTTCCGTGCAGACCCTGCCGGGCGGCCGGCTGCGGATCGGCGTCCACATCGCTGCGCCCGCCCTGGCCATCGCCCGGGAGGGCGCGCTCGACGCGGTGGCGCGCGAGCGGATGTCCACCGTCTACATGCCCGGCGGCAAGATCACCATGCTTCCCGAGGAGGCGATCCGTCCCTATTCGCTGGACGAGGGCACGGAGCGGCCGACACTCTCGCTGTATGCGGACCTCGACGCCGCCGGCACCTCGATCGAGCGCTGCTTCTCCGCGGTGGACCGGATCCGCATCGCCGCCAACCTTCGGCACGACGCCTTCGACGACGAGGTCACCGAGGCGGTGCTGGACGATCCGGCCGCGCCGCTGCCCTTCGGCGAGCCGCTGCGCGCGCTGTGGAAGCTCACGCTCGCGCTGTGCGCGGGACGCGAGAAGGTGCGCGGCAAGCCCGAGCCCCGCGGCCGCGCCGATTTCAGCTTCTACGTCGAGGACGGCCGGGTCCGCATCGTGCAGCGGCGCCGCGACGCGCCGCTCGACCGCATCGTGGCCGAGATGGCCATCCTCGCCAACAGCGAATGGGGTCGCCTGCTTGCCGAGCACCAGGTGGCAGGCATCTATCGCTCGCAGCAGATGGGCCGTGTGAAGATGGGCACGCATCCGCTGCCGCACCAGGGGCTGGGGGTGGCGCAGTACGCCTGGTCCACCTCGCCGCTGCGCCGCTACATCGATCTCACCAACCAGCGCCAGCTGGTCGCGGTGCTGCGCGGCGAGAAGCCGGCCTTCGCGGCCAACGATTCCGACCTGTTCTCCATCGTCTCTGCCTTCGATGCGCGGTATTCCGCCTACGGCGATTTCCAGTCGAACCTGGAGCGCTACTGGTGCCTGCGCTGGCTCGCCCAGGAAGGCATCTCGCGGACGCAGGCAGCCGTCGTGCGCGACGATCTCGTCCGGCTGGCCGACGCGCCGCTCTACTTCCGGCTCGCCGACCTGCCCGCGCTGCCCCCGGGGCGGCGCATCGTCGTCGACATCCTCGCCACCGACGAGATCGACCTGTCGGTGCAGGCGCGCTTCGTCGAGCTCGCCCCCACCGTGCCCGAGACCTCCGACGGCGGCCTCACCGACGACGAGGCCGCGGAAGCCGAGTTCACGGAGGAGGGCTGAGTCTCCGTGAACGGATGCGGCCCGGGTCCCGACCGATGAGCGCGATGGCCCTTTCGCGGCTGCCGCTGCGCCCGGAGGCGCTGCGCGATCCGCTGATCGTCGGCATCGCGGTGTCGGTGCTGCTGCACCTGCTGCTGGCGGTGCTGAAGTTCGCGCCGCCCGAGCCGCTGCGCCTGGCCCCGACCGATTCCCGCATCGAGGTCGTGCTGCTCAATGCCCGGACCGAGCGCGCCCCCGTCAAGGCGGAGGTGGCGGCCCAGGTCGACATGGAGGGCGGCGGCGACCGCGACACCGGGCGCGCGAAGTCTCCGCTGCCCGCTGAGCAGGCGGTGTCCGACGGCACCGGACTGCGCGAGCAGCGGCGCCGGGTGCAGGAGCTCGAGGAGCAGCAGCGCCGGCTGCTCGCGCTGGCGCGCGGCCCGCAGGCCTTCGTCGATTCCGAGCGCCGGCAGGCGGGCGTGCAGCCAAGCCCGCAGGCCGCCGACGCGGACGAGGTGGAGCAGGCGATCGCCAGGCTGCAGGCGCAGATCGACCGGCAGATCTCCGACTACAACAAGCGCCCGAAGCGCCTCACCTACGGCATCAACGCGATCGGCGTGTCCTATGCGCGCTACGTCGAGGACTGGGCCACGAAGATCGAGCGCATCGGCACGGCCCGCTATCCGCCCGCCGCGCGCGGCAGGCTCTACGACACGATGATCATCACGGTGGAGATCGACCGGCACGGCAATGTCGTCGACGTCATCCTCGACCGCCCCTCCAGGCACGAGGTGCTCAACCGCGCGGTGCGCGAGATCGTCCACGCGGGCGCCCCCTACGAGCGCTTCCCGCCGGAGATGGCCCGCGAGGGCGACATCCTGCAGATCGTGCGCAGCTGGACCTTCACCAACGACGCGCTGTCCACCGAATCGGTGAAGGCGCCCTGACCGCCCGCCGCATGAACCAGAACCCGCAGCCCCGCAGGTGCCCCCGGTGACCGACCGCTACGCAGTGATCGGCAATCCCGTCGCGCACAGCCGCTCGCCGGCGATCCACGCGCGCTTCGCGCAGCAGACGGCGCAGGACCTCGCCTACGATCGCCTGCCGGCGCCGCTCGACGGCTTCGTCGCCACCGTCGAGGCCTTTCGCGCGGCCGGCGGCAAGGGCCTGAACGTCACCGTCCCCTTCAAGGTCGAGGCCTTCGAGTACTGCACGCATCGCTCCCCGCGCGCGGCGGCTGCCGGCGCGGTGAACACGCTCGCCTTCCGCGACGACGGCGTCCACGGCGACAACACCGACGGCGTGGGGCTGGTGCGCGACATCGTGGAGCGCCTGGGCTTCCCGCTCTCGGGCGTCCGGGTGCTGATGCTCGGCGCGGGCGGCGCGGCGCGCGGAGTGCTCGCGCCGCTGCTCGATGCCGGGGTGGCGCGGCTGACCATCGCCAACCGGACGGCCTCGCGCGCGCACGAGCTCGCTGCGCGGGTCGGGGATGCGCGCGCGGCCGGCTGCGGATACGACGCGCTCGGCGGCGCCGGCGCGCGCGGCGAGGGCTTCGACCTGGTGGTCAACGCCACCTCCGCCGGGCTGGACGACAGCGCCCCCGCGGTCGACGCGGAGGTCTACGAGGGCGTGCGGCTCGCCTACGACATGGTCTACGGCGCCCGTCCAACGGCCTTCATGCGCCAGCTTGCCGCGCGCGGCTGCCCGGCGGTGTCCGACGGCCTGGGGATGCTGGTCGAGCAGGCCGCCGAGTCCTTCTTCATCTGGCGCGGCGTGCGGCCGACGACCGCGCCGGTCTACCGGGAGTTGCGCGAGGAACTCGCCGCCCGGCCCTGAACGCAGGCATCTTGGCACGCACACGCAGGCGCAACACCCGGCGGGCCAGGAAGGCGCCGCTGCTGGTGCGCGCGCTCGGCGGGCTCGGGTCGCTGCCGGGGCGCGCGCTCCGGCTGACCGGCTGGCTGCTCGCCGGGCTGGTGGCGGTGGTGCTTGCGGTGCAGCTCTGGTACCTGGCGCAGGTGGTCTGGCTGAAGTGGTTCGACCCCGGCACCACCAGCTTCATGAGCGAGCAGCTCGACCGGCTGCGCGAGCAGGATCCCGAGGCGCGGCTGCGCCACCGCTGGGTGCCCTATGAGGAGATCTCGTCGAACCTCAAGCGCGCGGTGATCGCCTCCGAGGACGCCAACTTCACCGAGCACGACGGCATCGACTGGGATGCGATCGAGCGCGCCTACGAGGCCAATCTGAAGAAGGGCAAGGTGGTGCGCGGCGGCTCGACGATCACGATGCAGCTCGCCAAGAACCTGTTCCTGTCCGGCGAGCGCAGCTACCTGCGCAAGGCCCAGGAGCTGGCGATCTCCTACATGCTCGAGACGGTGCTGGACAAGCGCCGGATCCTCGAGATCTACCTGAACGTCGCCGAGTGGGGCATCGGGGTGTTCGGCTGCGAGGCGGGCGCCATGCACCACATGCGAACCTCCTGCGCCCGGCTGACCCCGGCGCAGGCCGCACGGATGGCGGCGATGCTGCCGAGGCCGCGCTACTACGACCGCAACCGCGGCTCGCCGGCGCTGGCGCGCAGGGCCGGGATCGTGCAGCGCTGGATGTGGGACGCGGTGCCGCCGCGCTGATGACCGGGCGCGGCCTGCTCCCTGCGCCCCCGGGTACCGAGGCCCTCCGGACCGGTGCCCGTCGCCCCCGGGCCCGGATCAGCCCTCGCTGACCAGCAGGATCTTGCCGTCGCGGCCGCCTTGCGCCGAGTGCGCCAGCGCCTCGGCGATCCGGTCGAAACGGTAGGTGGCGGCGACCGGCGCGGAGATCGCTCCGCTGCGCATCAGCTCGGCAAGCTCGTCGTACATCGTCCGGATGCGCTGCGGACCGGCGCCGCGGAACCAGCTCGACAGCCAGAAGCCTTCGAGCCGCACCCCGCGGAACACCAGTTCGTGCGGGCGGATCGCGCAGTCCTCGCCGCTGAGCAGGCCGTAGTTGATGACCACGCCGCCGTCGTGCAGGCAGCGCGCCAGCCGCGAGGTGGCGCGGCCGCCGACCGCGTCGAGCGCGCCGCGGATCCGCGGCTGCCCGCCGGGCGCCGGCGGCTCGCCCGCTGCGGCTTCGAAGGCGCCCACCGCCTGGGCCACGGCCGCCTGCAGCGCGTCGTCGCTGCCCTGCTCGTGGTCGTCCACCACCACCAGCGTGGCGCCGCTGGCCTTGGCCGCGGCCGCCGCTTCCGCGCGCCGGACCACCGCGATCGTGCGCACGCCGCGGCGCGCTGCCAGCCGGTGCACGAAGCCCGCTACAGCGGAATTGCCAGCGTTCTGGATCACCCAGTCGCCGGCGGCCAGCGCCGGAATCGCGTCGAGCATCGCCCAGGCCGAGCCGGGGTTCGCGCGCAGCATCGCCGCCTGAAGCAGGTCGGTGTCCGGCGGCAGCCGGGTGACGCCCGCGGCCTTGCAGACGATGCGCTCGCACCAGGTGCCGAACACCCCGGGCAGCACCAGGTCGCCCACCGCCAGCCCCTGAACGTCCGGGCCCACCGCCTCGATCCGGCCGGCGCCCTCGTGGCCGGGCGTGTAGGGCAGCGGCGGGCGTACGCCGTAGCGCCCCTCGATCTGCAGCAGGTCTGCCGGGTTGATCGGCGCGGCCAGGATCCGGACGGTGACCTCGCCCGCGCCTGGCGCGGCGGGGTCGGGTACCTCCACGCAGCGTGCCTGCTTCTCGGGTGCGCCGAGCGCTTCGATGACGATCTTCTTCATTGCCCTGTCCTCCTGCCTGCGGGGCCCGGTGCCCGCGCTTCCTGGCGGCGATCATGCCAGAGGCTCCGGCCGCCGGCCGCAGTGCGGGTCCTGGCGGGTGCGGCGCATTCCGTTTCGCACCGCGTGCGCCGGCCTGCGGTGGGCCGGGCGGGCGCGGATGGTTATGCTGTTCCGTCGGGAACCGGCCCGGCGCCCGGGGCGGACCGGCCGGATTCGCACGCACGCCAGAGCACGCCAGAGGAGAGCAGCCTTGACCCAGGACCAGCAGGAGCAGGTATTCGCGGACGGACGCGCCACGCTGCAGCGGCGGGACGACGGCATCGCCGTCCTGCGGCTGTCCAACCCGCCCCAGGGCTTCATGGACGACGCCAGCGAGGCCGGGATCGAGGCGGCGCTGGACGCGATCGACGCGGACGATCGGCTGCGCGTGGTGGTGATCACCGGCGCGCAGCCGGGCGTGTTCGTCCGGCACTTCGACGTCGGCGTGCTCGAGCAGCGCGCCCGGGCGCTCGCCGCGCGCGGCCTGCGCTTCGACCCCGCCCGGCCGGTGCCGGAGGCGCCCATTCACCGGATCACGCGCCGCATCGAGACCAGCGCTCGAATCTTCGTGGCGGCGATCAATGGCTTCGCGATGGGCGGCGGCTTCGAGCTCGCGCTGGCCTGCGACCTGCGCATCGCCCAGGAGGGCGACTACCGGATCGGCCTGCCCGAAACCAACATCGGCCTGCTGCCCGGCGGCGGCGGCACCCAGCGGCTGACCCGCCTGGTCGGCCCCGGACGGGCGCTCGAGTGGATCCTGCTCGGCAGGACCTTCGCGCCGCGCGAGGCCGCCGCGCTGGGCCTGGTCAACGCCTGCCACGACGGGCCGGCGCTCGACCATGCGCTGGAGATCGCTGGCGCGCTGCTGCGGCGCCATCCGCTGGCGCTCACGCACGTCAAGCGCCTGGTGCGCGGCGCTGCCGGGCCGGCCGGCGAGGCCGGGCTCGCCGAGGAGCGCACGCTGTTCTGCGACCTCTTCACCACGGCGCAGAGCATCGAAATCATGGCAGGGTTCAACGCATCGGGAAGGTCGATCGTCGAGGCTCCCTGACATCTCCCGGGGCCCGCCGTCCCCGGGCCTGTCGCACGCGCGTCACGCCCGCGGGGCGATGATGGGCCTGGCGTGCCCGCGCTCTTTCGCATCGTGCCCCGCGCGCCTACAATTCGCGCTTCCCGGACCACGCCGACAGACGTGAACACCGTTCCCGACAGCCCGATAGACCCCGCACGCAGCGCCAGCGGCTGATCCACAGCCCGGCCATGCGCGCAGCGAGACCATGGCCGAGCACGACCAAGAAGCCCAGGACAGCGGCTCCGACGCCGCCCTGCAGGCCGCGCAGCCGCGCGACGCCGAGGACGCATCGCGCGCCCTCCACGAGGTCCAGGACATGCTGCGCCGCCACCGGCTGGCGGTCGAGGTGGCGCACCGTCAGCACTACGGCGAGGGCGAAGGCCGTCACGTGCTGGTCGAGCACCTGGTCGAGCGGCAGGGGCTGAACGAGCTGCGGGCACGGCTCGACCGTCTCCACCCGGCCGATGTCGCCTACATCCTCGAGGGCCTGCCGCTCGAGGATCGCCTGATCGCATGGGACCTTGTAAAGGCGGAGCGCGACGGCGAGATCCTGCTCGAGGTCTCCGACGCGGTGCGCGAGACGCTGATCGAATCGATGGACCGGCACGAGCTGGTCGACGCGATCGAGTCGCTGGACGCCGACGAGATCGCCGACCTTGCGCCCGACCTGCCGCGCGACGTCGTCGAGGAGGTGCGCCGCCAGCTCAACCAGCAGGAGCGCGAGCAGCTGCGCGCCGCGATGTCCTATCCCGAGGACTCGGTCGGCGGCCGGATGTATTTCGACTTCGTGAAGGTGCGCGAGGACGTCACCCTGGAGGCGGTGCTGCGCTATCTGCGCCGGCTCGAGGAGCTGCCCGAGCACACCGACCAGGTCTTCGTCGTCGACCGGCACGACCAGCTGCGCGGCGCGCTGCCGATCGACCGGCTGCTGGTCAACGAGCCCGAGGTGATGGTGGCGGATGCCATGGTGCGCGACGTGCTCACGCTGCAGGCGATGGACGACGTCGACGATGCCGCGCAGGCCTTCGAGCGCTACGACCTCGTCTCCGCCCCGGTGGTCGATCCCCACGGGCGGCTGGTCGGACGGCTCACGGTGGCCGAGGTGGTCGACGTGATCCGCGAGCAGGGCGACTACGACCGGCTGTCGCAGGCCGGCCTGCGCGAGGAGGAGGACATCTTCGCCAGCGTCTGGAGCTCGGCGAAGAACCGCTGGCTGTGGCTGGCGCTCAACCTGTGCACCGCCTTCTTCGCCTCGCGGGTGATCGGCGCCTTCGAAGGGACCATCGAGCGGGTGGCCGCGCTGGCCGCGCTGATGCCCATCGTCGCCGGCATCGCCGGCAACTCGGGCAACCAGACGATGACGCTGGTGGTGCGTTCGCTCGCCTTCGGGCACGTCACCGCGGCCAACGCCCGGCGGCTGATGCTCAAGGAGTTCGCGATCGCAGGCCTTAACGGCGTGGTCTGGGGCGGGGTGGCCGGGCTGGTCGCCTGGGCGCTCTACCACGACACCGTCGAGGGCCCGCTGCTCGGGCTGACGATGTCGCTGGCGATGATCCTGAACCTGCTGCTGGGCGCGCTGATCGCGATGGCGGTGCCGCTGGGGCTGCAGCGCCTTGGCCGCGACCCGGCGATCGGATCGTCGGTGCTGCTCACCTTCAGCACCGACAGCATGGGCTTCTTCATCTTCCTGGGGCTGGCGACGCTGTTCTTCGCCTAGCCCGGGACCGGGGCGAGCCGGCGGGCGCCGTCAGGCGCCCGGCCAGTCCCTCAGGCGCCTGCGGCCTTCGCCCGCGAGGCCTTGTAGCGAAGGTCGACGCCCTCGACCACGTGGACGACGAACTCGGCGATGTTCTTGGCGTGGTCGCCGATGCGTTCGATCGACTGCACCATGAAGATCATCGTCAGTGCCGGCGCCACCGGCACCTGGCGCTCGGTGAGGCGATCCATCAGCCCGGCGGTGAGTTCGTCGCGCAGCGCGTCGACCGCCTCGTCGCTCGCCACCACCGCCTTGGCAGTCTCGCTGTCCTGGCGCACGAAGGCGTCGATCGCGCGGCGCAGCATGTCGACCACCATCTCGGACATCAGCCGCACCCTGTCGTGGGGAACCTGGGGCTCGGTGTCCATGATGCCGCGGACCTTCTTCGCGATCTTCTTGGCCTCGTCGCCGATGCGCTCCAGGTCGTTGATCATGTGGATCACCGCGATCACCTCGCGCAGGTCGATCGCGATCGGCTGGCGCTTGGCGATGATCTGGTTGCAGCGCAGGTCGGTCTCGAGATGCAGCTGGTTGACCGTGGCCTCGTCGGTGAGCACCTGCGTCACCTTCTCCAGGTCCCGGTGCAGCGCCGCGTCGATCACGCGCTCGATCTGCCGCTCCACCAGGCCGCCCATCACGGTGACCGCGCTGCGCAGCCGGGCGATGTCGGTGTCGAAGGGTTTGTAGGTGTGTTCGTTCGCCATCGCGTGTGTCTCCTCGCGCGGGCCGGCCTCAGCCGAAGCGCCCGGTGATGTAGTCCTCGGTCGCCTGCTTCTTCGGCTTGATGAAGATCTGCTCGGTCTCGCCGAACTCCACCAGCTCGCCCAGGTACATGTAGGCGGTGTAGTCGGAGATGCGCGCCGCCTGCTGCATGTTGTGGGTGACGATCGCGATGGTGTAGTCGGACTTCAGCTCGTTGACCAGTTCCTCGACCTTGGCGGTGGAGATGGGGTCGAGCGCGCTGGTGGGCTCGTCGAGCAGCAGCACCTCGGGCTTGACCGCCACCATCCGCGCGATGCACAGGCGCTGCTGCTGGCCGCCGGACAGGCTCAGGCCGCTCTGGTTGAGCTTCTCCTTGACCTCGTCCCAGAGGGCCGCCTTGCGCAGCGCCCATTCGACGCGCTCGGCCATGTCGCTCGAGGACATCTTCTCGTAGAGGCGCACCCCGAAGGCGATGTTCTCGAAGATGGTCATCGGGAAGGGCGTGGGCTTCTGGAAGACCATGCCGACCTTGGCGCGCAGCAGGTTCACGTCCTGCTCCGGCGCAAGCACGTTGCGGCCGTTGAACATGATCTGGCCCTCGGCGCGCTGGCCGGGGTACAGGTCGAACATCCGGTTGAAGGTGCGCAGCAGCGTGGACTTGCCGCAGCCGGACGGCCCGATGAAGGCGGTGACCTGGTTGCGGGCGATGTCCAGCGAGACGTTCTTCAGGCCCTTGAACTTCCCGTAGTAGAAGGAAAGGTCGCGGACCTGCATCGCGCTGGCGACGGAGGGGGGCAGCAGTGTGGTGTCGGTCATGGCGGCTCGTGGTGTCCGGTCGTCAGGCCTGGACTTTCTCGCGGAACAGGACGCGGGCGGCGATGTTGATCGCCAGGACGATCAGCGCGATCAGCGCGGCGCCGCCCCAGGCCAGCTCCTGCCAGTTCTCGTAGGGGCTCATCGCGAAGTTGTAGATGACCACCGGCAGGTTGGCCATCGGCTTGGACATGTCGGCGTTGAAGAACTGGTTGTTCAGCGCGGTGAACAGCAGCGGCGCGGTCTCGCCGATGATGCGCGCCACCGCGAGCAGCACGCCGGTGATCACGCCGCCGCGCACCGCGCGCAGCGTGACGGCCAGGCTCACCTTCCAGCGCGGCGCGCCAAGCGCGAAGGCGGCCTCGCGCAGGCTGCCGGGCACGAGGTTCAGCATGTTCTCGGTGGTGCGCACGATCACCGGCACCGCGATCAGCCCGAGCGCGATCGACCCGGCCCAGCCCGAGAAGTGCTTCACCGTGGCGACCGCCACCGCGTAGACGAACAGGCCGATCACGATCGAGGGCGCGGACAGCATGATGTCGGTGACGAAGCGGGTGATCGCGCCGAAGCGCGAGCGCCTGCCGAACTCGGCGAGGTAGATGCCGGCGAGGATGCCGATCGGCGTGGCGATGAGGGTGGTGATGCCGACCATCATCAGGCTGCCGACGATGGCGTTGGCCAGGCCGCCGCCTTCGGTGCCAGGCGCGGGGGTGGACTTCAGGAAGAAGTCCGCGCTGAACGCGCCCAGGCCCTTGTAGAACAGGGTGAAGAGGATCCAGGTCAGCGCGGCCAGGCCCAGCGCCATCGATATGCCGGACAGGCCCATGCCGATCGCGTTCATCGCCTTGCGGCGGCGGTAGATGCCCTTGTCCATGGCGTTGGTCCTCAGTTTCCGGCGCGCATCGCGCTGCGCTCGGTGAGCCACTTGGCGAGCCCGAGCACGACGAAGGTGATGAGGAAGAGCAGCAGCCCGAGCGCGAACAGCGAAGGGATGTGAAGCGCCGGGTCTGCCTCTGCGAACTCGTTCGCAAGGGTCGAGGCGATCGAGTTGCCGGGCGCGAACAGGCTGCTCGCCATCCGGTTGGCGTTTCCGATCACGAAGGTGACCGCCATGGTCTCGCCCAGCGCCCGCCCCAGGCCGAGCATGATGCCGCCGATGACGCCGATGCGCGTGTAGGGCAGCACGATGCGGCGCACCACCTCCCAGGTGGTGCAGCCGATTCCGTAGGCGGACTCCTTGAGCACCGGCGGCACCGTCTCGAAGACGTCCCGCATCACCGACGCAATGAAGGGGATGACCATCAGCGCGAGCACCAGGCCCGCGGTGAAGACGCCGATGCCCAGCGGCGGGCCGGCGAAGAGCGGCAGCCCGGTGGCGATGAACAGCGGCTGCACGTACTCCTGGAACAGCGGGGCGAGCACGAACAGGCCCCAGAAGCCGTAGATGATCGAAGGCACCCCGGCGAGCAGTTCGATGGCCGTGCCAAGCGGCCGGCGCAGGCGCAGCGGACAGGTCTCGGTGAGGAAGACCGCGATGCCGAAGCTGATGGGCACCGCGATCAGCAGCGCGATGGCGGAGGTGACGAGGGTGCCGTAGATGGCGATGACCGCGCCGTAGACGTCGTCGGCGGGGCTCCACTTGGTGCCGATCACGAAGGCGGGGCCGTACTCGCGCAACGCGGGCCAGGCCTCCATGACCAGGGACACCAGGATGCCCATCAGCACGACGAGCACCAGCGCGGCGAAGGAGAAGGTGATTCCCAGGAAGATGCGGTCCTGCCTGGCGAACGTGCGAATCCGTGCGGCGATGGCGTCCTGGCTCATGGATCTCTTCGCAATTTCGGTTGCGCGCGCAGGTGCCAGCGCGTCGTTGGATGCGTCCGCCAGATGGTTCATCGGGGATCAGCCCCTGGGATTTTATTTGAAACGAGGCGGCGGAGCCTTTTCCTGGCTCCGCCGCGAGACGGGTTCCGGCGGGCGCCGGACCGCTCAGTTGCCCAGGACGGGCTTTCCGGAAGCGTCCTTGATCTCGGCCCAGGTGGCTTCGACCTGCTTGACGAGGCTGGCGGGCAGCGGCACGTAGTCGAGCTCCAGCGCCAGCTTCTGGCCGTTGTTCAGCGCCCAGCGGAAGAATTTCAGCGCCTCGGCGGACTGGGCCGGCTTGTCGGCGACCTTGTGCATCAGGATGTAGGTCGCGGAGGTGATCGGCCAGGCTTTCGGGTTGGCCTGGTTGTTCAGGCTGATGCCGAAGCCCGGGGCCTTGGACCAGTCGGCGCCGTCCGCGGCCGCGGCGAAGGCGGTGTCGTCGGGCTGCACCGTGTTGCCGGCCTTGTTGATCATCGCCACGTGCGTCATCTTGTTCTGCTTGGCGTACGCGTACTCCACGTAGCCGACCGAACCGGCGATCTTGGTCACGTTGGCGGCCACGCCCGCGTTGCCCTTGCCGCCCACGCCGCTGGGCCAGTTCACGGTCTTGCCCGCGCCGACCTTGTCCTTGAACGAGGGGTCGACTTCGGCCAGGTAGTAGGTGAAGCCGGCGGTGGTGCCAGAGGAGTCGGAGCGGTAGACCAGGGTGATCGCGTCCGAAGGCAGGTTCACGCCCGCGTTCAGTGCGGCGATCGCCGGGTCGTTCCACTTGGTGATCGCGCCCTTGAAGATCGCGGCGAGCACCTTGCCGTCCAGCTTCATCTGGCCCGGGGCGATGCCGGCCAGGTTGACGACGGGCACGATGCCGCCGATGACGGCCGGGAACTGCAGCAGGTTGTTCTTGGTGATGTCCTCACCCTTCATCGCGTCGTCGCTGGCGCCGAAATCGACCGTCTTGGACAGGATCTGCTTGACGCCGCCGCCAGAGCCGATGGCCTGGTAGTTCAGGCTGTTGTTCGTGGCCGCCTTGTAGGCTTCGGCCCATTTCGCGTAGACCGGGGCCGGGAAGGTGGCGCCGGCGCCGGTGATGTCGGCCGCCTGGGCGGAGAGGACGGCGGACAGCGACAGGGCGCTGCCAGCGAGGAGACGGGTGATCGTGCTCATGCGTTCTTTCCCTTTTCGAGGAGTTGAGCGCGCAGGCTAAGCCCCGCGTGTGACGGCTTTATTACACGGGGAAGGGGGAAGGGGGAAGGGGGAAGCGGGGAAGGGCCAGGGACGCCGGGCATGTCATCGTGCTGTCATCGTGTGACAGGGACGGCCGGCGGGGCGCGGCGCGCGCCCGGGGAGACACTGCCCGCGCCGGGAGGCGCGGGCAGTAAGCCATCAGGCCGCGAAACGGGCCAGGTAGAAGTCGGCGTCGCCGAAGCTCTGGCCGATCATGGTGAGGCGCTTGAAGGTGTGGCTCACCTTCATCTCCAGGGTCATGCCCATGCCGCCGTGCAGCTGGATCGCCTCCTGGCCCACCAGGCGGGCGTTGTCGGCGATCTTCACGCGGGCCGCAGCCACGGTGCGCCGGCGCTCCGCGGCGTCACCCGTATCGACCTTGGCGCAGGCCAGGTAGGTGATCGAGCGGGACTGCTCGGTGGCGACGTTCATGTCCACCAGCCGGTGCTGCAGCGCCTGGAAGGAGCCCAGCGTGACGCCGAACTGCTTGCGGGTCTTCAGGTACTCCAGCGTGGTCTCGCAGGCGAACTTCATCGCGCCCACGGCCTCCGCGCAGAGCATGGCCGAGGCGAAGTCCAGCGCCTCGTCCAGGGGCTCGAAGCCTCCGCCCTCGGCGCCCACCAGCGCGTCGGCGCCCACCTTCACGCCCTTGAGCGTGACGTCCGCCGCGCGCATGCTGTCCTGGGTCCGGTAGGACTTCATGCTCACGCCGGCTGCCTTGGCGTCGACCAGGAAGAGGCTCAGGCCGGCGGTGTCGCCCGGCTTGCCGGACGTGCGCGCCGAGACCACCAGCCTGTCGGCCATCGGGGCGCCCAGCACCACCACCTTCTCGCCGTCCAGCACCCAGCCGGCGCCGTCGCGCCTTGCGGAGGTGGCCACGGCGAGCTCGAAGCCGGCGCCGCGCTCCTGGTGGGCCAGCGCGAGGCGGGTCTTGCCCTCGACGGCGCCTGCCAGCACCTGCTTCTGCGCCTCGCTGCCGGCGCGGTCGAGCACGCGGCCCGCCAGGCAGGTGGTCGCCAGGAAGGGCTCCACCACCAGCGCCTCGCCGAGCGCCTCCATCACGCCGACCATTTCCGCTGCCGGGCTGCCGAAACCGCCGGCCTGCTCGGACAGCGGCAGGCCCAGCAGGCCCAGCTCGGCGAAGGTGTTCCACAGCGCCGGGCTGTAGCCTTCGGCGGACGCCACGATCTTCTTGCGCGACTCGAAGTCGTACTGGCTGTCGAGCAGGCGTTTCAGGCTGTCGGTGAGCTGCTGCTGTTCGTCGTTCAGTTGGAAGTTCATCGTTCTTGTCTCCCGGCTCACAGGCCCAACACGGCCTTGGAGTAGATGTTGCGCTGGATCTCGTTGGAGCCGGCGTAGATCGAGGTCTTGCGGTAGTTGAAGTAGCGCGCGGCCAGCGACGCGGTGAAGTCGTCGAAGCCGTCGTAGTCCACCGGCTTGAAGGCATGCGCCATCGGGCCGGCAGCCTGCATCGTCAGCTCGGTGAGCGCCTGCTGGATCTCGGTGCCCTTGATCTTGAGCATCGCGACCTCGGGGCCGATGTTGCCGGTGCGCATCATCTCGTCGAGGAAGCGCAGGTTGGTCACTTCCAGCGCCATCAGCTCGATCTCGACGCGGGCCAGCCGGTCGGCGAAGCGGGTGTCCTCGGCGAGCGGACGGCCGTTGCGCATGGCCTTCGCGGCCATGGCCTTGAGCTTGGCCAGCTCGCGCTTGGAGCCGCCGATGCGGCCGGTGTTCAGGCGCTCGTGGCCCAGCAGGTACTTGGCAACCGTCCAGCCCTTGTTCTCTTCGTGGACGAGGTTCTCGGCGGGAACCTTGACGTTCTCGAAGAACACCTCGTTGACCTCGTGGCCCTCGTCCAGGAGGATCAGCGGGCGCACCGTGATGCCGGGGGTCTTCATGTCGATGAGCAGGAAACTGATGCCTTCCTGCTTCTTCGCGTTGGGGTCGGTGCGGACCAGGCAGAAGATCCAGTCGCCGAAGTGGCCCAGCGTGGTCCAGATCTTCTGGCCGTTGACGATGTAGTGGTCGCCCTGGCGCTCGGCCCGGGTCTTGAGCGATGCCAGGTCCGAGCCGGAGCCCGGCTCGGAGTAGCCCTGGCACCAGAACACGTCGCCGTTGTAGATGCCGGGCAGGTGGCGCTTCTTCTGCTCGTCCGAGCCGAAGCGGATCAGCACCGGGCCGCACATCGTCATGCTGAAGGCGACGATCGGGGGGGCTCCGGCGGCCGCGCACTCTTCCTCGAAGATGTAGCGCTGCACGGCGTTCCAGCCGGTGCCGCCATGCTCGACCGGCCAGGCGGGCGCGACCCAGCCCTTCTTGGCCAGGATCTTGTGCCAGCGCAGCAGGTCTTCCTTGCCCAGCTCTTCGTAGTTGAGCACCTTCTCGCGAAGGTCGGCGGGGATGTTCGCGTCGAGCCAGCCGCGCACTTCGTCGCGGAAGGCGAGGTCTTCTGCCGAGTAGTTCAGGTCCATGTTCGGGTTCTCTCTGTCTCGCTTCGGTGAGACCATGAGCATATATCATCCGATCGAGCTGTTAGAACCCGGAGAGTCGCCATGCCGAACGGTCCCAGCGCCGCCCGCAGCGTCTGCGCACGGTGACGTGGACCGGGCTCGCCGACTGGTTCCCGCTGCACGGGCTGCTGTCGGCGATCGGCCTGCTCGTCTACACGGTCGGCTCGCATGCGCTGCACCAGCGCAGGCATCCGTCGGCAGCGGTGGGCTGGGTGCTGGCGCTGCTGCTGGTCCCGGAGGCGGGCCTGCCGCTCTACCTGCTGTTCGGTACCCGCAAGCTGCCCAAGGCCCGGGTGCGTCCGCCCTCGCCCCGCGTGGAGGCGGACGACGTGATCGCGCCGCGCTGGGCGCAGCACCTCACCGCCTCGATGGGGCTGGCCCCGCCGGCCGCCTATCGCGCGCTGCGCGTGCACCGCGACGGTGCCGAGGCGGCCCAGGCACTGTTCGAGGTGATCGGGGCGGCGCGCGAGCGCCTTGACGTCTGCACCTTCATCCTGGGGCGCGACCGCTTCGCCGCCGACCTGGTCGACCGGCTCGGCCAGCGCGCCCGCGAGGGCGTGCAGGTGCGCCTGATCGTCGACGGGGTGGGGGCGCTGATGGGCGGGCGGCGCGACTTCTCGGAGGTGCAGGAGCAGGGGGTGCAGGTGGTGCGCTTCGTGCCGCCCTTCCGCTCGCCGCTGAAGTGGCCGCTGCGCGGGCGGACCAACCTGCGCAACCACCGCAAGCTGGTGGTGGCCGACGGGCGCTGGCTCTGGAGCGGCGGCCGCAACCTGGCCGGCGAGTATTTCCTGGGCGAAGCCGGCCGGCCCGCCTGGGTCGACCTCAGCTTCGACCTGCAGGGCGACGTCGCCGCCGAGGCGGCCGCGGTCTTCGACGCCGACTGGCGCTTCGCGCTCGATCCGCGCCAGGCCGCGATGGGGCCCTCGGGCGCAGGCCCCGGCGGCTGGCCCTCGGCGGCGGCCGCGCCGCCCGCGGCGCAGCTGCTGCCCAGCGGCCCGGACTACGCGGACGACACGGTGCACACCCTGCTGGTCACCTCTTTCCACCGCGCGCGCGACCGCATCGTCGCGGTCACCCCCTACCTGGTGCCGGACGAGAGCCTGCTCTCCGCGCTGGTGATGGCGGCGCGCCGGGGCGTGGCGGTGGACCTCGTGCTGCCGGCCCGCTCCAACCACCGGCTCGCCGACATCGCCCGCAACCGCCCGATGCGCGAACTGGCCCGCGCAGGCGCGCGGCTGTGGCTGTCGCCGCGGATGATCCACGCAAAGGCCGTGGTGATCGACGAGCACATGGCGCTGGCCGGCTCGGTGAACCTCGACAGCCGCAGCCTGTTCCTGAACTACGAGCTGATGACCGTTTTCTACGCGCCGGACGACATCGTGCGTTTCTCCGGCTGGATCGACGCGCTGGCCGCCGGCGCCGCGCGCTACGAGGCGCGGCCCGCCGGGCTGGCCCGTCACGTGGGCGAGGGCCTGGTGCTCTGGCTGGCGTTCCAGCTCTAGCTGGGCGCGCGGTTCCCGGCGTCCTTCCGGGGTGCGTCCTTCCGGGCGGGCTTGCCCCCGGCCGCTGCCGTCAGCCGGCGGCCCGCAGAGCGGCCGCGTCGCGCGGCTCCTGGCGCGCATCCGAGACGATGGCCCCGTCGCGAAAGCTCAGCACCCGCCCCGCGAAGGCCGCGATGTCGGCCTCGTGCGTGACCAGCACGATGGTGATTCCGCCGCGGTTCAGCGCCTGCAGCAGCGCCATCACCTCCACGCTGGTGCGCGAGTCGAGCGCGCCGGTGGGCTCGTCGGCCAGCACCAGCACCGGGTCGTTGACCAGAGCGCGGGCGATCGCCACCCGCTGCTGCTGGCCGCCGGAGAGCTGGCGGGGGTGGTGGTCGATGCGGTCGCCGAGGCCCACCTGCTCCAGGCGGTGCCGCGCCCGCTCCAGGCGCTCCCTGCGCCCGAGGCCGCCATAGAGCAGCGGCAGTTCCACGTTCTCCAGCGCAGAGGTGCGCGCCAGCAGGTTGAACTGCTGGAAGACGAAGCCGATGCGGCGGTTGCGGATCGCGGCGAGCCGGTCCTCGTCCAGCCCCTCCACCGCCTCGCCGGCCAGCTCGTAGCGGCCCGAGTCCGGCCGGTCGAGGCAGCCGACCAGGTTCATGAAGGTGGACTTTCCAGAGCCGCTGGGGCCCATCACGGCGACCATCTCGCCGGCAGCGATGTCCACCGAGACCTCGCGCAGCGCATGCACCACGGTGTCGCCCATGGCGTAGCGCTTGCAGAGGGAGCGGGTGCGGATGATGAGAGGCGGCAGGGGCATGCGGTCCGGCGGCGCGTCTGGCGATCCCTCGGCAGCCCCTGGGCGCTCACTTCCGCCAATAGCCGTTGGCGGCGGCGATGGTCTGGAAGTTGATGGCGACGACCTGCGACGCTGCGATCAGCCCGTCGGCATCGTTCGCGTACTCGGGGCGCAGGCCCTTGAGCACGGCCGTGTCCGGCTGCGTGTACTTGACCCCACGCCGGCTGAGCGTGATCGCCAGCTCGAAGCCTTCCTGGGGGCCGGGGGTGATCAGCGAGTCCAGCCAACGGTCGGTCATGGGAATCCTCCTTTCCGAGATGCGCTCCGAATGAGCCGGACCGATCATATCGGACGGTGCGTGCCGCAGGCCGGCATGACCCTGCCGGAGGCGATGGGAGCTCAGGCGGCTGGCGACGCCCGTTCCCGCGGAATGGCGTAGCTGCCCACGACGTGAGCGACCGGATCGTCCACGCCCTCGGAGAAGATCGACACCTCGCCCACCGCCAGCGTCCGCCCGACCCGGAGCAGCCTGCATTCGGCCAGCAGCGCCCGGTCCGCCGGCGGCCGCCGCAGGAAGTTGATGTTCATGCTCGACGTGACCGCGTGCGGCGTGATCCCCAGCGTTGCGTGGATGGCGACGTAGAGGGCGGTGTCGGCCAGCGCCATCAGCGTGGGGCCCGAGACGGTGTCTCCGGGGCGCAGGTCGTCCTGGGTGACGGGGCGGCGGATGGTGGCGCGCATGCTCTGGGCATGCTCGATGGTGAAGCTGCTGGCGGGGAAGGCTTGCGCCATGAAGGCCGAGATTTCTTCCTTGCTCGTCATTGCATCTCTCTTGGATGTTCCGGGAGGCCGGTCGGCGGGATCACTACGCGGCATGCTCGGACGCTGAACGCGGCTCGACGCGCTTGCGGATCTCGTCACGGGTCGAAAGGGTCTTGAGGTCGAATGCGGCCTGTAAACCCATCCAGGACTCCGCATCGCCCCCGAAGTAACGGGCGAGACGCTCGGCAGTGTCGGCCGTGATCGACCGCCGCTCCTTGACGATCTCGTGGATGCGCGTTGCGGGCACTCCCAGGGCAAGCGCGAGCGCGTTGACGCTCATCTCGAGCGGCACGAGAAAATCCTCACGCAGGATCTCTCCCGGGTGCACCGGGCGCATGCGATTGATCGGTCGGCTCATCGTGAGCTCCTCAGTGGTAATCGACGATCTCGACCCCATCCGGCCCCGCCTCGGTCCAGACGAAGCACAGCCGGAACTGATCGTTGACGCGGATGCTGTACTGGCCTTTCCTGTCGCCACGCAGGGCTTCGAGCTGGTTGCCGGGAGGCGACCGCAAGAACTCCAAGGTTTTCGCGGAATCCAGCTGGGTCAGCTTGCGCACTGCAACGTCCTTGAACGCACGGAAGCGACGCGGGGAGCCGCCTTCGAACAGAGCCTGCGTCTGCCTGCATTTGAAGGAAAGGATCACGGTAATGATATTACGTTTGACGTAATACGTGAAACGGGATGGTCCTGCAAGAGCACACCCGAAAGGCCTGGGTCGTGGACGTCTGGAGCGCGCTTCCGGCCGAATGCCGCCACCAGCCTGAAACATCGACGGTGTGCGAACGACGGTCAAGTCGGCCATGAGGAGGGGGCGCGAGGCGGCCCGCGCGTCAAGCCTGCCCCGCAATGACGGCCGGCTGTGTCCGGGGTGTTTGGAGCGCTCGCCGGATCGGCGTCGGAAGGAGTTTTGCCACTTTTGTGGTAATTTCGCCTCCGTCAGGAAATCACGCTCATTCGGAGACCTTCGTGGCCGCCTCGACCTCCATCCGCATCGATCAGACGCTTTACGAGCAGGCGCGCAGCGAAGCGCAGGCAGAACACCGCACCATCGCCGGCCAGATCGAGTACTGGGCCAAGGTCGGACGCGCTGCGCTGGACAATCCCGACCTGCCGGTGAGCTTCATCGCCGAGTCCTTGGCCTCGATGGCCGAGCCGCGCGAAGATGCAACGGCCTTCGTTCCCCGTTCGCAGCGCCCGTGACCTGGGCGCTGAAACAGACGCGCCGCTTTGCGCGCGCCTACAGGAAGCTCGACGACAACGTCGCCAGGGACGTAGACGCAGCCACCGGAGTCGTGGCGGCAGATCCGACGGTCGGCGAGCGCAAGAAGGGCGACCTGGCGGATCTGTTCGTCTA
>JBKHVS010000048.1:0-20396 GCA_046569945.1 Gammaproteobacteria bacterium | reverse complement strand
GCGATCTCGAGCGTGCGCTGGGCCGTGAAGCCGAAGAGCCGGTTCGCGTGCCGCTGCAGCTCGGTGAGGTCGTAGAGCTGCGGCGGCGGCATCCGCTTGGTCTCGCTCGTCGCCGAGGCGATGCGCGCCGCGGGCGTCGACCTGCGGCTGGGCGTCTCGGTGGAGGGCTTCGATGCGCAGGACGGCCAGGTCAGTGCAGTGCGCACCGACCAGGGGGCCATTCCCGCCGACCTCGTCCTGGTCGGCCTCGGGGTCCGCCCCAACGTCGAACTCGCGCGCCAGGCGGGCATTCGCATCGGCGAGGCCGGCGGCATCGTGGTGGACGAACGGCTGTGCACCTCGCTGCCCAACGTGTGGGCCGCCGGCGATTGCGTCGAGTCGCATCACCGAGTCAGCGGCCGCGCCGCGGTGATCGCGCTCGGCACCCATGCGAACCGGCAGGGACGGTCCGCCGGAACCAACATCGCCGGCGGCGACGCCCGCTTCGAAGGCGTGCTGGGCACCGCCATCACCCGCTTCGGCGACCTGGAGATCGGGCGGACCGGCCTGGGCGAGCGCGAGGCGGCCGAGGCAGGCTTCGACGCGTTCGCGACGGTCACCGAGGCCGCGAGCCGGGCGCACTACTATCCCGGCGCGCAGCCGATGCGCATCAAGCTCCTCGCCGAGCGCGGCAGCGGCCGGCTGCTGGGCGCGCAGATCGTGGGCCGTTCGGAATCCGGCAAGCGCATCGACGTGCTGGCCACCGCGCTGTGGAACCGCATGACCGTGCAGGAGATCGCCGAGATGGACCTCTCCTACGCGCCGCCGTTCTCGCCCGTCTGGGATCCGGTGCTGCTGGCCGCCGGGAAGACCGCGGCCGAACTCTGAGCGGGCGCGCGGCGGCCGCGCCCGGCTCAGAGCCCCTTCAGGAAGTCGAGCAGCAGCGCATTCACCTGCGCTGCCCGCTCGCGCTGAATCCAGTGTCCCGCGCCCTCCAGGACGTGGCAGCCGCGCAGCCCGGGCAGAGTGGTCGCGAAGGCCTCGATCTGCTTCTTCGAAGCCGGGAACTTCATCACGCCGTCGCGCGAGCCCGCGATGAACATCGACGGCTGCCGGATCGGGCAGCCCCGCCAGGGCATCAGCAGGTCCCGGTTGCGGCGCAGGTTCCGGTACCAGTTGAGCCCGCCGCGAAAGCCTGCGCGGCGGAACTCGCCGGCGTACCAGGCGAGGTCGGCCTCGCTGAGCCAGTCGGGCAGCACGTCCGGGTCCACCGTACCCGCCAGGAAGCCCTTGTCGAAGTCGACGCGCCCGAAGGACGCGCGTTCCGGCGCGTCGCCAGAGCTGCTGAACTGGATGCGGCGCACCGTGGCTTCAACGTCCCGCTCGAATTCCGCCTCGGCCACGCCGGGCGCCTGGAAGTACTGCATGTAGAAGTCGTGGACGCCGATCTTCTCCATCGCGCTAAGCAGGTCGATGCGGGCCGGCGGCGTGTAGGGCACGCTCATGCCCGCCACCGCGCGGAACAGGTCCGGCCGCAGCAGCGCGCAGTGCCAGGCAACCGGCGCGCCCCAGTCGTGGCCGACGACCACGGCCTCGCGCTCGCCCAGCGCCTGCACCAGGTCGACCATGTCGCCCACCAGGTGCAGCAGCGAGTACTGGTCGACGTCGGCCGGCGCATCTGTGCCGCCGTAGCCGCGCATGTCCGGGGCGACCGCGCGCCAGCCGGCCTTCGCGGCCGCGGCCATCTGGTGCTTCCAGGAATACCAGGACTCCGGCCAGCCGTGGCAGAAGAGGAGCAGCGGGCCGCTGCCCTGTTCGGCCACGCGCATGGTGATGCCGTTGACCTGCAGCGAGTGGAGTTTCGGTTCGTTCATCGGGGCTTCCCGCGGTGGTGCAGGTGGAGAACGGCCGGGTCCGGCGCGCTGGGGCGCCGGACGGCCGCGAAGGCGCGGCTCAGGGACGGATCGAGAAGCTGGCCCGGCCCGGGGTGCGCACCGGCTCGGCCAGCCGCGCGAACTCGCACAGCAGCGAGCGCGTCCGGCGCGGGTCGACGATCTCCTCCACCCAGAATTTTTCGGCCGTGCGGTAGGGTGAGCGCAGCGCGTTGAGCCGCTCCTCGATCTCCGCCAGCTTTGCCTGCGGATCTTCGGCGGCGTCGATCTCCGCGCGGTAGGCAGCCTCGATTCCGCCTTCCAGCGGCAGCGAGCCCCAGTAGGCTGACGGCCAGGCATAGCGCAGCGACAGCCGCCCGCCCGGCTGGTGGGCGGCGCCCGCCACGCCGAAGGCGTTGCGAACGATCATCGTGCACCAGGGGATGGTGGTCTGGTTCATCGCGGCCATTGCGCGCACGCCGTGGCGGATGGTCGCGGTCTTCTCGGCCTCCAGGCCGATCAGGAAGCCCGGGCAGTCCATCAGGTAGACCACCGGCAGGTGGAAGGTCTCGGCGAGGTCGACGTAGCGGATCACCTTCTGGCAGGTCTCGGAGTTCCAGGAGCCGCCGTAGTGATAGGGATCGCTCGCAAGCATCAGCACCGGGTGGCCGCCCAGGCGCGCCAGCCCGGCGATGATCGAGCGGCCGAAGTTGCGGCCCATCTCGAAGAAGGAGCCCTTGTCGACCACCGACTCGATGATCGGGCGCATCTTGTAGATCTTGCGACGGTCGCGCGGGATCACCGACAGCAGTGCCTCGTCGCTGCGCTCGGGGTCGTCGTCGCAGGCGATGACCGGGGGCAGGCCGTGCACCGACGACGGCAGATAGGACAGGAAGCGGCGCGCCGCCTCGAAGGCCTCGTCCTCGGTGTCGACCGCCAGGTCGATCGCACCGGCGCGCGTCTGGATGTCGGCGCCGCCCAGCTCCTGCTTGCTCAGCGGCTGGCCAAGGCGCGCCACCAGCGGCGGGCCTGCGACGAACATCGCCGAATCGCGGGTCATCACCGAGAAGTGACTGGATGCAAGCCGGGCCGCGCCCAGGCCGGCCACCGAGCCCAGGCCCAGGCCCACCACCGGCACCTGCGCCAGGTTGGCGGTCATGTAATAGAAGCCGCGGGTGCCGCCCACGCCGCCGGGCAGGTTGGCTGCGCCCTTGGTCTCGATGGTCTTCACCGATCCGCCGCCGCCCGAGCCCTCGATGATGCGGATGATCGGCAGCCGGAACTCGCTGGCCATCTCCTCGGCCATCAGCGGCTTGGCGCTGATCGACGCGTCCGCCGAGCCGCCGCGCACGGTGAAGTCGTCGCCCACGACGACGACCGGACGCCCTTCGACCTTGCCGCGGCCGAAGACGCAGTTCGCCGGGGTGACGGTCTTGAGCCGGGCGCGCTCGTCGTACTCGCCGATGCCGGACAGCGTGCCCACCTCGTGGAAGCTGCCGGCGTCGAGCATGCGGCCGATGCGCTCGCGCACCGTGAGCCGGCCGGCGTCATGCTGGCGCTTCACCTTGTCGGCGCCGCCCATCTGGTGTGCGAGCGCCTCGCGCCTTGCAAGTTCGTCCAGTTCCGGCTGCCAGCTCATCGGGGGCTCCTCTGTTCGTCGTGTCTTGTGGTGGTGCTGCGTGGTCGGTGGCCTTTGCGTCCGGCGCCGCAGGCGCGGGCCAGGCGCAGGCGCCCCGGTCGGAAGGCCCGGCCAGCATAGCAAGGCGGGGCCCCTCTCCCCCGTGCCCCGTGGCTCATTCCGGACCCTCCGGCCGCGCGCCTTGCGCCGCCGCGATTCTTATATGATGCGGATGCCCGCCACCTGCAGCGGGCGCCGCGCCGGTCCTCCCGGCGCAGGACAACGACATTGGAGACAAGGATGGAAGCGCAGACGAGCGGTTCGCTGCGGGACGAGGTCTGGGCGATGCCGCTCGACCGGTTCGACGTCAGCAAGGGCTACCTGTTCCAGGAAGACATCGTCGAGCTGTACTTCGAGCGCCTGCGCAAGGAGGCGCCGGTGCACCTGTGCCAGAGCAAGCGCTACGGCCCCTACTGGTCGGTGACCTCCTACCGGCACATCGTCGAGGTGGAGCAGCACCACGACGTGTTCTCGTCCGAGATGAAGCGCGGCGGCATCGCGCTCGCGGAACGGCCGCCCGAGGAGATGTTCCCCAGCTTCATCGGCATGGACCCGCCGCGCCACACCGCGCAGCGCAAGACGGTGAGCCCGATGTTCACGCAGGATCACCTGGCGGAGATGGAGGCCACGATCCGCGGCCATGCCGTCGAGATCCTCGACGGGTTGCCGGTGGGCGAGGAGTTCGACTGGGTGAAGCGGGTGTCGGTCGAGCTCACCACCCGGATGCTGGCGGTGCTGTTCGACTTCCCCTTCGAGGAGCGCTCGAAGCTCACCTGGTGGTCGGACATGGCCACCGGCGACCCGGACGGCAACGGCGCGGTCACCTCCTGGGAGATGCGCATCGCGGAGCTGAAGGCCTGCCGCGACCGCTTCGTGGAGCTCTGGAACGAGCGGGTCAACGCCGAACCGCGCAACGACCTGATCTCGATGCTCGCGCACTCGCCGGCCACGCGGAACATGGATCCCGACGAGTACCTGGGCAACGTGATCCTGCTGATCGTCGGCGGCAACGACACCACCCGCAACTCCATCAGCGGCGGCCTGCTGGCGCTGAACCGCTTTCCGGAGCAGTACGCGAAGCTGCGGGCCAACCCTGGACTGGTGGCGGGCATGGTTCCGGAGATCATCCGCTGGCAGACGCCGCTGGCGCACATGCGCCGCACCGCCACGCAGGACTACCTGCTCGGCGGGCAGCAGATCCGCGCAGGCGACAAGGTGGTGATGTGGTACCTGTCGGCCAACCGCGACGAGCAGGCGCTCGAGCGGCCGCACGAGTTCATCGTCGACCGCCCGCGCCCCAAGCACCACCTCGCCTTCGGCTTCGGCATCCACCACTGCGTGGGCAACCGCCTGGCCGAGATGCAGCTGCGCGTGCTCTGGGAGGAGATCCTGAAGCGTTACCCGGTCGTCGAGATCACTGGCCAGCCGGTGCGCACGAAGTCCAACTTCGTGCACGGCTTCCTGTCGATGCCGGTGCGGATCCCGGCGCGCGTCGACCGGAGCTGAGGCCGCGCGCGCGGGGAACGCCCCCGGGACGTGCGCGATCGCACGCGGCGCCCGGAAGCGCAAACGGGGACGGCCGCAAGGCACGTCCCCGTCCGCATCGCCGGCGCACTGCACGCCGGCGCCGGTCAGCCGCGAGGAATCACTGCGGCAGGATCACCTTGTCGATCACGTGGATCACGCCGTTGCTGGCCAGCACGTCGGTGGCCACGATGTTCGCGCTGCGGCCGCGCTGGTCCTGGATCGCCAGCGCCGGGGTCACGGTGAGGGTCTGGCCCTGCAGCGTGGCGACGGGCGTGCCCACCGGGACTTCGGCCTTCAGCACCCGGCTGCCGAGCACGTGGTAGGTGAGCACCTGGGTCAGCAGGGGCTTGTTCGCCAGCAGCTGGTCCTTGGTGACGCCCAGTTCGCCCAGCAGCGCGGCGAAGGCGGCGTTGGTCGGCGCGAAGACCGTGAACGGGCCGGTGCCGGACAGCGCGCCCTGCAGGTCGGCGGCGACCACCGCCTCGACCAGGATGCTGAAGTCGGGCAGGCCGAGTGCCGTCTCGACGATGTTCCTGTTCGCCGGCAGGATCACCCTGTCGATCGCGTGGACCACGCCGTTGCTCGCCTCGAGGTCGGTGACGATGATCTTCGAGGTCCGGTTGCGGCCATCGGTGATCACCAGGTCGGAGCCAGACGCGTCGATCTTGAAGATGTCGCCCTGGACCGTGGCGAGCGCCTTGCCGGCGGGCACGGCGTCCCTGGTCACTGCGCCGCGCAGCACGTGGTAGGTGAGCACCTGGGTCAGCAGGGCCTTGTCGGCCAGCAGCTGGTCCTTGGTGACGCCGAGCTCGCCCAGCAGGGCGGCGAAGGCGTCGTTGGTGGGCGCGAAGACGGTGAAGGGGCCGTCGTTCGACAGAGTGTCGGCCAGGCCGGCCGCCACGACCGCCTCGGCGAGGATGCTGAACCTCGCGTCGTTCTGCGCGATCTCGACGATGTTGTCCTTGTCGCCGCTGCCGCTGCTGCAGGCGGCGAGGACGCCGACCGAGCCGGCCAGGACCAGGGCCTTGAACCACTTGAGCATGATGATGTCTCCGGATGTTTGGAAATCGGCTGGGCGCGACGTCGGCGTCGACGACCGCGACCGAATTCTGCACCGGAGAGTTCACTGGGTCAACTTGAACGTCACAAAATGACTAAGCAGTTCAAGCGACTGCCGGCTGGTGTGCCGAAACACCGGGGCGCGGTCTTTCGCCGCCCCGGGTCGCGGTCGGGCGTCAGCCGTGCGACTTCATGTAGAGCTTCTGCATGCCGCCCAGCCAGCGGTCGTAGTCCGCGGTCTTGTTGCGCATGTAGTCGAGCACCTGCGGGTGCGGCAGCACGAGGAAGCGGCGCTCGCGCATCGTCCTGAGCACCTCGTCGGCGACCGTGTCCGCGCTGAGGACGCCGTCGACGCCCGCAGAGCCGCCGTCGTCGTCCGGGACCATGCCGGTGCGCACCGCCTGCGGGCACAGGCAGGACACGTCCAGCCCGCGGCGTCCGTAGGCGATCGACAGCCATTCGGCGAAGGCCACCGCGGCATGCTTGGTGACGCCATAGGGCGCCGACTCGACGATGTTCAGCAGCCCCGCCGCCGAGGCGGTGATCACGAACTGCCCCTCGCCGCGCGCCAGCATCGGCTCGACCACCGCGCGCGCCGCCCACACGTGGGCCATCACGTGGATCCGCCACATCGCGTCCCAGAGCTCGTCCGGGGCCTCGGGGCCGCCGCGGCCCAGGATGCCGGCGTTCGAGAAGAACACGTCGATCCGGCCGTAGCGCTTCTCGGCCTCGGCCACCAGCCGCTTGATGTCGTCCTCGCGGCCGACGTCGCAGCGCACCGCGAGCCCGCCAACCTGGTCGGCGACGGTCTTCAGCGCCTCCTCGTTCAGGTCCGCAACAACCACGCCCGCGGCGCCTTCGGCCGCGAACTTCAGCGCGGTTGCGCGGCCGATGCCGCTGGCGCCGCCGGTGATCACTGCGACCTTGCCCTTGATGTCCATTCGATTCCTCCGTGTCGGTTCGGGTAGCCCGGGCAATGTAACCGAGCGGGTCCGCGATGCCGCAGAATGGCGGATCCGAACATTCCGATCGTCCGCCTCCGTGTCCTTCTTCAACCTGTACCGCCACAACTTCATCCGGGTCGCGGTCTGCATCCCGCAGGTCCGGGTCGCCGATCCCGCCTGCAACGCCGGGCAGACGCTGGAACTGGCGCGCCAGGCCGCGGACTGCGGGGCGCTGATCGCCGTGTTCCCGGAGCTCGGCCTGACCGCATACACCTGCGACGACCTGTTCCATCAGCAGGCGCTGCTGGACGCCGCGCAGGCCGCGCTCGCCACGGTGCTCGAGGGCACCCGCGCGCTCGACCTGGTCGTCGCGGTGGGGCTGCCGGTCGCGGTCGACGGCCTGCTCTACAACTGCGCGGCGCTGCTGCATCGCGGCCGCATCCTGGGCGTCACGCCCAAGACCTACCTGCCCAACTACCGCGAGTTCTACGAGCTGCGGCAGTTCGCTCCGGCGGACACCGCCTTGCGCGACAGCATCGACCTGGCGGGACAGCGCGGCGTGCCCTTCGGCAGCCGCCTGCTGTTCCGCTGCGCGGGCCAGCCGCTGCTCACGCTGCACATGGAGATCTGCGAGGACCTCTGGACGCCGATCCCGCCCTCGTCCTACGCCGCGCTGGCCGGCGCCACGCTGCTGCTCAACCTGTCGGCCTCGAACGTGGTGGTCGGCAAGGACGGCTACCGCCGCCAGCTCGCTGCGAACCAGTCGGCGCGCTGCCTGGCGGCCTATGCCTACAGTGCGGCCGGCACCGGGGAGTCGACCACCGACATGGCCTGGGATGGCCACGGCCTGGTCTGCGAGAACGGCTCGCTGCTGGCCGAGACCGAGCGCTTCCGCGACGGCGCGCAGCTGGTCGTCGCGGACGTCGACCTCGACCGGATCGCGCAGGACCGCATGCGCCAGAACAGCTTCGCCGCCTCGGTGCGCGCGCACGCGGCGCAGCTCGAGGGCTTCCGGACGGTGGAGTTCGACGCGGCGCTGCCGGTCGATGCGCAGCTGCTGCTGGAACGCAGCTACGAGCGATTCCCCTACGTGCCCGCCGACCCGGCGACCCGGGATGCGCGCTGCCGCGAGGTCTACGACATCCAGGTGCAGGGACTGGTCACCCGGCTGCGCTCGATGCGCGCGAAGAAGGTCGTGATCGGCGTCTCAGGCGGCCTGGACTCCACCCAGGCGCTGATCGTCTGCGCCCGGACGATGGACCTGATGGGGCTGCCGCGCGCGAACATCCTCGCCTACACGATGCCCGGCTTCGCGACCGGCGATCGCACCCGCGACCAGGCCCACCGGCTGATGGCGGCGGTCGGCGCAACCGGCCGCGAGATCGACATCCGGCCGAGCTGCCTGCAGATGCTGCGCGACATCGGCCATCCCTTCGCCGACGGCCAGCCGGTCTACGACCTCACCTTCGAGAACGTGCAGGCCGGCGAGCGCACCAGCCACCTGTTCCGGCTCGCCAACCTGCACGACGCGCCGGTGATCGGCACCGGCGACCTGTCCGAACTCGCGCTCGGCTGGTGCACCTATGGCGTGGGCGACCAGATGTCGCATTACAACGTCAACGCCAGCGTACCCAAGACCCTGATCCAGTTCCTCATCCGCCACGAGGCGCGCGAGGGCGGGCTGGGGCCCGAGGCCAGCCGGGTGCTCGAGGACGTGCTGGCCACCGAGATCAGCCCGGAGCTGGTGCCCGAGGGCGCCGACGGGCAGGTGCAGCGCAGCGAGGCGAGCGTGGGCCCCTACGAGCTGCAGGACTTCCACCTCTACTACACGCTGCGCTACGGCTTTCCGCCGGCCAAGGTGGCCTTCCTGGCCTGGACTGCCTGGCGCGACGCCGCGCGCGGCAGCTGGCCCGACATCCCCGAGCCTGCGCGCAACGCCTACCCCATCGGCGAGATCCGCCGCTGGCTGGGCGTCTTCCTGGAGCGCTTCTTCGGGCGTTCGCAGTACAAGCGCAGCGCGATGCCCAACGGGCCGAAGGTCGGCTCCGGCGGCTCGCTGTCGCCGCGCAGCGACTGGCGCGCGCCCAGCGACGGGGTCGCCGCGCCCTGGCTGGCGGCGCTGGAGGCAGTGCCCCGCGAGGAGCCCGGGCCGCGCTGAACCCACCGTTCGCCGTCCGGCCGCCCGGGAGTTCCGGTTCGGCCTCGGCGGGCGCCTGCCCCGGGTGCGCCGGCGCGACCGACGCGGTATCTTCGGCCGGTCCGCCGCGACGGCGGACCGGGGCGCCTGCCGAGCAGTCCCGCCTGTCGAATCCACCTCCCGGGAGACCAGCATGGCGATCTACGAACTTCGCACCTACGACATCATCGTCGGCAAGATGGGCGAGGTGGTCCAGCTCTACAAGAACGAAGGCTGGCCGGCACTGCAGAAGCATCCGCAGAAGCTGGTCGGCTATTTCACCGGCGACATCGGCGCGCTCAACCAGCTGGTCCATCTCTGGAAGTTCGATGACGATGCCGACCGTCGCGCGTTCTGGGCCGGGGTCTTCTCCGATGCCGAGTTCATGGCCTTCGCCGGCAAGCTGCGCCCGCTGATCGCCTCGCAGCAGAACAAGCTGATGATGTCGGCGCCGTGGGGGCCCACGCCCTGATGCGGGCGACTGCGTCCCGGGCGGAATCCTCGCCCCCGGCGGCTCCCCCCACCTCGCAGCGCCCGGAGTGAACGCGCGACTGACGCCGCGGCTGGCGCTGCTGCTGGTGCTGCCGCCGCTGCTCTGGGCGGGCAATGCGGTGGTCGGCCGCCTGGCGGCGGGCCAGGTGCCGCCGGTGACGTTGAACGCACTGCGCTGGCTGCTCGCGCTGGTGCTGCTGCTGCCGATCGGCTGGAGCGCGGTCGCCACGCCGCGCGCGCGCCGCGAGGTGCTGTCGCGCTGGCGCCCGCTGGCCCTGCTCGGGCTGTTCGGGATCGGCACCTACAACGCGCTGCAGTACCTGGCGCTGACCACCTCGTCGGCGCTGAACGTCACGCTGATCCTGTCGAGCACGCCGGTCTGGATGCTGCTGATCGGTGCTCTGGTCTACCGCGAGCGGCCGAGCGGCCGGGCGATGGCCGGTGCCGCGCTGTCGCTGGCGGGCGTCGCGGTGGTGCTCACCCGCGGCGACCTGACGCAGCTCGCGTCGGTGCGCTTCGTTCCGGGAGACCTGCTGATGCTTGCCGGCGCCTTCGTCTGGGCCTGCTACAGCTGGCTGCTGGCGCGGCCTCCGGCGTCGCTGGCCATCGGCGCGCGCCCGGACTGGGACTGGGCGGCCTTCCTGCTGGTGCAGGTGATCTTCGGTGCCGCCTGGGCGACCGTCTGGGCCGGCATCGAGGCGGCGGTCGCGCCGGCGCCCATCCTCTGGTCGCCCTGGGTGCTGGTCGCGCTGGTCTACGTGGCGGTCGGGCCCTCGCTGATCGCCTACCGCTGCTGGGGCCTGGGCGTGGCCGCGGTGGGGCCGGCGATCGCCGGCCTGTTCGCGAACCTCACGCCGCTGTTCGCCGCGGTGCTGTCCGCGCTGCTGGTCGGCGAGATGCCGCGCCCCTTCCACGGCGCGGCCTTCCTGCTGATCGTGGCGGGCATCCTGGTGTCGATGCGGCCGGCTCAGGTCTCCAGCCGGTAGGCGTCGCCGAAGCGCACGACGTGGCCGGCGCTGCAGCCGGCGAAATGCGTGCCGATCACCAGCGTGCGGGTGCCGGCAAGCCGGCCGAAGACCTCGTGCCGGGTGCGGGTGGACTGCGCCGGGTCGAAGTCGACCGTCGCCGCCCACTCGGGCCGCGCCATCTGGCAGGGGTGGTGGATGAAATCGCCGGTGATCAGCGCCTCCTCGCCCTTCGACGAGATTGCCACGCTGACGTGGCCGGGCGTGTGGCCGACCGTGGGCACCAGGCGGACCTCGTCGCAGATCCGGTGGTCGGTTTCCACCAGGTCGACCAGGCCGGCCTCGAACACCGGCCGCACCGAATCCGCGAACACCGCCGCCTGCTCGTCGTTTTCGCGCTCGTCGCGCCAGTATTCGAACTCGGTGCGGGCCATCAGGTAGCGCGCGTTCGGGAAGGTGGGCACCCAGCGGCCGTCGACAAGCATGGTGTTCCAGCCGACGTGGTCCACGTGCAGGTGGGTGCACATCACGGTGTCGATCGACTCGCGCGGGAAGCCGGCCGCGGCCAGGTCCTCGAGGAAGGGGCCCTGGAGGTCGTTCCAGGTGGGCACGTGGCGCCCCTTCTTCTCGTTGCCCAGGCAGGTGTCGACGATGATCCGCCGCCCGCCGGCCTCGATGACCAGCGCATGGATGCTCATCGTGAGCCGGCCTTCGTCGGTCATGAAGTGGGGCTTCATCCACTCCATGCCCAGCACCGCTTCTGCGGTGGCCTGCGGCAGGATGAAACGGGTGCCGCCGGTGGCCTCCAGCTCGACGATCTTGGTGACCGTGACGTCGCCGATCTTCCATTTCATGCGGGTCTCCTCCTGTGTTCTGCGGGCGCCCCCGGCGCGCAGCGGGCACGCCCAGCGATGGCGCCCCGGGTCGCCGCCGACCGTAGCACAGGGCCGCTTGCGAAGGCTCCGGCGCGCCGCATCGCGGCGTTCCGGATGTGCGGCGATTGCGCCCTCTGCCCGCGCGTGCAGCACGCCCCGCCAATCGCGCCGTTCCGACATCCGCCCGCGCGTACCTCGAGCGAGCGCGCCCGCGCGCGGCGGCGGCCCCCGGTCGGGTACAGTCGGCCCATTCATCCGGAGGCCAGACCAACCGTGTCCATCATCCTTGTCCGCCACGGCGAGACCGCGCTGAATGCGTCCCGCGTGATCCAGCCGCCCGACACCCCGCTGAGCGCACGCGGCTTCGGCCAGGCGCAGGCCGTCGCCCGGAGGCTCGCCGGGCTGGCGCCTTCGGCCATCCTGAGCAGCGACCTGGCGCGCGCCGCGCAGACCGCCGAGGCGATCGCCGCGGCCACCGGCCTGCCGGTGGAGCCGACCGAGCTGCTGCATGAGCGCAACTTCGGCGAGCTGCGCGGCAAGGCCTACGACAGCCTGGGCTACGACCCGATCCACGACGAGAAGGCCGCGCCGGGCGGCGAGTCGATGGAGGTCTTCCGCGAACGCGTCGCGGCCGCCTTCGACCGGATGCTCGCGCTGCGCGCTTCGCTGTCCGGGCCGCTGGTCGTGGTCTCGCACGGGCTGGTGATCCGGGTGCTGCTCGAGCGGCACCTGCGCCTGCCCGCGGGCACCGCCGCCCCGGAGCGGCTGGCCAACACCTCGGTGACCATCTTCGCGCCCGATTCGCCCTGGGAAGCCAGCCTGGTGAACTGTGCGGTCCACCTCACCGGCGACCTCAGCGACGACCAGCGCGCAATCGCCGGCGTCTGAGCCCGCTGCGCGCGGCGCCCCCGCGGCGGGGCCCGCGCCGCAGCGCAGCTTCGAGCCAGCCCGGAACGACTAGAGCCCAGGAGACACCCCTCATGCCCATCCCGCCCGCCCTCGCAGACCGTCACGTCCAGCCCTTCGCGGCCCAGGACATCCGCACGCTGCTCGAGGTCCAGGCGCAGCTGCGCCGCGATCATCCCTTCCTGGTCTGGCGCCCTTTCAGCGGGCCGGGGCAGAGCTGGACCTACGGGCAGTTCCTCGAGCGGGTCCGGCGCTTCGCGGCCGGGCTGCACGGCAGGGGGGTGCGCGCGGGTGACCGCGTCCTGGTGCACCTGGACAACTGCCCCGAGACCATCATCGCCTGGTTCGGCTGCGCCTGGATGGGCGCGGTCGCGGTGACCACCAACGCCAAGTCCAGCGCCGACGAGCTCGCCTATTTCGCCGGCCATTCGCGCGCGGTCGCCGGGATCACCCAGCCGAAGTTCGCGCAGCTGGTCGCCGGCGCCTGCCGCGAGCTGCGCTGGCTGGCGGTCACCGAGACCGACAACGGCGACGATGCCGGCCCCAACCGTCCCGAGCCCGGGCAGTCCTTCGAGCGCATCGACGGCGACCCCGCGTCGCTGCCGGACCGGCCGCGGGACCCGATGGCGCCGTTCAGCGTCCAGTACACCTCGGGCACCACCTCGCGTCCCAAGGGCGTGCTCTGGACGCACGCCAACGCTCTTTGGGGCGCGCGGGTCAACGCCGATCACGAGACGCTGCGCGCCGACGACGTCCACCTGGTGGCGCTGCCGCTGTTCCACACCAATGCCCAGGCCTACTCGGTGCTGGCCACCCTGTGGGCGGGCGCCACCGCGGTGATCCTGCCGCGCTTCTCCGCGAGCCGCTTCTGGGAGATCTCGCTGGAGCACCGCTGCACCTGGTTCTCGATGGTGCCCTTCTGCTCCCGCGCGATCATGGACCAGGAGGTGCCGCAGCATCACTACCGGCTGTGGGGCAGCGGGGTCTGCGAGCCGCCCACCGATGCGCACTTCAGGGTCAGGACCCTCGGCTGGTGGGGCATGACCGAGACCATCACCCACGGCACGATCGGCTCGGTGCACCTGCCCAGCGCCTCGCTGTCGATGGGCCGCCCGGCGCCGGAGTACGGCATCCGCGTGTCTGTCGACGGCCGGCCTGCGCAGCCCGGCGAGACCGGCGACCTGTCGATCCTCGGCGTGCGCGGCCTGTCGCTGTTCGCCGAGTACCTCGACAACCCGCAGGCCACCGCCGACGCCTTCGACGCGGACGGCTACTTCCAGACCGGCGACCGGGTCACCGTGGGCGCCGACGGCTGGCTCTACTTCGCGGACCGCTCCAAGGACATGCTGAAGGTTGGCGGCGAGAACGTCGCGGCCTCGGAGATCGAGCGGGTCATCATGACCGTGCCCGGCGTGCTCGAGGCCGCGGTGGTGGCGCGCAAGGACCGCATGCTCGACGAAGTGCCGGTGGCCTTCGTGCGCGCCCCCGAGGTGCCGGCCGCGCAGCGCGCGGCGCTGGCCCGGGCGGTCGAGGACGCCTGCCGGGCTGCGCTGGCCGACTTCAAGCGGCCGCGGGAAGTCCGGGTGGTCGACGAGCTGCCGCGCTCGACCCTGGAGAAGATCGCCAAGGCCGAACTCCGGAAGCTGATCGAGGCCGAGCAGCCGAAGGGCTGAGCAACCGGACGCCGCGAAGCGTCGGCTTCGCGGCCCGTGCCGCCCGGCGCGTGCGCACCGCCCGCGGCACGGCCGCAGCCGGTCAGCCCTGGAAGGGGTTGGCGAAGGCGAACATCATCGCGATGCCCACGCCGATCAGGAAGGCCGCGTCGATCAGGCCGGCCAGCAGGAACATCTTGGTCTGCAGCTTGTCCATCAGCTCCGGCTGCCGGGCCGAGGCCTCGATGTACTTGCCGCCCATCATGCCGATGCCGATGCAGGCGCCCAGCGCCCCCAGGCTGATGATCAGTCCGCAGGCGATCGCGACGAGTGCGACGTTGGTCATGGCTGCTCTCCGGTGGGTGTCGTAGAGCGCCCATCCTGCGCGTCGGCGCGCGCCGCGCCAATGACTCCGGAGGTAGGGGCGCTGCGTTCCGCCTCGAGCCTGGCGACGCTTTCCTCGAGCTGCGAGATGCGCGTGCGCAGCGACCCCAGCAGCGCGGCGTAGTCGTCGAACTCCTCGCGGGTGACCAGCTCGAGCCGCTGGAAGGCCTGGCCGAGCACGGCCTTCAGGTTGCGCTCGACGTCGCCTGCCGGGCTGGTGCGCATCAGCTCGCTCAGCCGGGCCTGCAGGTCCTGGAGGAAGTTCTGCTTGTCGGTGCTCATGCGGGATTCCGGGCGGTGCGGGAGCCTTCCGACCCCGCGCCAGTCGATCTCGGCCGCGGGCCGGGGGAGGCCGGACGAGTCTAGCACGCGTGTGACGGCTTTCATGCACCGACATGGTGCGTACGAGCCTGGTGCACCAAACGGATGCGCATTCAGGGCCTTCGGGCGCATCGCTCGCGGTGCGGCGCAGCACGGCAGGGCGGTAAAAGCCTGCTGGCACGGGAAATGCAGTGCCGTTCCCACCGGCCTGCGTTGAGTCGACGCCGGCCCGAGAAACCTGACTTCAACCGGAGAGGACCGAAATGAACAAGCTGATCGCAGTCGCGGGTTTCGCAGCCACCGTGTCGACCCTGGCGGCGCTGCCGTCCGTCGCACTCGCCCAGGACAAGGCGGCCGAGTCGCCCCACTCTTTCGCCGGCAACATGAGACTCGTGAGCGAGTACCGCTTCCGCGGCCTGGCGCAGACCGACTTCCGCCCCGCGCTGCAGGGCGGCTTCGACTACACCCACGCCAGCGGCTTCTACCTGGGCACCTGGGCCTCGAACGTGAGCTGGCTGGCCGATGCCGGCGCAGGCAGCGGCAGCAGCCTGGAACTCGACTTCTACGGCGGCTACCGCGGCAAAGTGGGCGAGTTCGGCTACGACGTCGGCCTGCTCCAGTACTACTACCCGGGCAACTTCTCGGCCTGGACCGGCGCCGGCAACCCGAAGCCGAACACCCTCGAGGCCTACGTCGCCGGCTCCTGGCAGATGCTGACGGTGAAGTACTCGCACGCGATCAGCGACCTGTTCGGCGCGCCCGACAGCAAGGGCTCGCACTACCTCGAGCTGAACGGCAACTTCGACGTCGGCGCGGGCTTCGGCCTGGCCGCCCACGTCGGCCGCCAGAAGGTAGAGAACGCGAGCGCCTGCACCTACACCGACTGGAAGCTGGGCCTGACCAAGTCCTACGCCGGTCTCGACTGGGGCCTCGCCTACGTGGACACCAACGCCAAGGATTCCTGCTACCTGAACTACAGGAACAAGAACCTCGGCAAGGAAGCGCTGGTCCTGTCCGTCGGCAAGACGTTCTGACCCGCCACTGCACGGATCCGGCCGGCCATCGGGCCGGTCCCAAGGAGAACACGAGATGAAGCTGATCGTTGCAGTCATCAAGCCCTTCAAGCTCGACGAGGTCCGCGAGGCCCTGTCGGCCATCGGGGTGCAGGGCATCACCGTCACCGAGGTCAAGGGCTTCGGGAGGCAGAAGGGCCACACCGAGCTGTACCGCGGCGCCGAGTACGTCGTCGACTTCCTGCCCAAGGTGAAGATCGAAGCGGCCGTGGCCGACAACCTGGTCGAGCAGGCCATCGAGGCCATCGAGGCTTCGGCCCGCACCGGCAAGATCGGCGACGGCAAGATCTTCGTCAACGACATCGAGCAGGTCGTCCGCATCCGTACCGGCGAGACCGGCAACGAGGCGCTCTGAGCGCGCACCCCTGTCACTGGAGGCAATCATGAAGAGTCTGCTCAGGGTGCTGGCACTTGCCTTGGCACTTGCACTGGCACCGGCATTCGTATCCACGAGCGCGCCCGCGCTCGCATCCCTGGGCGCGGCAGCGGCCCAGGACAAGCCCGCCGAGGCGACGCAGGACGCCGCGGCGCCTGCCGCGGATGCTGCAGCGCCCGCTGCAGCCCCGGCCGCAGCGGCGCCCGCCGAGGAGGCCAAGGCCGAGCCCGCCGTCCACAAGGGCGACGTCGCCTGGATGATGACCTCGACGATGCTCGTCATCCTGATGGTGCCCGGCCTGGCGCTGTTCTATGGCGGCATGGTCCGCGCCAAGAACATGCTGTCGGTGCTGATGCAGGTGCTGATGGTGTTCTCGCTGATCGCGGTGCTGTGGGTGGTCTATGGCTACAGCCTGGCCTTCGGCGGGGAGGGCCTGATCATCGGCACCTTCGACAAGCTGTTCCTCAGCGGCATCACCGGCGAGAGCCTGGCTGACACATTCACCGACAACGTGAAGCTGCCGGAGTACATCTTCGTCGCGTTCCAGGCCACCTTCGCCGGCCTGACCTGCGCGCTGATCGTGGGCGCCTTCGCCGAGCGCATGCGCTTCTCCGCGGTGCTGCTGTTCTCGGTGATCTGGTTCACCTTCAGCTACCTGCCGATCGCGCACATGGTCTGGGGCGTCGGCGGCTACCTGCTCGACAAGGGCGCGCTCGACTTCGCCGGCGGCACGGTGGTGCACATCAACGCGGGCGTTGCCGGCCTGGTGGGCTCCTACCTGGTGGGCAAGCGGATCGGCTACGGCAAGGAGTCCATGCCTCCGCACTCGCTGCCGCTGACCATGGTCGGTGCGGCGCTGCTGTGGGTGGGCTGGTTCGGCTTCAACGCCGGCTCCAACCTCGAGGCCAACGCCGGTGCGACGCTCGCGTTCATGAACACGATCTTCGCGACCGCGGCGGCCATGCTGACCTGGTGCCTGGGCGAGGCGCTGATGAAGGGCAAGGCCTCGATGCTCGGCGCGGCCTCCGGCGCGGTGGCCGGCCTGGTGGCGATCACCCCGGCCTGCGGCGTGGTCGGCCCGATGGGCGGCATCGTGATCGGCGCCATCTCCGGCTTCGTCTGCCTGTGGGGCGTCAACGGCCTCAAGCACATGCTCGGCGCGGACGACTCGCTCGACGTGTTCGGTGTGCACGGTGTCGGCGGCATCGTCGGCGCGCTGCTGACCGGCGTGTTCGCAGCGCCCGGCCTGGGCGGCACCGGAGGCGAGGACTTCTCGATGGGCAGCCAGCTCTTCGTGCAGGCCGAGGGCGTGGTCATCACGATCGTCTGGTCCGCGGTGGTGGCCTTCATCGCCTACAAGATCGTCGACATGGTGATCGGTCTGCGCGTCAGCGAAGAGGAAGAGCGCGAGGGCCTGGACATCACCCAGCACGGGGAGTCCGCCTACCGCACCTGATCGGCCCGCGACGGCTGCCGCCCCCTGGCGGAGGCGGCAGCCGCAGGCAAAGAGGGGACGCCGGCCTCCGCGAGGGCCGGATCCCCACCGGTCGCCGACCCTCGACGGCGACCCGGGGCGAGCCGCACGGCTCGCCTCGTCATTTCCGGGCTGCGTCGCGCCAGCGGCATTCGCTACAATCGCAGGCTCCCGCCAGGCTCCCGCACAGGTCACGTCCGTCGATGGTTCCCCATCTCGTCACCGCACTGAAGGGCCCGCTGCTGGAGCTCGAACGCCGCTTCCTCGAAGCCACCCCGCGGATCGAGCGCTGGTTCAGGCTCGAGTGGCAGGAGCACACGCCCCCCTTTTACTGCTCCACCGACCTGCGCAACGCGGGCTTCAAGCTCGCGCCGGTCGACACCAACCTGTTCCCGGGCAGCTTCGACAACCTGGCGACGGACACGCTGCCGCTGGCGGTGCAGGCTGCGATGGCAGCCATCGAGAAGTACTGCCCGGATGCGCGCAACCTGCTGCTGATCCCCGAGACCCGCGGCTTCGGCCCGAACTACCTGCGCAACGTGGCGCGGCTGTCGGCCATCCTGCGCCAGACCGGGCTGGACGTGCGGCTGGGTTCGCTCGATCCCGAGGTGCGCGGGCCGACCCCGCTGGTGCTCGCGGACAACCCGGGACTGGTCATCGAGCCGCTGGTCAGGCGGGGCCGCCGGGTCGGGCTCGCGGATTTCGACCCCTGCACGATCCTGCTGAACAACGACCTCTCCTCCGGTCTTCCCGAGATCCTCGAGGATCTGCACGAGCAGGTGGTGCTGCCGCCGCTGCACGCCGGCTGGGCGGTGCGCCGCAAGTCCAACCACTTCGCCGCCTACCGCGACGTGGCCAAGCGCTTCGGCAAGACCTTCGACATCGATCCATGGCTGATCGACCCGCTGTTCGCGTCCTGCAGCGACGTGAACTTCAACGAACGCTCCGGCGAGGACTGTGTCGAGGCCCGGGTGGAGACGCTGCTGCGCCAGATGCGCTCCAAGTACCGCGAGTACGGCATCGCCGAGACGCCCTTCGTGATCGTCAAGGCCGATGCCGGCACCTACGGAATGGGCGTGGTCTCGGTCAAGGACCCTTCCGAGGTGCGCAAGCTGAGCGTCCGGCAGCGCAGCGGGCTTTCGGTGGCCAAGGAGGGGCTGGAGGTCACGCGCGTGATCCTCCAGGAGGGCGTGCCCACCTTCGAGAGCATCGACGACGCCTGGGCCGAGCCGGTCGTGTACATGGTCGACCGTTACGTCGTCGGCGGCTTCTACCGTGTGCACGCCGGGCGCGGCCGCGACGAGAACCTGAACGCTCCCGGCATGCAGTTCGTGCCGCTGCCTTTCGCGGCGAGCTGCAACCTTCCCGACGCGAGCGCCTCGGCCGAGGCCGCGGCGAACCGCTTCTACGCCTACGGGGTGGTCGGCCGGCTGGCGCTGCTCGCCGCTTCGATCGAGCTCGAGAAGACCGATCCGGACCAGTCGCTGTACGGCTGAGCCGGTCCTGACCACACGCGCCCGCCGCTGGGCGGCGCACCGATCCCAGGGACACCGATGCGCATCCTCGTCATCCTCGATCCGCTCGCCGGCATCAAGACCTACAAGGACACCACCTACGCGATGATGGTGGCCGCCGACGCGCGCGGCCACGAGATCCACGTCTGCGAGCAGCGCGAGATCGCGCTCGACGGCGGCCGGGTGGTGGCCCGGCTGCGCAGGCTGCACCTCACCGACGCCACCGGCGGTGCGCTGGACTGGTACCGGCTCGATCCCGAAGCCGTGGCGCCGCTCGCCGCCTTCGACGCGGTGCTGATGCGCAAGGATCCGCCCTTCGACATGGAGTACGTCTACTCCACCTACATGCTCGAGCTGGCGCAGCGCCAGGGCGCGCGGGTGTTCAACGATCCGCGCGCGATCCGCGACCACAACGAGAAGTTCTCGATCGCCGAGTTCCCCGAGTTCACCGCGCCGATGATCGTGACGCGCGACCCGGTGCGGCTGCGCGAGTTCGTCGTGGAGCAGGGCGAGGCCGTGTTCAAGCTCCTGGACGGCATGGGCGGTGCGTCGATCTTCCGGGCCCGCTCCGACGACCCGAACCTCTCGGTGATCATCGAGACCCTCAACCGCTTCGGCGAACGGACGGTGATGGCGCAGGGCTTCCTCCCGGAGATCGCCCAGGGGGACAAGCGCGTGCTGCTGATCGGCGGGCAGGTCGTGCCCTACTGCCTCGCGCGGATCCCGAAGGCCGGCGAGGCGCGCGGCAACCTGGCGGCCGGCGGCACCGGCGTGGCCCGCGAGCTCTCGGCGCGCGATCGCGCCATCGGCGAGGCGCTCGCCCCCGTGCTCGCGTCGCGAGGCCTGCTGCTGGTGGGCCTGGACGTGATCGGGGAGTGCATCACCGAAATCAACGTGACCAGCCCGACCTGCTTCCAGGAGATCCGCCAGCAGACCGGCTTCGACGTCGCCACGCTGTTCGTCGAGGCGCTCGAGCGCGCGACCGGGGCTGCTTCCGGATCATGATCGGCATCCTCGTCGTGTCCCACGAACCGCTGGGCACGGCGCTCATCCACTGCACCAGGCACATCTTCGGCCGGATGCCGCCGCAGCTGGCCGCGCTCGACGTGATCCCGGACGAGGATCCCGAG
>JBKHVS010000047.1:0-20777 GCA_046569945.1 Gammaproteobacteria bacterium | reverse complement strand
AAGCTTCGGCGCGGGCCAGCGCGTGTCCCGTCTCTCCAAGTCCCGCCTCGTCGAGTTCCGGCAGTGCCCCAAGCGGCTGTGGCTGCAGGTGCGCCATCCGGAGCTGCGCGCGGATGCGGCCGCCACGCGGCTGGCCTTCGCCGCCGGCCACAGTGTGGGCGAAGCGGCGCGCGGCCTGTACCCGGACGGCGTGCTCGTCGAGCCTCCCGAGGGCCTCGGCGAGGCGCTGCGGCTGACCCGGGAACTGGTCGCGGCCGTTCCGCCCAGGCCGATATTCGAGGCCACCTTCGAGCATCGCGGCGTGCTGGTGCGGGCGGATCTGCTGCTGCCGGAGGGCGGCGGCTGGACGCTGGCCGAGGTCAAGTCCTCCGGCTCGGTCAAAGGCCATTACCTCGAGGACGTCGCCATCCAGCGCTGGGTGCTCGAGGGCGCTGGCGTACAGCTGCAGCGAGTCGAGCTCTGGCACCTGGACACCGGCTGGACCTACCAGGGCGGCGGGCGCTACGAGGGGCTGCTGGTGCGCAACGACCTCGACGCGGCCACCCGCGGCATCGTCGCGCAGGTGGCCGGCTGGGCCGCGGCGGCTGCCGGCACGCTGGAGGGCGGGGAGCCGTCCGTCGCCATGGGTGCGCAGTGCAGCTCGCCGTTCAGCTGTCCCTTCGCCGCTCACTGCGCCGCGCAGGCCGGCCCGCAGCCGGAGTACCCGGTCACGCTGCTGCCCGGCAACGCGGGCAGCCGGCTCGCCGCCGAGCTCCTTGCGCAGGGCTGTCGCGACCTGCGCGAAGTGCCCGCCGACCGGCTCACCGAGCCCGACCTCGCGCTGGTCGCCCGCGTGACCCGCGAAGGCCAGCCCTGGCTCGACCCCGCGGCGGCCCGCATCGTGCGCGCGCTGCCCTATCCGCGCGCCTACCTGGACTTCGAGACCGTCGGTTTCGCGGTGCCGGTGTGGCCGGGCACGCGGCCCTGGCAGCAGCTGCCCTTCCAGTGGTCCTGCCACGTCGAACATGCCGACGGGCGGCTGGAGCCGCTGGACTTCCTCGATCTCTCCGGCGCGGATCCAAGCCGCGCCTGCGCCGAGGCGCTGGTGCGTTCGATGCCGGCCGGCGCCGTGGTGATCGCCTACAACGCCGGCTTCGAGCGCAGCGTCATCCAGCAGCTCGCGCATCGCTTTCCCGACCTGGCCGAGGCGCTGACCCGGATCGCCCAGCGCCTATTCGACCTGCTGCCGGTGGTGCGCAGCCACTACTACCATCGCGACATGAAGGGCTCGCGCTCGATCAAGGCGGTGCTGCCGACCATCGGGGCGGGGCTCGACCATGCGTCGCTGGGGGAGGTGCAGGACGGCACGGCAGCGCAGGCGGCCTACATGGAATGCATCGCGCCTGCCACCCCGCCTTCGCGCAGGCGCGAGCTGGAGTCGGGGCTGCGGCGCTACTGCGCGATGGACACCCTGGGGCTGGTGGAGCTGGCGCGATTCCTGTCGCGGGCGGGCGAGATCGGGCGCACGCCCTGAGCCCGGCGCTTCCTAAGCTGGCTACTCCGGTCCACGCAGCGAGGAGCAGCACATGCAGGCAATCGAGCGCAGCCTTTCGGCAGTATCGGTCGGCGCAGTCCAGCGCCACCGCAACCTGGCGGTGTTCCCGCTCATCTCCGGCGAGGCCGCAGCGCCCGGCTACAGCATGCTCGACGAGGCGCTCGGCAGCGGCCGGGCGTTCGTGCGCGAGCTCACCGAAGGCGGTTCGGTGCCGGAGCTCGCCTTCGAGAACGCCGGCGCAGAACCGGTGCTCCTGGTGGACGGCGAAGAGCTGCGCGGCGCGCGCCAGAACCGCATCCTGAACATCAGCATCCTGGTGGGCGCCGGCAGGAAGCTGGTCATCCCCGTCTCCTGCGTGGAGCGCGGCCGCTGGTCGTACACCTCGCGCCACTTCGACGCGAGCGAACGCATGCTCTTTGCGAAGGCGCGCAGCTCGAAGGCTTCGGCCGTCAGCGAATCCATGCGCGCGGGCGGCCCCGCCCGCGCCGACCAGGGGCGCATCTGGGCGGAGATCGACGAACGCTTCGCGGCGGCCGACCAGTCCTCCGAGACCGCTGCGATGGCCGACCTCTACGAGTCCGAAGGCGCGCGCCTGGTGGCATACGAGCGCGCCTTCGAATGGCAGCCGGGGCAGGCCGGCGCCGTGTTCGCCATCGACGGTCGGCCGGTGGCGGTAGAACTGTTCGACTCCCCGGACACCTTCCGGAAGTTCCTGAAGAAGGCCGTTGGCAGCTTTGCGATGGACGCGGTGGCTGCGCGCCGGCCGGTGGAGAAGGCTCCGGCGAAGAAGAAGGTGGAGGCGTTCCTCGGCAGCGTCAAGGCTGCGGCCGTGGAACGCTTTCCCGCAGCGGGCGAGGGCGAGGACCTTCGGCTGTCGGGGAGCGGCCTGGCCGGTGGAGCTCTGGAGGCGCAGGGCAGGGTGGTGCACCTGAGCGTGTTCCGGGTGGACGGCTGAGTCGGGCCCTTCCGCGCGCAGGAGTGCCTCGGGATTGCCCGCCCGGAGCGCTTCGACGTCCTCCCGACCGATCGCTCACTCGGCGCGCAGAGCCTTGGACTCGATGTGAAACTCCCCGGCCTGCCCGTCCGAGATCAGCACCCCCACGGTGCGCGCCTGGCCGAAGTCGAGCGGCGGCGCGGCAACCGGCCGGCCGCGGAAGCTCGCGCTGAAGTCCGCAGGCCCGAAGCGCAGCGTGGTCCAAACGTGCGGCGCCGTGAAGCGGGCCTGGTACTGCGCAGTGGCGCTGCTGTCGTCGAGCTTCAGCGTCAGCTTGTAGCGCTGGCCGTCGCCGCGCAGCGTCACCAGCAGCGCGGCCGCGCCGGCTGGCACGCGTACCGGGCCCCGGAAGGACGCGAAGCCGCCGTTGTTCTCGAGCGAGACCTCGCCCTCGAAGCGCAGCGCGCCGTCGACCAGGCGAAGCTGCGAGTTCGACGCCCCGCCCATGACGCCATCGTTGACGACGCGGAACTCGGCGGCGACGGCAGCGTCCGAGAAGTCGAGCAGGGGTGGTGCGGCGTTGTCCAAGGGCATCGAAGCAGGCTCATCGAAGATCAGTGTTCCGCCAGGAACCGCCGGATCTCCTCGAACGCCTCGCGGCCCTCCGGGAGCTCCGGATGGAAGATCTGCCAGACGTGGACCATGTGCTTCCAGGTCTGCAGCGTCACCGGCGAGCCGGCGGCCGCGGCCTTGTTCGCATAGCGCCGGGCGTCGTCGCGCAGCATCTCGGCCTCGCTCGACTGCACCAGCAGCGGAGGCAGGCCGGCGAGGTCGCCGTACACCGGGGAGACCAGCGGGTCGCCTGGCCTGATGCGGGTCTGCAGCCAGGCGCCCCACAGCAGCAGGCTGCGGGGAATCTTCGCCAGCGCGCCGAAGAACGGTCCCAGCATGGGGTCGGTCGGCCGGTTGGCTTTGAGGCTGGGGCTGCCCAGGGTGGCGTCGGTCAGGGGCGACAGCGCCACCGCGGCGTCGGGCGCCCGAAGCCCCTGGTCGCGGACCCAGGCCAGCAGCGACAGCGTGAGGTTGCCGCCGGCCGAGTCGCCAGCAACGTAGACGCGCGCGGCGGGCCCCGCGCCCTGCGGGCCGTTGCCGAGCATCCACCGGTAGGCGCTGCGGCAATCCTGGATGCCGGCGATGCGCGGATGCTCGGGCATCAGCCGGTAGTCGATCGCCAGCACCGCCGCGCCGCTGATCTCGGAGAACCGGCTGGTGAGGCGGCGATGGCTTCGCGGACTGCCCATGATGAAGGCGCCGCCGTGGATGTAGAGCAGCCGCTTCGAAGGGTCGGCGCCGGGCGCGAGCACCCATTCGGCGCGCACCCCGCCGGCGTCCGTCGGCGTGACGGTCACGCCCTGCGCGTCGTCCGGGAAGAGGGTGTCCAGGTACTCGCGCAGCACCGCCACGTGGCGGCTGCGCGGCACGCCCTCGAGCAGGCGGGCGGCGCCGCCCAGCGAGGCCACCACTGCGCGGTGCGCGTCGCTGGCTTCGCCGGGCAGTGACATGCACCGGCCGGCGGGCCGGTCGAAGGCCGAGAGGTCCGGCCCCTGGAGCCGGAAGCGGGCGATTGCCCAGACGAGCAGCGCCAGGGCGAAAAGGAGGAACAGCGCGACCAGCAGCGGATGGATGTCCAGGTTCACGCTTCACGCCCCCCGCGCCGGGGCGCGCCGATTCCTTCGCTTCGCCGCCGCACCTGCCGCGCCTGCGGTTCGATCAGCGCCGCTGCAGGAACTGCGCCGCCATGCCGAGGATGTCGTCCATCGCCGACCCGTCGCGGTTGCGGTCGAGCATCGGCGTGAGCATCTCGAGCAGGCCGCCGCCGGCCTGCGGCTGCGCCTGGCCCGGACCGGGACGCTGGCCGCCGCCCAGCAGGCCGCCCAGCACCTCGCCCAGGCCGCCCCCCATGCCACCGCCGAGCGCACCGCCCATGCCGCCGCCGCCCAGCGCACCGCCGAGACCGTCCTGGCCCGCCGACGGCGAGCCGAACATGCCGCCCTGCGATGCGCCCTTGCTCAGGCCGCCCATCAGCATTGCGGCGAGCATCGGCAGCATCTTCCTGAGCACGTCGGCGCCGATGCCGGTCTGAGCCGAAGCGCGGGCGGCCGCCTGCCGGCTGACCTCGCGGTCGCCGAACAGGTGGCCGAGGATGGCATTGCCGTCCTGGATCGTGCTTTCGTCCTCCAGCGTGGCCGGATCGTCGATGTAGCGCTGGTGATGCCCGTCCGAGAGCGCGCCGAGCAGACCCTCCAGCCCGCCGGGCTGCTGCGCGTTCCGGCTGACCGCGCCCGCGAGCATCGGCAGGAGCGCCTCGATCGCGGATTGCGCCTGTCCCTGGTCGAGACCGACACGGTCGGCCATCTGCCGCACGCCGTTGCCGCCCTGCGCCGCGAGGATGGTTTCGAGGATGTTCATCTGGAGCTCCTTGTCCTGGTGGGCCGAGGGCCGATTATCCGCCTTGCGGGCCTGCGTCCGCGTCAGTCGACAAAGCCAGGCAGGAACAGGCTGATCTGCGGGAAGGCGATCAGCAGCCCCAGCACGATCAGGTTGACCACCAGGAAGCCGATCAGTCCGCGGAAGATCGTGGTGAGCGGGATCTGGTCGCCCATCACCGTCTTGATCACGAATGCGTTCAGGCCCACCGGAGGCGTGATCAGGCCGACCTCGAGCAGGATGACCACCAGCACGCCCATCCAGATCATGTCCAGGCCCACTGCCTCCCACATCGGCAGCAGGATCGGCAGCGTGATCAGCAGGATGCCGATCGGGTCGAGGAAGCAGCCGAGCACCAGGTAGATGGCGACCATGAACAGGATCACCCCGTAGGGGCCCAGGTTCATGTCGGCCACCAGGCCGCCCATGAAGTCGGGCACGCCGGCGATCGCGAGGAAGCGCGTGAGGATCACCGCGGATACCGCGATCAGGAACAGCGAGGCGGTGGAGTGGAGCGTGTCGACCAGGCTCTGCCAGAGCGACTGCATCGTCAGGCCGCGCTTGAGCAGCGCGATGACCAGCGCGGCGAACGCGCCGAAGGCGGCCGCCTCCGTCGCGGTGGTCAGGCCCGAGTAGATGCCGCCGATCACGCACAGCACCAGCAGTGGCGACGGCCATACCTCGAGCAGCACCGCGAAGCGCTCCTTCCAGGTGGGGTCGTCGTCGGGCGGAGGCGCCGCGTCGGGATTCAGCTTGCAGTACACGATGATGTACGTGGCGAACATCCCGGCCATCAGGATGCCCGGCAGGATGCCCGCGATCAGCAGCTTGCCGATCGGGGTCTCCGTGTACCAGCCGAACAGCACGAAGGCGATCGACGGCGGGATGATCGCGCCCAGCGTTCCTGCGGCGGCCACGGTGCCGGCGGCCAGCGCCGGGTCGTAGCGGTACTTGAGCATCTCCGGGATGGCAAGCCGGCCCATTGCCGCCGCGGTTGCCATCGACGAGCCCGAGGCGGCCGAGAACAGCGCGGAGGCGAAGTTGGCCGCCACGGCGAGGCCGCCGGGCAGCTTCGCGAGCCACAGCCGCGCCGCCTTGAAGAGCGACGAGGTGAGCCCGCCGCGGTACGCGAGGTTGCCCATCAGCAGGAACATCGGCACCGCGGAAAGCTCCCACGACGCGCCGAACTCGAAGGGCGCCGAGCCCAGCACGCGGAAGGCCGCGTTGAAGCCCAGCAGCCAGCCGAGGCCGAGGAAGGCGGACAGGCCCAGCGAGATGGCGATCGGCACGCGGATCGCCATGAGCACCAGCATGCCGGCCAGGCAGATGAAGGCGATGTGGATCTGGTCCATGGCTCAGATCTCCAGTTCGCCGAGGCGACGGTCGGCCGCCGCCTCTTCCGGCGCGCGCCAGCGGCGGTCGAAGACCTGCAGCAGCGCGATCACCGCCGCGACCGCGCAGCAGAACACGAGGACCCAGCGCATCGGCCAGATCGGGAATTCGAAGTAGGTGGCGTCCACGGTCTCGCCGATGCGGGTCTTGCCGATGGCCTGGACTCCGCCCCACCAGGCGATCAGGCCGAGGTAGACGGCGGTCAGCAGCGCGCCCAGCGCGTCGAGCCGGCCGATGTTCGCGGCGGACATCTTCTGGGTGAAGAGCTCGACCGCGATCAGGGATCGGTCGGCCTGCACGTGGGGCAGGGGCAGGAAGATGCAGGCCACCATGTAGAGGTAGGTGACGAATTCGAGGGTGCCCACGATCGGCTTGTTGAGGCCGACCTTGAAGAGCACGTCGGCGGTGACGTGGAAGGTCATCAGCAGGATGACCAGCGCGCCGATCAACAGCATCGCCGCCGAGAGGCGTTGGAGGAAGCGCTCGATAGAGGCCACGGGCGGGCTCCGTAGAGGGCCCGCGGGCGGACGGCCCGCGGGCGGTTTGCGCGAGGACGCTTACTGGAACTTCGCCTTGCTGTAGATCTCGCGATCCAGGGCCTGGATGTACGCGTTCTTGTCGCGCTTGGTGTCGGCGACGATCTTCTCCCACTTGGCCACCGTCTTCAGGTAGCCCTCGACCACGGCCCTGGCGTCCTTCAGGCCCGCCTTCTCGGCAGTGTCGATCACGCGGTCGATCTCCTTCTTCTGGTAGGCGCCGTACGCATCGACGAAGTCCTGGCCGGGCTTGACGAACTTCACGCCCTTCTCGGCGGCGCCGGCGCGTGCGGCGGCCTTCTCTTCCTCGTAGCCGAAGGCGGCGTCTGCGGCCAGGCGCGGCAGGTTGGCGACGATCGCCTTGCGGCCGGCCTCCGGCAGCGCACTCCAGGCGTCGGCGTTCATGTTGAACACCATCGTGCCGTGGTAGGTGCCCATCGGGTAGTCGATCACGTGCTTGGCGACGTCCCAGAGCGTGTAGGACTTGAGCCAGGCGTCGGCGCCCGACGTGCAGTCGATCTGCCCGCGCTGCATCGCCTCGTAGGTCTCGCCGCTGGAGACGTTCACGGGGACCATGCCCATCTCCTTGAACATCACGCCCCAGGCGGTGGTGGCCCGCACCTTCTTGCCCTTCATGTCGGCCAGCGTCTTGACCTCGTCCTTGCACATCAGCGTGTAGGGCGTGGTGGAGACGAAGGTCATCGCGATCGACGACGATTTCTTCATCTCGTTCTGGCACTGCTTGCAGTGCAGCAGCTTGTACTCGTTGGTGGCGGCGGACATCACCAGCGTGTCCGAGCCCATCAGCGCCAGGTCGCTGATCACCGAACTCATCGGCAGCGACTTGCGCATGTACACGTCGACGATCAGGCTGGAACTGACGATGCCGTCGCGCATCACGTCCAGGGCCGCGTTGGCCTTGGCCACGGAGGCTCCGGGCAGCATCTTGAAGGTGACCGCGCCGTTGGTCTCCTTGGCGATGCGCTCCGCGAAGGGCTCCATGGCCGCCTTGTTCAGCACGTGCGGCGAGGGCAGGTAGGTGTTGTAGGTGATCTCTGCTGCGTTCGCGCCGAGCGCAGCGCTGCCGAGGATCGCGGCGGCGAGCGCCTTGGTCGTCATCCGGAACATGTTCATCCCTCGTATGCCGTGATTGAAAAGGACAGCCCCCGGGGCGATGGTTCGCCGCGGGGGCTGTGTGGTGCCGAGTTTACGGCGCGCGGCCCTGCTTTCTCGCCGCGCGAGATTCGGGATAACCCTTATAGGGGTCCAGAAGAATCCTCAGTCGAGCCGGCCGAGATTCAGCAGCAGCGTCTCGCCGCTGTTGTCGTTGACGCCGTCGTTGTCGTTGACCACGTAGACGTCGCCGTTGGCCAGCACGGCCGAGCCTTCGATCTTCTCGACCACCAGGCCGCCCTGCGCCTTCAGGTCGGGCAGCAGGTCGCGCACCAGCGTCTTGGCAACCGTGCTTCCCGCCGCCGCACCCTTGAGGTCGATCCGGTAGAGCCGCTTGATCCGCGCATCCGGGCCAGCCTGGTTGTCGCGCTCTACGACCAGGAACTGCTGGTTGCCCAGCGCGGTGACGTCGGACAGGCCCACCCAGCCGCCGTTGGGGGAGGCCACCGGCTCGAGCGGGTAGTGGACGAAGCTCCAGGTGCCCGCGGCCAGGTCGTAGATGCCCAGCCGGGGGTTCGCCTCGCCGTTCCAGGCTCGCTGGAACGTCACGACGAGCTTGCCGTCGGACTCGGCCACGCCCTCGAATCCGAAGCGCAGCTGGACGGCGTTCAGGGAGGCCGGCAGCGTGATGACCCGCCGGATCACGCCGGCAGCGTCCACCTTGAGCACCAGGTTGTGGCTGGTGACCGGCCGGCCCGCCTCGCCCACCGTGCCGGCACCCTCGGAGGCGATCCAGAAGCCGCCGTCGCTTGCCACCGCGATCCCCTCGGGGTCGAGGTTGACCGTCTTGTCGGCGTTGATCATCGCCGCGAGGTCCAGCGAGTCGAAGTTCGCCGCGCGATCCGCGCTCGCGGCGTCGGCGACCGGCAGCGAAGCCAGCACGCCTGCGGCATCGGTGATCCGCAGCTCGGTGTCGATCGCCGCAGGCTTCTTCGTGATGTCGATGCCGAAGATGCGGTTGGCGCGGTAGAAGCTGTCGTCGACCGCGAAGAGGCGGGTGCCGTCCGCCGGTGCCGCTGCCAGGCCCGAGATCGCGCCCCAGGGGATGGGGTGGCCGTCGGCCCGGTCGACCGACTTCATCGTCGGGTAGGTGGGGGCACCTTCGCCGTAGCTGTAGATGTTGACGACCGAGCGCACGAGGATGCTGCGGTCGTCCGCCTCGCTGGCGGCGACGAGCAGATTGCGCGAGGGGATGGCGAGCACGCCCTCGGGAGCGGACCCGGCGGGCAGCGCCTGCCTGAGCGCGGGCTTGAGCGGATCGTCGAGGTCGTAGACGAAGAGCAGGCTGGCGCGCTCGGAGGCGACGAACAGGTAGTCCTTGTCGCCGTAGCGGCCGTAGTCGACGTTCTCCGGTTCGTTGCCCTTGGCGTCGGAGCGTCGGTCCGGATAGTGGCCCAGCCGCACCGTCTCGCGCTCGAGCTCGGTTCCCGCCGCCCAGGCCACGGTGCCGTCGGCGTTGAAGATCGTGAAGCCGCGGCTGCCGCCGTCGAAGTCGCCCTCGTCTGCGGTGGCGAAGCGGTCCTTCGAGATCCAGGCCACGCCGTCCGGCTCGCGCAGCACGTTCTGCAGCGTTTCGGTCAGCGAGACGAAGGCCGGGCGGTCGTCGCTGGCGTCGACGCCGGCGAGGGTCACCGAGCCGGCCGGGAAGTGGCGCAGCACCTTGCCGGTGGGCAGGTCGACCATGACCACGTGGTTGTTTTCCTGCAGCGTCACCACCGCGACGTTGTCGTCGTTGATGTCGACGTACTCGGGCTCCGGGTCATCGGGGAAGCGCGCGGCCAGGCCGCGCAGGTCCACGTTGCGCAGGGTCCAGGTCGCGGGGGAGCCGACCGCGTCGACGATCGCCAGGTGTCCGGCGGGCAGCTGGGGCGGCGCACCGTCGCCCAGGTCCTCGTCCCGCTCGTTCTCGATCGCGATCGCGATGTAGCGGCCGTCCTTGCTGACCGAGACGGAATCGGGCTGGCCGCCCAGCGGCAGCGTGGCGACCACGGCGCGCGTGGCGATGTCGACCACCAGCAGATTGCCGGAGGTGTTCACGTAGTCGGCCGAGGTGTTGACTCCGACCACCGCGTAGGCGCCCAGTACGCTCACCGAGGTGGGCTCGCCGCCGACCGCGAGGCTGCCGGCGGGCCGGGGCTGGGCGGGGTCGGCGATGTCGATGAAGCCGATCGCGCCGGCCGGGCTGTTGCTGTAGATCAGGGTCATCCCGTCGGTGCTGGCTGCGACGATCTCCGCCGCAGTCTCGTCGTCGCTCTCGCAGGACGAACCCACCTGCGCGCAGACCGGGAAGCTTGCGATGCGCTTGAAGGAGCGCTCCGCGGGTGCGGGCGCCGGAGCGGGCACGGCCGCGGTGTCCTCGTCGCCGCCGCCGCTGCTGCCGCAGGCGGCGAGTCCTGCGCTCAGCGCGAGCGCGACGGCGGCGGAAAGAACGCTCTTCTTCTTCGAGTGCATGATGGTTCCCGGGTTGAAATCCGGGAACCGTAGCGACGCCGCATTTCGCCTTCGTGACAGCCGGCGTTGGAGCCGGCGGCGGGGCTCAGAAACGGACCGGCAGCTCCAGGTGCGCCTCGTAGACGAAGTCGCGGTGCTCGAGCAGCAGCGGCGACAGCGCCGCCTGCACCTCGGGGTAGGGGTTCGTGTAGGAAGCCCTGAACGAGCTCGCCATCGGGCAGCGATCCTCGTCCATCGGCGCGATCATTCCCAGGAAGCAGGCCCAGTGGATGTCGACTGCGCCGAGGCGGTCGCCGACCAGGTAGCGGCGGCCCGCGTCGCGCTGCGCCTCGATGCGGCGGGCGAAGGCGCGCACGATGCCGGCCAGCCGCGCCGGCGCGGCCGCGCCGCTCTCGGGGGTGTAGCCGTACTTGGCCGCCATGTGCAGCCAGAACGGACGCGAAGGATGGTCGTCGGCGAGGCCGGCGAGGTTGTCGTGGATCATTCCGATGCGCCGGGTCCAGCCGAAGCCCTCGCGCCCGGCAAGTTCGTGGCAGAGCCCGAACGCGAGCGCTCGCTCCTCGACGCCGTCGGGCAGCAGCGACGGTGCCGGGGTCAGCCGCTCGGCAAGCTGCAGCTGCTCGATCCAGGTGGTGCAGGGCTTCTCGTCGTTCCACACGGCCACCGGCGCGCTGGACTGCCCGGTCCAGTCGCGCAGCTGGCTGTCGGCGCCCTCCATCCCGAACTCGCCGTCCGCGCGCCCCGGATCCGCCGTGACCACCGACGCGTACGGGATGCCCTTGACGTGGAAGATCCCCTTGCAGGCCTCCCGCCAGGGACCGGGCACCGTGTAGGCGCCAAGCACCAGCCGCAGCCCGGGGCGTCGTCGCGCCTCCTCGATGCTCAGGTATTCGACGCTGGTGTCGGTGAGCCGGATCTTGCGCGTCACGGCTGCTTGCGCACCTCGGTTGCGAACACCTTTTGCGCGACCACCCAGCGGCCATCGACCTTCAGCAGGTTCAGGTAGTCGGTGAAGTGGAGCGGCGGGATCTGGCATTTCACCTTCACGAAGGCGGAGGCCGGCCCGGACTGGTCGAACACGAGGATCGCATCGTCCCGTTCGAGGCCCTTCGATTTCGCGGAGGGCCTCGCGCGCACCGATTCCAGCCACTTGGCAAGCGGCATCGCCTCCAGCCTGCCGTCCTGCGCCCAGGTGAGCGAGGCGCTCGGGTGGAAGACCCGTGCGAGCTTGTCGGCGTCGCCTTCGTGGAGGCCGTCGAAGTAGTCCTGGACGGTGCGTTCGATGTCCCTGCGGTCGTCGGTGCTCATGCTCGTCTCCTCGTCGTGCTGGAAGGGGTAGGGTCCTGCGGCTTCACTGTTTCATCGTATCCGGCCGGCCACGGCGCGGATCTTGCCGGGCGAGGCGCGCCACATCGCGAAGGCCGACAGCGCCGCGAACGCCAGCGAGAGCCAGAACCCCGCGACGTAGTCGCCGGTGGCGTCGTGCAGAGCGCCCAGAGCCCAGGGGCCGAGCGCGCCGCCGGCGATCCCGCCCAGCATCAGCGTGCCGAAGATGGATCCGAAATGCCGGCCCTCGAAGATCTCGGCCGGGATGGCGCCGACGATCGAGGTCATGCCGTAGCCCAGCAGCCCCTGCGCCCCAACCATCAGGTAGAGCAGCGGCAGGCTTGGCCGGCCTTCGAGTGCAAGCAGCAGCAGGTAGGTGAGCATGAAGCCGATGCAGCTGATCGTCCAGACCATCTCCCGTCCCATGCGGTCCGAGAGATGCCCCAGCGCGATCTGGCCCGGAATGCCGACCAGGCTGACTGCGCCGAGCGCCCAGGCTGCCTGGCTGGCACTGAAGCCGACCTCGACGAGGTACTTGGTCTGGTGCACCTGGACCGCGTACCAGGCGAACAGGGCGCCGAACATGCCGGTGCCCACCCACCAGAACCGCGCGGTGCGAATGGCGCGGGCGAGCGTCCAGTCGATCGCCGCCCAGGCGGGGTCGACAACGTTCTTCTTCACGCCGCCCGTCGTGCCCGCGGCCGGTTCCGGGTCGCCGTCGGGCGTGAGCCCCAGGTCCTCGGGGCGGCGGTGCAGCAGGAGGTTGAGCGGGCCCGCCACGACCAGCACGACGATCCCGAGGGTCCAGCATGCCGCGCGCCAGCCCGCGGTCTCGATCACGCCCTGGAACCAGGGCAGCATGATGATGGAGCCCGCGCCGACGCCGGCGAACGCGATGCCGGTGGCAAGGCCACGGCGGCGCACGAACCAGTTCGGCAGGAACAGCGTCTGGCCGGTATAGCCGAGCGCCACGCTGCCTGCGCCCACGAGCACGCCCAGCGTGGCGTACAGGTGCCAGGGGTGGCGCGTGAGGGTGGCCAGCAGCATGCCCGCGCCGGTCAAGCCAACGCCCAGCAGCATCACCGTGCGAGGGCCGCGCGCGTCCATCAGCCGGCCCAGGGTCGGGCTGAGCACCGCCGAGACCAGGAAGCCGAAGGAGAAGGCGCCCGCGGTGACGCCGCGGTCCCAGCCGAATTCCTCGAGCACCGGCGGCATCAGCAGCGAGAACGCGGTGCGCGCGTTGACTCCCAGCGCCATGGTGACGAACACCACGCCGACGACGAGCCAGCCGTAGAAGAAGGGCAGGCGACTGGCCAGGCTACGGGTCATGCAGTCTCCGCTGCGGTCGGGACCGGCCGATGATAGCCCCGGACCCGGCGTGCGCCGCTGCCGGCCGCGCCCCGCAGCGCGGCGCCGCTTTCAGAAAACGAGCGCTGCCACGAAGATGCCGATCATCGCGAAGGTGATCGCGATCTTCACCGCGGCCCCGAGCATCATTCCGATCCAGGTCGAGACGCCCACGTGGCCGGCGCGGGCGAGGTCGCGGATCTCGAGGTACTCGCCGATCGCGGCCCCCGCCAGCGGCATGAAGAGCAGGCCCCCCAGGCCGGTGAATACGCCCAGCACGGTGCCGATCGCCGCGCCGATCAGCGCGAGGCGGCTGGCGCCGGCCCTTTTCGCGCCCATCAGGCCGGCGACGTAGTCCGCCACCCAGGCGATCACCGTCAGCAGGCCGAGCACGGCGATGGTGACCGCGCCGACCGCGGCGAACCCGTCGATCCAGGCGCCCAGCAGCAGGCCCGCGAACACCAGGGCGGTGCCGGGCAGCGCCGGAAGCACGGTTCCGACGACGCCCGCGATCACGAGGAGGAGGGCGAGCGACCAGAGGAGGATGTCCAATTCGATGCCTTTCGACGAGCGTTGATGCGTGGGGTCAGGGGCCGGCGCGAGACACGCCGCGCAGAGCGTAAGATGAGGACGAGTCTTTCGACCACAAGCACCATGAACCAGGAACATCAAAAGGCCATCTTGGCCATCGCCATCCTCGCTGCCTTCGCAGACGGCAGCAAGGCGGATTCCGAACGCGACGAAGTGCGCCGCGTGGCCGAGACCCTCGGCAGCGACAGCGACATGCAGGCGGTGCTGCGCGACGTGCTGCTCAAGCGCGTCGACCTCGCCTGGGCGGCCGCCCAGCTGCCGGCGCCCGAGTTGCGCCAGCTTGCCTACGAACTCGCGGTCGGGGTCTGCGAGGCCGACGGCCTGCGCAACGCCGACGAAACCCGCTTCCTGTCGGACCTGGCGCGCGCGCTGGGCCTGGGTGCGCGCGAGGCCGCGGCGCCGATCGAAGCCGGAGATGCCCTGGCGACGCTGCCGCTGGACGCGGGCGCGAACTCGAACTCGAACTCGAACTCGAACTCGAACGCGGAGCCGCAGGCGCCCGCCGGTGCGCCTGCCGCCGCGCCCGCGCCGCCGGCCCAAGGGGGCGCCGCAGGCGTGCCCGGCGCCGCCGTGCCCGCCGGACCGGTCGTCGCCGCCACCCCGCGGCGGCCCGAATCCGAGATCGACGCGATGATCCTCAACTACGCGATCCTCAACGGCGCGCTCGAACTTCTGCCGCAGTCCACCGCGTCGATGGCGATCATCCCGATGCAGATGAAGATGGTCTACCGCATCGGCAAGGACTACGGCTACGAGCTCGATCGCGGCCATGTCCGCGACCTGCTGGCCGCGATGGGCGTGGGCCTCACCGGCCAATACCTCGAGGAGATCGGTCGCAAGCTGGTCGGCGGGCTGTTCGGCAAGGCCGCCGGCCGCATGCTCGGCGGGCTGGCGCGCGGCGCCACCGGCATGGCCTTCTCGTTCGCCACCACCTGGGCGCTGGGCCAGGTGGCGCGCCGCTACTACGCCGGCGGGCGCGTGATGAGCACCCAGGTGCTCAAGGACACCTACGCCCAGACGCTGGGCCAGGCCAAGTCCCTGCAGTCGCAGTACCTGCCGCAGATCGAGCAGAAGGCGCGCACCATCGACGTCGGCCAGATCGTCGCCATGGCGCGCAGCCAGTAGCCCATGCGGGGCTTGGCTTATCCTTGCAGGCCCACATTCCAGAAGAAGGAGTCGAACCAATGGCGAAGAAATCCTCCGCTAAGAACCTCGCAGGCGTTGCGATCAACATCGGCATCGGTGAAAAGGACCGCGCGGCGATCGCCGAGGGCCTGAGCAGGCTGCTCGCAGACACCTACACGCTGTACCTGACCACGCACAACTTCCACTGGAACGTCACCGGCCCGATGTTCAACACGCTCCATGCGATGTTCATGGGGCAGTACACCGAACTCTGGAACGCGGTGGACCCGATCGCCGAGCGCATCCGTTCGCTCGGGCACCACGCCCCGGGCTCCTACGCCGCCTACGGGCGCCTTGCGTCGATCCCCGATGCCCCCGAGGACAGCCCGAAGGCCCTCGAGATGGTCCGTATCCTGGTCGACGGCCACGAGGCTGTTGCGCGCACCGCCCGCGGCATCTTCCCGCTGGTGGAGAAGGCCGGCGACGAGCCCACCGCCGACCTGCTCACGCAGCGCCTGACGGTGCACGAGCAGACCGCCTGGATGCTGCGCAGCCTGCTCGAGGAGTGAGCCAGGCCCTCGCGGGCCTCGCCGTCCCGGCCGCATCCGCCGGGACGGAACCTGCCGCCATGGACAGCGTCGCCGTCATCGACTTCGAGACCACCGGAATGTCGCCGGAGCAGGGCGCCCGGGCCACCGAGATCGCTGTGGTGCTGCTGCGCGGCGGCCAGGTGGTCGACCGCTACCAGAGCCTGATGAACACCGGCGCCTGGGTGCCGCCCTTCATCGAGGAACTCACCGGCATCAGCAACGAGATGGTGCGTGCCGCGCCCCCGGCCGAGAGGGTGATGCGGGAGGTGGCCGATTTCGTGGGCGGCAACCCGATGGCCGCGCACAACGCCTCGTTCGACCGCAAGTTCTGGGACGCCGAGCTGGCCCGCGCGGGCCGCTCGCGCACGCAGGACTTCGCCTGCACGATGCTGCTCGCGCGCAGGCTGCTCCCGCACGCACCGAACCACAAGCTGGGCACGCTGGTCGAGTTCGCCGGCCTGCCGGTGGCCGGCCGCTACCACCGCGCGCTGGCCGACGCCGAGATGGCGGCGAGCCTGCTGGTTCGGCTCGAGGAGGAGCTGGTGGCCAGGTTCCGGGTGGGGGCGGTCACGCACGAGTTGCTGTGCGAGATCCAGGGGATGCCGGCGCGGGAGCTCGGCGCCTGCATGGCGCGCCACGCCGAGCAGGCGGGCGCCTGAACGAGGGCCGGCGCGCCGATCGTCGGAAGGCCCGGGCCCCGTCCCCGGAAGGCCCGAACCTCGGCCAGCGGCTTCAGCAGACGTGCTCGTGCGCGTGTCCAGACGCCTTCGCGTGGCCGGCATGGGCGTCGGTCTCGCTGCGGGAGGCCGCCTGCCAGGCGCCCTCGGCGTAATGCACATAGGACACATAGGCGTCGACGTACTCGCGCCCCGCCTTCACGTCGTCGAGGTCGTAGTCCTTCTTGCCGACGACCTTGCGAAAACGCGAGATCAGGCCGTCCCGAACGGCGTCGCCGATCATCTTCGCCAGCGCCTCGGCCTTCTCGATCGACTTCTCGGCCAGCGCGCGGTCGGCGGCCGGAACCGCCGGGCCGTGATCGAGGCCGGCCGGCTTCAGCCCGGTGTACGGCGCGCCCTCGCCGGCGCGATGCAGGCGCACCAGCGTCTCGATGAAGTGATGGTCGGCCACCCGCTTCGCCTCGGGGCCGAGCTTTCGAACGACCTGCGCATGCTCGAAGGCGTGGCGGACTTCGGCCTCGTTATCGGCTGGCACCCAGGCGAGCACCCGGTTGACCTTGCCGTCTTCGAGCGACAGCTTGGCGAGCGTGACGAGCGGGCCATCGATCGTGTCGCAGTGGCCCGCAGCGGCGGCCAGCAACAGCAGCCCGGCATCGCCGCCGGCGCCCAGCGGCGATTCGTAGCCGAGCAGCCAGGCTGCGGCGCGTTCGACGAGGACGACGCCGACCAGGACGAGTGCCTGCTTGCGTGCTGGAAAGCGCAGTGCGGTGTTCATGAGACCTCCGATTGAATCCGGCCCGGCCGAAGCCGTACCGCCTCACGATGGCCCGTTCACGCCGTCGACGTGGTGACCTGGGTCAAGGCGCGGGGTTTCGCGCGCCAGGCGGACTCATCCGCCGTCCTTCACGCCTTCACCAGAGAGATCCGCAGCCGCTTCCCCACCGCCCCCGCTGCGCGCACGAGGGTCTGCAGCGTCGTCGACGGGTTGTCGGGGTCGAGCAGTCGGTCGAGTTGCGCGCGAGTGGTCCGCATGCGCCGGGCCATCTCGGCCTTGGTGAGGCCGGCATTCTTCATGCTTGCCTCGACCTGGAAGGCAAGCACACGCTTCACTGCGATCGCCTGCACCTCGTCGTAGCTGCCGTCTTCCTGCAGGAAGTCGTCGAGGGTGGAGCCGATGTGAGGGTTGCGTTTCATTGTGCACTCCGGAGCTTCTTGAGCCTGTTTCGAGCCAAATCCAGGTCAGTCTTCGGGGTCTTGCGGTCCTTCTTGATGAAGCCATGGAGAAGGATCATTTCGCCTCCAACCTGAGCGAACAGCACGCGGGCGATCCGGTGCGCAAGTTGCGTACGGACCTCCCATATCTGGCCGTCGAGGTGCCCTACGAGTGGCATCCCGATGGGCCAGCCGAGCTGGACCGTGCGAATGTCCGCGCCGATTTGCCGTCGCTCTTCCTGGGGCAGCGACTTCAGCCAGTCCCGTACCGGCTCTCGACCGGACGTTCCGCGGTAGAACCGCGCGACGAGAGTCGACGGCGGGTTCGACGACGGATCGAAATGTATCATTATTGATATGCGTGGAGCCAGGGAGCTTGCGTGCCAACGCATTGCCGGGCCTTGCATGCGCGCGCGGCGAGCCGGCGTCGGAATAAGTCTGTCCAGCCAACGGGTTTGCGGCTATTGGCCAGAAGGCCGAGTCCGTTCGGCCGAGGGGCTCTGCAAGTGCGCCGGGATGGAACTCGGCCGGGCAGGCGCATCCCCGTGCGTGTTGTAAAGTGACAAGCGACGCTTTACATTCTGGGTTCGGTGTCAACCCGCTGCGGCAATCTGCCGCGACCCGGATCGGCTCATGCAGATGAAAAACCCGTCCCACCCCGGCCAGATCATCCGCCAGGAGTGCCTCGAGGCATTCGGCCTGTCGGTGGCCGAGGCGGCCGGCGCCCTCGGTGTCACGCGGCAGGCGCTCAACAACGTGGTCAGCGGCAAGTCGGGGATCACCCCGGAGATGTCGGTTCGCCTGTCGAAGGCGGTCGGCAACGATCCCGACTTCTGGCTGCGGCTGCAGCGTCAGTACGACGTGGCCCAGGTCCTGAAGGAGGCCAGGCGCATCGAGGTGGTTCCGTTCAGGAAGCTGGCGCGCGAGAAGGCGCGCGAGGCGGCTCGGGCTGCCTGACGTCGCTGCCCGACGGGTCCCTTCGGATTGCCGTTTCGGAGGCCCCCAAGCTCCGGCGCGTCACCCCCCGAGCATCGCGTCGATCGCGCGCAGGTCCTCGAAGGCCGGCCCCACCTCGGGATCGACCGCGTCGACCGGGTGCCGATGCGCGAACTGCGGCCGGCGCACCCAGGCCGCCTGCAGCCCGGCCCGGCGCGCGCCGAGCACGTCGAGATGCGGATCGTCGCCCAGGTGCAGCACCTCTTCCGGGGCGGCGCCGGCCAGCCGGCAGGCCTCGTGGAACATCCGCGGATCGGGCTTGGCGCAGCCCGCCTCGTGAGCGCTCACTGCGGCGCAGAAGTAAGCACCGAGACCCACCGCGTGCACGTCGGCATTGCCGTTGGACAGGGCCACCAGCGGGTAGCGCGCGCTCAGTCGCTCCAGCGCGGGCAAGGCGTCTTCGAACAGCTCCACGCGCTGGCGCGCCGCCAGGAAGACCGCGAAGGCCTCGTCGGCCAGGCCCGGATCGTCGCCGGCGTCGGCCATCGCCATGCGCAGCGACTCGCGGCACATGAAGCTCACGTCGTGAGCCCGGTCGGGGTGCCCGGCCAGCAGCGCCTCGCGCACCATCCGGCGGTTGTCGGGGGTCATCCAGGCGGCGGTGGCGGGCGCGCGCTCCGCCAGCCAGGCCGACAGCGTCCGCTCGGCATGGATCAGCGCGGGCTTCACCGGCCAGAGCGTGTCGTCGAGGTCGAGCGTGATCGCGCGGGGGCGCCAGGGTGTGGGCATGTCGCGTCAGCCCATCGCCACCGTGAGCCGCCCCGTCGCCTCGCGCGCCGGCCTCAGCTTGATCTCCACGTCGTAACCGAGCCGCGTCAGGCAGTCCATCAGCTTGCGCTCGGACAGGTTCGTGAAGTCACCGTTCATCAGCGCGGAGACCCTGGGCTGGGGGATGCCCATCCGCCTGGCTGCCGCGTCCTGAGTGAGGCCGAGTCGGCGGATCGCCAAGGTGATCTCGATGGCCAGGTCCGCCTTGATCCGGAACTTCTCGGCATCGGGGATGCCCATGTCCGCGTAGATGTTGTCCGAGCCGTGCTCGATCTCGACGCCCTCAATGACGGTAGTTCGCAGCTTTCGCACCTCGCAATCTCCGACGATGGGGGCCAGCCTGTTCACGAGAGAGCCGTCTAGACGGATCGAGTTCGCCCTGGATTATATCGGTTCTGAGATATCGAGTCTGTACTCGCCGATGCCAGTGTGATTCAAGTATCTTTGTGGAAGCCTGACACTATTCATCTTCCTGGATCCGAAGAGGAGTCCCATGCCCAGCACGCTCGAAGCCCTGCAGGGCGAGGTCCTCCGCCTTTCTCCGGCGGATCGGGCCAGGTTGCTCGATCGCCTCATCGCCAGCCTCGATGCCGACGCTGACGTCGAGGCCGCATGGGATCAGCTTGCGGATGCGCGTGAGAAGGAGCTCGAGGCGGGCAGCGTGCAGGCCATCCCTGTCGAACTGGTCGTCGCAAGACTGGAAGCCCGCTTCCAGGGATGAAGGTCACCCTTCATCCTGCTGCCGAGAAAAACCTGGACGAAGCCGCGCTGTTCTACGAGCGGGAGGGTTCACCCGCTCTCGCGGCGCGCTTCGTGGCCGAGTTCAAGCGCCTCGTGCGCATGCTTGCCGAGAATCCGGAGATCGGCGCCCCCCGTTCTGGTGGACGTCGGGGCTTCTCGATGAGTGTCTTTCCGTACACACTCATCTATCGGGTATCGGGCGGCGAGATCAGGATCCTGGTCGTCAAGCACGACAGCAGGCGCCCCAGCTTCGGGGGCTCGCGCTCGTAGCGAAAGAGTCACCGCAGGCGCACCTGGTGAGCCTCCCCCACCCCATACTCGCCGGTAGTCCCATACCCGCGAGCCGAATGCCCCGTCTCTCCAAATCCCGCCTGCAAGACCTCCAGCAGTGCCCGAAGCGCCTGTGGCTGCAGGTCCGCCACCCCGAGCTGCGCGAAGACTCGGCCGTCACCCAGCTGGTCTTAGCCGCCGGCCACCGGGTGGGTCAGGTCGCGCGCACGCTGGCGCCCCGCGGCATCCTGATCGACCCGCGCGTGCCCGGCACCGACCGGCCCGACCTGGCCGAGGCGCTGCGCCTCACCCGCGAACTGCTGGCCGCCGCGCCGCGCCGCCCGCTCTACGAGGCCACCTTCGAGCGCGACGGCGTGCTGGTGCGCGCCGACCTGCTGCTGCCCGACGGCGGCCGCTATATCGGCCAGCTGAATGCGCAGAATCAGCAGACCGGTCAGGGCGTCGAATTCGACGCGGACGGCTCGGTGGTGGCCAGCGGCCAGTGGCGTGACGGAAAGATGCACGGGCGCGGCAGGCAGATCCTTCCCATTGGCGATCGCTACGAGGGCGAGTTCGTCGCCGGCAAAAGGAGCGGCCTGGGCTCGTACACGTGGCCGGACGGCGACG
>JBKHVS010000046.1:0-20782 GCA_046569945.1 Gammaproteobacteria bacterium | reverse complement strand
CGGGCGAAGGCGTCCAGCGCAAGCACCTTGCGGACGGTGCGCGTGCCCTGCATCCGGGCCTGCCAGCGTGCGATCTCCGCGGCCTCCTCGGCAGGCGGGCGGGGCGCGCCGGTCTGGTTGAGCAGGGCGATCACCGGCTTGCCCATCCAGTCGAGGATGCGCAGCTCGGGGTCGACATAAGCCGCATCGGCCGGGTCCTCTGCCGCGTTGACCAGGTAGAGCACCACGTCGGCACGGTCGCGCACGTTGCGGATCGCCTGCTGGCTGGACCAGAGGGGCCGGTCCCGGAAGCGGTCCCAGGCCTGCGCCAGCATCCAGATCACCGGGTTGGCGGACTGCTCGAGCCGGCGCGCCAGCCGGTGGCTGTCGCCGAAGCCGGGCGTGTCCCAGAGCGAGAGCCGGTCGCCTTCGGCGCTGTCGATCAGCACATGCCCCTCGGCGAGGTCGGTCACGTGGGCCGCGTCGCGCACCTCGCCGATCTCGCGGCCCAGCAGCGTGCGCGCGAGCGTGGTCTTGCCTGCGTTCGTGTGGGAGACCAGGCTCAGCGAGACCTGGACGGCGTCCGGCGCGCCCCCAGGCGGCTCTTGCGCGGAATCAGGGCTCATCGTGCGGTCTCCTGCTGGCGGCCCAGCGCGGCGAAGCGGGGCGCGACGCCGATGTCCTCGAAGACCGCGCGCCAGGCGGCGCGGCGCTCCGCGGCGCGCTGCGCGGCGCTGCCGAAGCGCTCGAGGAAGGCGGTCTCGTCGACCAGCACCCGAAGCTCGGCGCCCGGGGGCAGCCGGCGCTTCAGTTCGGCGGCGAATGCCGCATGTGTCTGAGGCTCGGGGGTGGCGGTCATCGGGAACAGTGCGAGCACTAGGCGGGCGCGCGGATCCGGGAGGCCGGCCAGTTCCCAGGTCTCGGCCTGGTCCGGCGAGGTCGAGGGCGCCACTGCAAGGACGGCTTCCGGCCCGAGCTCGAGCGCCAGCAGCGCTTCGAGGCCGCGCCGGCTCGCCTCGGGCGGCGTGAAGCTGTAGGGCAGCACCTGGACCCGGATCGACCCGTCGGTGTCGGCCCCCAGCTGGGGCAGCGGGGTGTCGTCGGCGGGGGAGCGGCCCGGCCCGCCGCCCGGCGCGCCTGCTGCGCGCGACTGCGGCGCTGCGGCGGCGAGCCGGCGCGCCAGCCGCGCGGCGCGGATCGAAAGCAGGGCGCGGGGAAGGATCACCAGCAGCGCCACCGTGATCGCGTAGAGGTGGATCCAGCGGGCGGCGCTTTCGCCCTGGCCTGCGCCGAAGCGCAGCGACGCGAGCGCCTGCGCATCGGGCAGCGCGATGCCGGACAGCGCGCTCGCGGGGCCCAGCACCAGCCCGAGCAGCAGGCGCACCCCGGATGCGTCCAGGAAGGTGCTCTCCCAGCCGGCCCGGTACTCGAATGCGAGGCCGCGCAGGTAGAGGCCCGCGAGCATCCCCGCGGCCAGCGCGGCGGAGGCGGCATGCAGCGCCGCCGATGCGCGCGCGAGGTCCGCCGGCGCGGGCGGCGAAAGCGAGCCGGCGAGGCGGCCCGCGCGCAGCATCGCCCGGCCGATCGGCCCGGGGGCGGCGGCGCCCCGGCCGGATGCCGCTGCCATGCTGCGGGCCAGCAGCGTGAGGTAGACCGCGAGGTTCCAGGCGATCAGCCCGAGCATCGGCGCCGCGAGCAGGTTGACCTGGCGGTCGGCGCTCAGCGCGTCGGTGGCGAGCCCGGCAAGGAAGGCGAGCACGACGGCCGCCGGGCCGACCCAGGCGCGCCAGCCCTCGGTCCGTCCGTGCGCAGCATCGGGCGCAGCGGAAGGACCCGCGTTCATGCGGCGCGCACCCTGCGGCGGATGCCGGGGCGCAGGGGGGGTGGGAGGGCGGGGTCCATCGGCGGCCAATGCTACCAGCGTCGCGTGCGCGGCCGCCCGGGGACTGGCCGCGCCGCGCTCGGGCCCGCTACGGTTCCGGCGAGCGCCAGCTTCAGGGCAGGGGCTCGAGACTGCGCAGGAACGCCAGCAGGTCGTCGGTCTCGGCCTCGGTCAGGCGCAGCGGGCGCAGGATCGCCTCGCCGTCGGCGTGGAGGCGGTCCTCGTCCAGCTCGGAGTAGTGACCGAGCACCTCGCGCAAGGTGGCGAGGCTGCCGTCATGCATGTAGGGCGCGGTCGCCGACAGGCCGCGCAGCGTGGGCGTGCGCCATTCGCCCCAGTTGCGGTGCTCCTGGCGGACGCTGCGGGTCTTCAGCGCCGGGTCGGAGCCGTCGCGGCGGTCGGCCCATCGTCCGGCCAGGTTGTACGGGTCCGCGCGCAGCCGTCGCAGCCCGGCGTGCCTGCCCGGGTCCACCCGGCCGGGGGCGACCAGGAAGGGCATGCCCACGTCGTGGAACTCGTCGTTGGTGAAGCCCGGGCCGAGGTGGCACATCCAGCAGTTGCCCTTGCCGACGAAGATCTTCAGTCCGCGCAGCGAGGCTGCGGGGTAGCTGGCCGCCGCCCCTGCGTCGCCGCGGGCGAGCGCATCGCGGAACTCGTCGAAGGGGGTGCGCGGCGAGCGCAGCGTCTCCATCCAGGCAGCGAGCGCCTTGCCCGCATGCACCAGCAGGCGCTCGTCCGCGCCCGCGTCGCCGGGCGCGGTGGCCGATGCCGCCGCGAGCGCGGGTTCGGCGCGCAGGCGCCGCGCGACCAGCGCTGCGTCGGCGCCCATTTCGACCGGCGACAGCAGCGGCCGGATCGCGGCCGCCCAGAGGCTGTCGGCGCCGCCGTCCCAGCCGAACCAGCGCCGGTCGGCCACGTCGAGCAGGCCCTGGGTGTTGCGGTCGTGCTCGCCGAGGCCGCGCGCCCGGGGACGCCCGTCGGCGAAGCCGCGGACAGGGTCGTGGCAGCTGGCGCAGGCGAGGCGCCCCTCGCGCGCGAGCCCCTTGTCGAAGAAGAGCCGCCGGCCCAGCTCGATCGCCTGCGGGTCGCAGGAAAGCCGGTTGCTGGAATCGCAGGCCGCGGCGGGCGGCCAGGGGCCCAGCGAAAGCACCCGCTGGAGCTCCTCGGCGGTGAGGGCGGCGGCAGCCGGGTTGGCGCCGGCCGCGGGCAGGGCCCCGGCGAGGACGGCGGTCGGCGGCCGGGCCGAAGCGTACTCCGCTGCGGCCGCATTGCCTGCGGCGAGCGCACCCCCGGCGGCGAGCCAGCTGCCATGCGAGAGCGCGCAGGCGAGGGTGAACGCACGAACAAGGGCGAGCGCCGCGCGGATCGCCGGCGCGCGCATCAGCGCACCATCAGCAGCCGGGACAGGCGTTCGCGGCGGCCATCGACCTGCGCCTCGAACTCGATCGCCCAGCGGCCGGGCATGTGGAACATCAGCCCCTCGGCGCGCCAGCGGCCGTCCGGCATCCGGCGGACCTGCGGAGCGTAGTTCATGCCGTGCCGGTGCTCGGGCATCGTCGCGTCGACCGCCAGCGAGCGGACGTCGGCGCCCTTGGCATCGCCCAGCGGACACACCGCTGCGACGATCGCGAAGGGGCTGCCGACGCGCACCTGCGCTGGCTCGGTGTGCCAGACGATCGCCGCGCCGGCGGATTCGATCCGCTCGCTCCCGGCCGGCAGCTGCGCGCAGGGAGCCGCCGCCGGTGCCTCCCCACGTGCCCTGTTCGCGTCCCAGACGGGCAGCAGCAGCGCCTCGGCGTTGCGCCATGCGATCCGCTCGGCCAGCCCGGCCGGGAGGTCGGCGAGCCATGCGCGGGTCCAGGCTGCATGCTCGGGGATGTAGTGCAGGCGCTCCGGCGTGAAGGTGTCGGTGCCCACCATGAACCGGTCCGGGAAGGCCTCGAAGACCTCGCGCCAGGCGGGATCGACCCGGCCGCCCGCACCGTGCTCGCTGCGGAAGGCGAGGTCGGCCCAGAGCGTGCGGTGCTTCTCCAGCAGTGCCCGCACGTTCTCCGGGCGGTCGAAGCCGGCATGCGCCCACAGCACCCGCGCGCCGGGATCCTGGCGGAAGATCCTCTCCACGGCATCGGCGTCGGAGTGCGCATGCAGGACGAGCCCGTGCGTGCGCGCCAGTTCCACGAGGCGCCTGGGCACGGGCAGGTCGGCGTCGGCGCCGTAGAGATGGAACTCGCCGAGCGCGGCGTAGCGATGCCGGGCGAGCCGATCCTCGACGTGCCGGACGACGCTCTCGTCGTGCATCCAGGTCTGGATCTCGCCGCGCCGCCGGTAGGGACGCAGGCTGGGGATGACCAGGTCCGGGGCGGCCGCGAGCAGCCGCTGCGTTCCCTCGTCGTCGGAACTGGAGACCAGCGCCCGGCGCAGCCCCGCCTCGCGCATCAGTGCGATCACCGCGGCAGTCGGGACCACGTCCCAGGCGTCGTGGCTGTAGTGGATGTGCGCGTCGAAGACCGGCAGCGCGCCGTCGGGCGCCCGTGCGGCGGGCTGTGCGGCGGGCTGTGCGGCGAGCGGCCCCGCTGCGGCGAGCGCCAGGCCGGCGGCGCAGGCGAGCCGGAGCAGGGCCCGCCGCGGGCCGGCCCGCACGAGGTCGTGGATTCCGCTGTGCCGGTTCATGTCGCTCGCCTTTCCGGTCGGCTTCCAGGGGAGATGGCCGATCCTACACCGGCCCCCGCGAGGGGATCGATCGTGCATCATCCGTCTGGCGAGCCCCGCGGCGCGGTGCCTCGCGCGCTTCCAGCCCTCCCCAGAACGACCCGGCCGAGCCATGCCCCGATTCGCAGCCAACCTGACGATGATGTACAGCGAGCACCCCTTCCTGGAGCGGTTCGGCGCCTGCGCCGCCGACGGCTTCGAGGCGGTGGAGTGCCAGTTCCCCTACGCTCACGGCGCCGCCGAGATCCGGGACGAACTCGACCGGCACGGCCTCAGGCTCGTGCTGATCAACGCGCCGGCCGGCGACTGGGCGGCGGGCGAGCGGGGCCTGACCGCGCTGCCCGGCCGGCGCGAGGAGTTCCAGCGGGGGGTGGACCTGGCGATCGAGTACGCGAATGCGCTCGACTGCCCCCGCATCCACCTGATGGCGGGAATCGTCGGGCGCGGCGCGGAGCGGCTCGCGCACCTCGAGGCCTACGTCGACAACCTCGCCTGGGCCGCGCAGCGGCTCGGGGACCACGGACTGGATGCGCTGATCGAGCCGATCAATCCGCGCGACTTCCCCGGCTACCTGCTGAACGCACAGGCGGAGGCGCACGCGATCGTCGAGCGCATCGGCGCGCCCAACCTGAAGGTGCAGATGGACCTGTACCACTGCCAGATCGTCGAGGGCGACCTTGCGACCAGGATCCGGCGGCACTTCGCCGGGATCGGCCACGTTCAGATCGCCGGAGTGCCGCACCGGCACGAACCCGACCTCGGCGAGATCAACTATCCCTACCTGTTCGAGGTGCTGGACGAGCTGGGCTACGAGGGCTGGATCGGCTGCGAGTACCGGCCCCGCGCGGGAACCTCCGCGGGGCTGGGCTGGCTGCGCGCGCTGCGCGGCGGCTGACGCGGGCCCGGCTTCGGGCAAAATAGCGGTTTTAGGAGCCCGCCCGATGCCGGCGACCGCACGTCCAGCCCTCTACGAATCCAGCCTCCGCTCGCTGCCCCTGGTCGGCCGCGGCAAGGTGCGCGACAACTATGCCGTCGGCGAGGACAAGCTGCTGATCGTCACCACCGACCGGCTGTCCGCGTTCGACGTGGTGATGGGCGAGGCCATTCCGGACAAGGGGCGGGTGCTGAACCAGATGGCGCTGTTCTGGTTCGAGAAGCTCGCCGACGTGGTGCCCAACCACCTGACCGGCATCGCGCCGGAGTCGGTGGTGGCCGCCGACGAGGTCGACCAGGTGCGGGGCCGCTCGATGGTGGTCAAGCGCCTGCATCCGATCATGGTCGAGGCGGTGGTGCGCGGCTATGTGATCGGTTCCGGCTGGAAGGACTACCAGGCCACGGGCGCGATCTGCGGCATCGAGCTGCCGCCCGGGCTGGAGCAGGCCGCCGAGCTTCCCGAGCCGATCTTCACCCCTGCCGCCAAGGCAGCGGCGGGCGAGCACGACGAGAACATCTCCTTCGACGACATGGCGTCGCGCGTGGGCCGGCTGCTGGCCGAGCGCGTCCGCGCGGTGAGCATCGAGCTTTACCTGCGGGCGCGCGAATATGCGGCGAAGCGCGGCATCATCATCGCCGACACCAAGTTCGAGTTCGGCCTGGACGACGCGGGCGTGCTGCACCTGATGGACGAGGCGCTCACCGCCGATTCCTCGCGCTTCTGGCCCGCCGACGCCTATCGTCCGGGCATTTCGCCGCCGTCCTTCGACAAGCAGTTCGTGCGCGACTACCTCGAGACCGTGCCGGGCTGGAACAAGAAGGCGCCCGCGCCGGCCCTGCCTCCCGAGGTGGTGGCGGCCACGGCCGAGAAGTACCGCGAGGCGCTGCGCCGGCTCACCGGCCGCGGCCTCGACTGACCGGAGAGCCAAGATGAGCGAGGCCTCGCCGCTGGTCGGCGTGCTGATGGGGAGCAGCAGCGACTGGGAGGTGATGCGCAACGCGGTCGCCGTCCTGGAGGAGTTCGGGGTTCCGCACGAGGCCCGGGTGGTTTCCGCGCACCGCATGCCCGACGACATGTTCCGTTACGCTGAAGAAGCGCGCGGGCGCGGGCTGAGGGCGATCGTCGCCGGCGCCGGCGGCGCAGCCCACCTGCCCGGGATGCTCGCTTCCAAGACCATCGTCCCGGTGTTCGGCGTTCCCGTGCCCTCCAAGTACCTGCGCGGCGAGGATTCGCTCGCGTCCATCGTCCAGATGCCGCGCGGCGTGCCGGTGGCCACCTTCGCGATCGGCGAGGCCGGCGCGGCGAATGCCGCGCTGCATGCGGTCGCCATGCTGGCCACCACCGACGAGGCGCTCGCCTCGCGCCTGCTGGCCTTCCGCGCCCGCCAGACCGAAGCTGCGCGCGGCATGACGCTGCCGCCCGGCTGAACCCGCGCGGCGCCGACGCTTCCCGGGCGCCGGCTTCCTCTCACCTCACGGTTCGCATCCACGGAGTCCTGGCGCATGCTCGAGTCGCCGATCGCAAGACACCTGCCGCTTCCGCCCCTGCAGCCCGGGGACTGGCTCGGCCTGCTCGGGGGCGGGCAGCTCGGCCGCATGTTCTGCATGGCGGCGCAGAGCCTCGGCTTCCGGGTCTGCGTGCTCGACCCCGGCGCCGACAGCCCGGCGGGGGCGGTCGCGGACCGGCACCTGTGCGCCGGCTACGACGATCCGCAGGCGCTCGAGGAGCTGGGCCGGCTGTGCCGGGCGGTCACCACCGAGTTCGAGAACGTGCCTGCGAGCGTGCTCGAAGCTCTGGCCGCGCAGGTGGTCGTGAGCCCTGCCGGCGCCAGCGTGGCGGTGGCCCAGGACCGCATCGTCGAGAAGGCCTTCGTGCGCGACTGCGGGATTCCGGTGGCGCCCTACGCGGAGATCCGCGGCGCCGCGGACCTGCGTGCCGCGGACGCCGGCCTGTTCCCCGGAATCCTCAAGGCCGCGAGGCTGGGCTACGACGGCAAGGGCCAGGCCCGGGTGGCCGACGTCCACGAGGCGATCTCCGCCTTCGAGCGCTTCGGGGGCGTCCCCTGCGTGCTCGAGCGGCGGCTCGATCTCGCGATGGAGGTCTCGGTCGTCGTCGCACGCGGCTTCGACGGGCTGCAGGTCGCCTACCCGGTCTCCGAGAACGTCCATCGCGACGGCATCCTGGCGCTATCGACCGTGCCCGCGCGGGTCTCCCAGGACGTCGCCTGGCGGGCGACCGACGCCACGCTGAGGATCGCGCAGGCGATGAACTACGTGGGCGTGCTCTGCGTGGAGTTCTTCGTGCTGTCGGATGGCTCGCTGGTGGTCAACGAGATGGCGCCCCGGCCGCACAACTCCGGCCACTATTCGATCGACGCCTGCGTCAGCAGCCAGTTCGAGCAGCAGGCGCGCGCGATGGCCGGGCTGCCGCTGGGTTCGGTGCGCCAGCTCGCCCCCGCGGTGATGATCAACCTGCTCGGCGACATCTGGTTCGAGGATGCGCAGGCGCAGGCCCCGCGCGAGCCGGACTGGTCGGCCGTGCTGCGCCACCCGCAGGCGAAGCTGCACCTGTACGGCAAGACCGAGGCCCGGCGCGGCCGCAAGATGGGCCACGTGACGGTGCTCGGCGACTCGCTCGACGAAGCGATGTGCACCGCGGTCCAGATCGAGCGCCAGCTCGGCATCGCCGGATGAGGGCTGCGGCCGGCGCCGCCCGGCGGCGCAGCGGCAGGACGTCCGCGCGGCGGGAGGCCTGCGCGTGCTGAGCGTGCGGCCGGCGGACCCGGCGGCGATCGAGGAGGCCGCTGCGCGGCTCGCGCGCGGCGAGCTCGTCGCCTTCCCGACCGAGACCGTCTACGGTCTGGGGGCGGATGCCTCTTCGGGCCCGGCCGTGGCGGCGATCTACCGGGTCAAGGGCCGCCCCGCCGATCACCCGCTGATCGTGCACGTCGCCGACGCCGGGCAGGCGCAATGGTGGGGCGAGCTCGGCGAGCAGGGCCTTGCGCTGGCGCAGGCCTTCTGGCCCGGGCCGCTGACGCTGATCGTGCGGCGCCGCCCGGAGGCCCCGGGATACGCCTGCGGCGGCGAGCCCACGGTGGGGCTGCGCTGTCCGGCGCATCCGGTGGCGCTCGCGCTGCTGCAGGCCTTTGCAAGGCTGGGCGGCCATGGCGTGGCCGCGCCCTCGGCGAACCGCTTCGGCCGCGTCAGCCCGACACGGGCCGCGCACGTCGCCGCCGATCTCGAGGCGCACGCTGCCGGCGCGCTGTCGCTCGTCCTCGACGGCGGCGCCTGCACGGTGGGGCTCGAGTCCACCATCGTCGATCTCTCCCGCGGCGAGCCGGTGCTGATGCGGCCGGGCGGCGTCCCGGCCGACCGGATCGAGCGCGCGCTCGGCTGCCGGCTGCGGCCGCGCGACGCGCAGGCGCCGCGCGCATCCGGCACCCTGGCAGCGCACTATGCGCCGCGCACGCCGGTGGAGCTGGTCGACGGCGATGCGCTGGCCGCGCGCGTCGCCGACCTCGCAGGCGAGGGCCGGCGTGCGGCGGCCTGGAGCAGGTGCAGGCCCGGCGGGTCCGGCCCGGCGCACTGGGAGCGGGCCGAGGACGACCCTGTGCTGTTCGCGCGCGACCTCTACGACGGGCTGCGCCGGCTCGACGCGCTGGGCGTCGACCGCATCCTGGTCGAGCGCGTTCCGGACGGCCCGGCCTGGGAGGCCGTGCGCGACCGCCTCGCGCGCGCCGCGGCGACCTTCGAGGGCGGTGCCGATTCCCCGGCTTCACGGGGCTAGTCCGGTGGAGCCCCCGGGCCCGGGTCTGTTCGATTCCTGCCCGGATGCTGGCCGGCGGCCGTTCGAGATTCACTTAGAGGGGAGGGCATGATGGAGCGTCGAGAGACGGGAATGGTTTGCGGACAGGGCGGCCGGCCGGGCGAGGGCGGGTTGCGGACGGCTGGCGCGCGTCGAGCGGGCCTGCGCCGCTGCGCCGCGCTCGTGCTTGCGGGGCTGGCGGCGACGGCGGCGGTGCCGCAGGCGCTCGCGCAGCCGGCGATGAAGCCGGGGCTGTGGGAGGTTCGCATGAGCAGCCCGGAGCTGGAGGCGGCGCGCAGGCAGATGCAGCAGCAGCTGGCGCAGCTTCCGCCCGCGCAGCGCGCACGGATGGAGCAGGCAATGGGAGGAAATGCGCTGGGGATGATGGCCGGGGGGCCGGTCCGGGTCTGCCACACGGAGGCGTCGCTCAAGTCGCAGGGTCCGGTCCAGCAGGAGCGCGGCTGCACCGTGCGGTCCACGCTGCGAGGCGCGACCCAGGTCGTCGACATGAAGTGCGAGGACGGCCGGACCGGCCACGGCGAGTTCGTCCATTCCGGCGATGGCTATCGCGGTTTCGTGGAGGCCACCGACCCTCGCCGCCCCGGACGGATGCGCATGGAGCACGAGGGACGCTGGATCGCAGCGGACTGCGGCGACGTCAAGCCGGCGCAGTAGCCGCGCAGCGGGCGGTCGTCTCGCGGGAAACTTCCCGTGGGCAGTCTCGCGCGGGCAGTCTCGCGCGGGCAGTCTCGCGCGGCCAGGCCTGCCGCGGGTCCGGTGTCTTGCGGCCGTCACCGCCACGGCAGTATCGTGCGCTGGAGACCATGACAGCCAAGACTCCCGACGAAGCCGCCTTCCTCGCCCAGCTCGGCATGCGGGTGCGCCGGGCCCGCGCCAGGACGGGCCTGACGCGGCGCCGGCTCGCTGCGCTGTCGGGCGTGTCCGAACGCTATCTCGCGCAGCTGGAGGCCGGTGAAGGCAACGGTTCGATCCTGCTGATCCGGCGGGTGGCGGCGGCGCTGGCGGTCGAGCTGACCGAGCTGATCGGCCAGCCGGTCGACGTCTCCCGTCACGGCCGGATCGCTCTGGTCGGCGTGCGCGGCGCAGGGAAGTCGACGCTTGGCGCGAGGCTCGCCGACCGGCTGGCCATGCCCTTCATCGAGCTGACCCACGAGATCGAGCGCGACCTGGGCGTGCCGCTCGAGTCGGTGATTTCGCTGGAGGGCCAGCACGCGTACCGCGAGGCGGAGCGCCGCGCGCTGTCGCGCATGGCGGATGCCCACGAGCGCTGCGTGATCGCGGCGGGCGGCTCGGTGGTGCTGGAGCCGCAGGCCTACCAGCTGCTGCGCAGCCGATGCTTCACCGTGTGGCTGAAGGCGACGCCCGAGGACCACATCGCGCGGCTGATCGCGCAGCGCGACCTGCGTCCCCTGCAGGGCCGGGAGAACGCCCTTGCGGAGCTGCGCACGCTGCTCGGCCAGCGCGAACGCCTCTACGCGCTGGCCGACTTCACGATCGACACCAGCGCGAACGACGAGGCGGCCTGCCTGACGATGCTGCTGGAGGCCGTCCGCGAGGCGGGCATCGCGGCCCCTGTGCCGGACGGCGCGCCGCCCGGCTGAGGGCCGGCCGGGCAGCCGGCCGCGGTCTCCGGTCAGTCGACCGTTGCGCCGCTGCGCCGGATGATCGGGGTCCAGGTCTGCAGCTCCCGGGCCAGGAAGCGCCCGAGCTCCTCGGCGGTGCCGCCGCCCGGCTCCATGTAGAAGCCGGCGAGCCGCTCCCGCACCTCGGGCAGGCGCAGGATCTCGTTGATCTCGCGGTTCATGCGCGCGACGATCTCGCCGGGCGTGCCGGCCGGCGCCATCACCGCCATCCAGGCCTCGTTCTCCGCATCCGGGATGCCGGATTCCCTCATCGTGGGCACCCCGGGGATCAGCGGGCTGCGCTCGGCGGTGGAGACTGCCAGCGCGTTGAGCCGGCCAGCCTTGACCTGCGGCATCACAGCCACTGCCGGCACGCAGGCGAAGTGGACGTCGCCCTGCAGGACCGAGGTCATCGCGGCCGGCGAGGACGGGTAGGGGATGTGGACCGCGAAGGTGCCGGTGCGCACCTTGAGCAGCTCGACGCCGAGGTGGGACAGGCTGCCCACGCCCACCGACGAGAAGTTGAACCTGCCGGGTTCGCGGCGCATCGCGGCCACCAGTTCGCGCATCGTGCGGATGCCGGAGTCGGCGCGGACCGCGCACACGCTGGCCTGCGACCCGCCCATCACGACCGGGGCCAGCTGCCGGAAGGGGTCGTAGCCGAGCTTCGGATTGAGCGCGACGTTGTTGACCAGCGGGCCATTGGTGCTGACCAGGAAGGTGTACCCGTCGGGCGCGGCCCGGGCGACCGCTCCGGTGCCCAGGTTGCCGCCCGCGCCGGCGCGGTTCTCGACCAGCACCGTCTGTCCAAGGCGCGGCGTCAGCCGCTCGGCCAGCAGGCGCGCGAAGACGTCGGGCGAGGAGCCTGCGCCGTAGGGAATGACGATCTTCACCGGCCGTTGAGGCCAGTCCTGCGCCGCTGCGGCGGGGGCGGCCAGGGCCAGCGCCGCGACGGCGAGCAGGGCGCCGAGGGCGGAGCGCCTGCGCGCCGTCGCGCGCGCGGCAGGTGCGCGGTGCAGGGCGGATGCGTCTTCCTGGAAGGTGTCGAAGCTCGTTCTGTCGTTCATGTCGTTGGCGCCGCGCGCGGCAGCGGCGAGGAAGGTCGTCGAAGCGGAACCCCGTCCGCAGGCGCGGCCCGGGACGGGCGCAGGGGCGCGCAGCGGGACGACCGCATGCGCGCCTGCCGCTACACTAGCGCGATTGTCCCCCGGCCGCGCGAGCGGCCCCATGCCCGCGAACGCCATGCGCCAGGATCCCCGCTTCCCCAACCTGTTCATCCTGGATCACCCGATGATCCAGCACAAGCTGACGCACATGCGGGACCGGCGAACCTCGACGCGCACCTTCCGCGACCTGCTGCGCGAGCTCACGCTGCTGATGGGCTACGAGATCACCCGCGACCTGCCGCTGACCACCGAGCGCATCGAGACGCCGCTCACCGGGATGGACGCGCCGGTGATCGCCGGCAAGAAGGTGGCCGTGGTGCCGGTGCTGCGCGCCGGGCTGGGCATGGCCGAGGGACTGATGGACCTGATCCCGTCGGCCCGGCAGGGACACATCGGCCTGTACCGGGGCGACGACGCCCGCCCGGTCGAGTACTACGTCCGCCTGCCCGAGGTGGAGGGGCGCATGTTCATCGTCTGCGACCCCATGCTCGCCACGGGCTACTCGGCGGCGCATGCGGTGCGCGCGCTCGTCGAGCGCGGCGTGCCTCCCGATCACATCCGCTACCTCGCGCTGGTGGCCGCACCCGAAGGGGTCGAGGTCTTCCAGCGGGAGCATCCTGCGGTGCGGGTCTACGTCGCGGCGCTCGACAGCCACCTCGACGCCGACTCGTACATCGTTCCCGGCCTCGGCGATGCCGGGGACCGGATCTTCGGCACCAAGAACTGAGAACCCTCGAGGGTTCCAAGGGGGAAGAATGAAGAAGACCTTCGAATCGATGGCGGAGCTCAAGGCGCTGGTCGGCGAGGAAGTGGCCGTCAGCGACTGGGAACAGGTCACCCAGCAGCGCATCGACCGCTTCGCCGAGGCCACCGGCGACTTCCAGTGGATCCACTGCGATCCGGAGCGCGCTGCGCTCGGCCCCTTCGGGACCACGATCGCGCATGGCTACCTCACGCTGTCGATGCTGCCGATGTTCATGGAGCGCAGCATCGAACTGAAGAACGTGCGCATGGGCGTGAACTACGGCCTGAACCGCGTGCGCTTCACCGCGCCGGTGCCGGTCGACAGCGAGCTGCGTGCCCGCATCCGCCTGCTCTCGGTCGAGGAGCTCCCCGACAACGGGGCGCAGATGGTCTGGCAGTACACGGTCGAGCGCAAGGGCAGCGACCGGCCGGTGTGCGTGGCGGAGTCGATCTCGCGCCGTTACGCCTGACGCGGGCGCCGTCCGTGGCCTGGGACCGCGCAGCCCTGGGCACCCTCGCCGCGCTGGTGGCGGTGCGGATGGTGGCCGGTTTCCAGTTCCATGCGCTGGCGGTGGTGGCGCCGCTGCTGGTGGCGGAACTCGGGCTCTCCTACACCGAGGCCGGCTCGCTGATCGGCGCCTACGTGCTGCCGGCGGTGCTGCTGTCGATTCCGGGCGGGGTGGTCATCCAGCGCTTCGGCGAGCGGCCGGTGCTGCTGGCCTCGCTGGCGCTGACGGTGGCCGGCGGCGCGCTCACTGCGCTGGCGCCCGGCTTCGTCTCGATCTTCGCCGCGCGCCTGGTGGCCGGCACCGGTGCGGCGCTGGTGCAGATCGTCGTCCTGAAGATGGCCACCGACCGGTTCGCGGGCAACCGGATGTCCACCGCCACCGGCACGGTGCTGGGCGCCTGGCCGCTGGGCATCGCGCTGGCGCTCGCGGTGCTGGGCGGGGTGGCGCAGGCCGGCGGCTGGCGGGTGGCGGTGGGCGTGTCCGCGGCGTACGCCATCTTCGCGCTGCTGGCGGCCTGGCGGCTCGGGCGCGTGTTTGCCGGTGCGGAACGCCAGGCGGCTCCCGGAGTGCCGTCCGCTTCGGCGGCGTCCGCGGCGTCCGCGGCGTCCGCGGCGTCTCAGGCCTCCGCGGCCTCTCCGGCCTCCGCTGCGTCTCCGGCCTCCGCGGCGTCTCCGGCCTCCGCTGCGTCCGCGGCGCGGGGGCCTGCGGCAGAGCGGCTGGCCGGACTGGGCCCCGCAGTGGCGATCTCGCTCTCCTGGATGGTGCTCAACATCGGCTTCACTGCCTTCATCGCGTTCGCGCCCACCTGGCTCGGCAGCACCGGGCGCTCGCTGGAGGCCGCCGGCTTCGCAGTGAGTCTCTCGGGCTGGGCGCTGGTGCTGATGCAGCCCTGGGGCGGCTGGCTGGCCGACCGGCTCGGGCGACCGTCGCTGGTGCTGGCGATCGGCTGCCTGGGGGCGGGCGCGGCGATCGCACTCGCGCTGGCGACCGGCGGAGCCATGCCGCTCTTCCTGCTTGCCGGCGTCGCAATGGGCTTCACGCCCGGCGTGATGGGCGCCCGGCTGGCGCTGTCCGCGCCGCCGGCGCAGCGCGCGATGGCCTTCGCCTTCTTCGCGACGGGTTCCGGCGCGGGGTCGATGCTGGGGCCGAGCCTGGCCGGCCTGGCGGTGGACATCACCGGCGCGCCAGAGGCCGCGATCGCGCTGGCGGCAGGCCTGGTGGTGGCTGCGCTGCTGCCCTGGGCATGGGCGCAGCACCTGATGGCGCGGCGGGCCGTCCGGGAGTCGCTGGCGCTCCTGTAGGACGGCGAGCCGCGCCGCCCGCTCAGGAGAAGGCTTGGATGCCGGTCTGCGCGCGTCCCAGGATCAGCGCATGGATGTCGTGGGTGCCTTCGTAGGTGTTGACCACCTCGAGGTTGACCAGGTGGCGCGCCACGCCGAACTCGTCCGAGATCCCGTTGCCGCCCATCATGTCGCGCGCGGTGCGGGCGATGTCCAGCGACTTGCCGCAGGAATTGCGCTTCATGATCGAGGTGATCTCCACCGCCGCGGTGCCCTCGTCCTTCATCCGGCCCAGCCGCAGGCAGCCCTGCAGGCCGAGGGTGATCTCGGTCTGCATGTCGGCCAGCTTCTTCTGGATCAGCTGGTTGGCGGCCAGGGGGCGCCCGAACTGCTTGCGGTCGAGCACGTACTGGCGTGCGCGGTGCCAGCAGTCCTCGGCGGCGCCGAGCGCGCCCCAGGCGATGCCGTAGCGCGCCGAGTTCAGGCAGGTGAAGGGGCCCTTGAGGCCCTCGACGCCGGGCATCAGCTGCTCGTCGGAGACGAACACCTGGTCCATGACCACCTCGCCGGTGATCGATGCGCGCAGGCCCACCTTGCCGTGGATCGCCGGGGCCGACAGGCCCTTCATTCCCTTCTCCAGGATGAAGCCCTTGATGCGGCCGTCGTGGTCGCCGCCGACGCACTTTGCCCACACGACGAAGACCGTCGCGATCGGCGAGTTGCTGATCCACATCTTGCTGCCGGTGAGCTCGTAGCCGCCGGACACCTTCTTCGCGCGGGTCTCCATGGAGCCCGGGTCGGAGCCGTGGTTCGGCTCGGTCAGGCCGAAGCAGCCGATCCACTCTCCAGTGGCCAGCTTCGGCAGGTACTTGCGCTTCTGGTCCTCGGTGCCGAACTCGAAGATCGGCACCATCACCAGCGAGCTCTGCACGCTCATCATCGAGCGGTAGCCGGAGTCGATGCGCTCGACCTCGCGCGCGATGAGGCCGTAGCTGACGTAGTTCAGCCCCGGGCCGCCGTACTCGGCGGGGATGGTCGGCCCGAGCAGGCCGAGCTCGCCCATCTCGCGGAAGATCGCCGGGTCGGTCTTCTCGTGGCGGAAGGCCTCGAGCACGCGCGGCGCCAGGCGGCCCTGGCAGTAGGCGGCCGCGGCCTCGCGCACCATCCGCTCGTCCTCGGTCAGCTGCGCGTCGAGCAGCAGAGGGTCTTCCCAGTTGAAAGAGGCCTTGGCGGGGGCGTGCGGGGCTCGAGCGGTCATCGTTGTCTCCTGGTTCGTGATGCGGTCGATGTTAACGCCGGGCCGCGCGCCGGGACAAACGACGATTGGGAATCCAGTCATGCAATAAACTCAAGACTGGAGGCGCGCCGGCGGCGGGCGCCGGTGCAGGCGAACCCAGGAGAGGGCATGCGCAGGAAGCTTCCCAGCACGCAGGCGCTGGCCTGCTTCGAGGCCGCGATGCGGCACGAGAGCTTCACCAGGGCGGCCGGCGAGCTCTCGCTCACGCAGAGCGCGGTCCATCGCCAGGTGACCGGGCTCGAGCGTTTCCTCGGCGTCAAGCTGTTCCGGCGCTCGCGCCACGGGATTTCGCTCACCGATGCCGGAATCGGCTACGGCAGGCTGGTCGCGCGCAGGCTGGATGCGATCGAGCGCGACACGCTCGCGGTGATCGGGCGCGGCGGGGCGTCCGGATCGATCGAGCTCGCTGTGGTGCCCACCTTCGCGGCCCGCTGGCTCGTGCCGCGGCTTGCCGACTTCGGCGCCGCGCATCCCGAGATCGTGGTCAACCTCGAAACCAGCACGCGGCCCTTCCTGTTCTCCGATTCCGACTTCGACGCGGCGATCTACGCCGGCACGCCCGCCGACATCGCCAATTGGCCGGGGACGATCGCCATCCCGCTGATGCCGGAGCGCGTCGTCCCGGTCTGCGCGCCGGCGCTCGCGGGCCCGCGGAGAAGGCTCTCGCCGGCGCGCATCGGGGCGCTGCCGCTGCTGCAGCAGTCGACCCGCCCCTATGCCTGGCGGCGGTGGTTCGAGGCCCAGGGCGTCGAAGGGGTGCGCGACCTGGACGGGCCGCGCTTCGACCTCTTCTCGATGCTGGCGGTGGCCGCGGCGCGCGGCATGGGGATTGCGCTGGTGCCGAGGATGCTGGTCGAGGCGGAACTCGCCCGCGGCGAGCTCGTGGTGCCCTGCGACCGGCCGCTCGAGGAGGGGCGCGCATACCACCTGGTATTGCCCGAACGCAAGGCGGGAAACCCGGCGCTCGAGCGCCTGCGGGACTGGCTGCTCGCCGAGGCCGGCGCAGCCGGCGGCGCCGGGGATGCGCGGGCGCCGGACGACGGGCGATAATCGAAGGTCTCGCCGCCCCGGCCCGGGGCAGCGCGCGGCAAGGGGAGACTCGTATGGATCGAAGGACGGCGGTGCTGGGCGGCGGGTGCTTCTGGTGCCTGGAGGCGGTGTACCTGGACCTCGACGGCGTGCTTGCGGTGGAGTCCGGCCACGCGGGCGGGCACGTTCCGTCGCCGACCTACGAGCAGGTGTGCGGTGGCGGCACCGGGCACGCGGAGGTGGTGCGCATCGAATACGATGCCGATCGCATCGCGTACCGCGACCTGCTGCAGGTCTTCTTCTCGATCCACGATCCCACCACCCTGAACCGGCAGGGGGCCGACGTCGGGACGCAGTACCGGTCGACCGTGATGACCCTGGACGATGCCCAGCGCGAGGAGGCCGAGGCCTTCATCGCAGCGCTCGGCCAGGAGAACGTGTTCGGAAGCCCCATCGTCACCGAGGTGGTGCCGCTGTCGGCCTGGCATCCGGCCGAGCCCTACCATCGGCGATACTATGAGCGCAATCCGCACCAGGGCTATTGCATGGTCGTGGTCGGCCCCAAGGTGGCGAAGTTCCGCAAGCAGTTCGCGGGTCGCCTGAAGGCGGCGGGAACCGCCGGCTGAGCGCCGCGCCCCCTTCCGCGGGGGTGGCGCGCCGGACCGAATCTTCATGGAGCACTCACGCATGTCCACTCGCTGGCTCAATCGCATCCTCCTGGCCGCGCTGCTGGCGGCCGGGCTTTCCGGCTGCGGTTACAACGACATCCAGGCCTCCGACGAGGGCACCAAGTCCGCCTGGTCGGAGGTTCTCAACCAGTACCAGCGGCGCGCCGACCTGATCCCGAACCTGGTCAACACGGTCAAGGGCTTCGCCGAGCAGGAGAAGGAGGTGTTCACGCGGGTGACCGAGGCGCGCTCGCGGGTCGGGCAGGTCCAGGTCAATCCCGGCGACCCCGAATCGCTGAAGAAGTTCGAGCAGGCGCAGCAGGAGGTCGGCAGTGCGCTGTCCCGGCTGCTGGTGGTGGCGGAGAACTACCCGCAGCTCAAGTCGGACGCCAACTTCCGCGACCTGCAGGCGCAGCTCGAGGGAACCGAGAACCGCATCGCGGTGGCCCGCAAGCGCTACATCGAGTCGGTGCAGGGGTACAACGTGCTGGTCCGCCAGTTCCCCGTGAACCTCACGGCGATGGTCTTCGGCTACGACCCCAAGCCGCAGTTCTCGGTCGAGAACGAGCGCGAGATCTCCTCGGCGCCCAAGGTCGATTTCGGCCGGCCGGCAGAGTCGAAGTAGAGCGCCACGCATGAACCGGGGGCGCCCAGCCGCGCCCTCCGCCCTCCTCCTCCCAGACATGCCCGACAACCCCGGCATGGCCGGCGCCGGCGCGCCTGCCGTGGGCTTCCTCCACCCCGGCGAGATGGGCGCAGCCCTCGCTGCGCTCGCGCGCGCGACCGGACGCCGGGCGCTCTGGGCCTCGGACGGGCGCAGCGCGCAGACCGCGGACCGGGCGCGGGCCGCCGGCCTGGCCGACTGCGGCACGCTGGCAGCGCTCTGCGAGCGGGCCGGGGTCGTCGTCTCCATCTGTCCGCCGCATGCCGCGCTCGAACTCGCGCGCGCGGTCGCCGCAGAGGGCTATCGCGGCATCTACGTCGATGCGAACGCGATCTCTCCCCGGCATGCGCTGGAGATCGCCGGCATCGTCGCGGCCGGTGGAGCCGAGTTCGTCGATGCCGCCGTCGTGGGGCCCCCGCCGCTGCGAGGACGGGACACGCGCCTGTACCTGGCCGGGCCGTCGGCCGCCGCGGTCGCCTCATGCTTTCCTGCGGACCGGCTGATCCTCGAACTGGTCGGCGCGGAGCCGGGCCGGGCTTCGGCGATCAAGCTGTGCCATTCGGCTATGCACAAGGGGTCGCTCGCGCTGCTGTTCGCGACGCTTGCGGCGGCGGAGGGTGAGGGCGTGCGCCCGGAGCTCGAGCGGCTCTTCGCGAGCCGGCCGGCGACCGCCTCCTACCTGGACGGCCTCGACGAGAGCGTGCGGCGCGCGTCGAAGGCCTGGCGCTTCGCCGGCGAGATGGACGAGGCGGCGGACGCGCTGGGCGGGCTCGGGCTGCCGGAGGGCTTCCACGCCGCTGCGGCCGAGATCTACCGCCGGCTCGCCGGCCTGCGCGGCGCGGCGCAGGAGGTCGAACTCGCGACGGTGCTCGATGCCCTCCTCGGGCAGCGGAGCCGCTGAGATGGCGCAGACCGGATCGCCCGTGGCCGCGGCGCAGCCGGCGCTGACGCTGGAGCGGCGGATGGGGAGGCTGCGGGGCATGGCCTGGGGCCTGTGGCAACCCGCGCTGCCGGTGCTTGTGTCGGTGGCGGCCGGCCTGCGCGGACCCTTCGACCCGCTTGACCGCGCGATGCTCGAACTGGTCGCCACGCCGCTGGAAGAGGCCGGCGACGCCGACCCTGCCGCGGACGTTCGCAGGGCGCTGCTCGCGCGGGTGCACCACTGGCAGGCCGCAGTGCAGCGCGAGGCCGACGTTCCGGTGTTCGGCCCGTGCCACATCGCCGAGCTTGCGCCCGGCGGACCGGACGGGGGCGCCCGGATGCTGCTGGCGCTGCCTTGCGCCGACGCGCGCGCCGCGATGGCCGCCCTTGGCTGGGTGATCGGCGCGGTCAACTCGCTGCTGGCGGGCGCCGCCTCGGCGGCCTCGCTCCAGGCCTCGCTGTCGCGGCTCAGGACGCAGCTGAAGCCGGCCGCGGTGCGCGGGGTCAATTCGATCCACTTCCTGGCCGCGGCGCACCGCCTCGGCATGCAGGTGGGCGAGCTGGCGCCGGGCATCCATGCGATCGGCCTGGGGCGCCGCAGCCGGCGGCTGAACAGCTCGGTCACCGACGAGACCCGGCTGATCGCCGCCGGGATCGCGCAGGACAAGGCCAGCACTGCGACGGTGCTGGCCCGGCACGGCCTGCCGGCGCCTCGGCACCGCCTGGTCGCCTCCGAGGAGGAGGCCGTCGCGGCGGCGGCGTCGCTGGGCTATCCGGTGGTCGTCAAGCCCGCGGACCTGGACGGCGGGCGCGGCGTGTTCGCAGGGCTGCAGCGCGACGCGGTGGTGCGCAGCGCCTGGCGCGAGGCGTCCCGGATGTCGCGGCGGATCCTGGTCGAGGGCCACGTCGAGGGCGACGATTTCCGCTTCACCGTGGTCGACGGCGAGGTGGTCAAGATCATGCAGCGCCGGGCGGGCGGGGTGACCGGCGACGGACGTGCGGACGTGGCCGAGCTGCTGGCGAGGGTCCAGGCCACCGAGTCGCACCAGCGGGCCCTGCGGCGGGAGGGCAGGATGCGTCTGTCGCTCGACCGGGAGGCGCTGGAGCTGCTCGAGGAGCAGGGGCTGGACGCAGCGAGCGTGCCGGCGCCCGGGCGCTACGTGCGCCTCAGGAGGAAGGCCAACATCTCCGCCGGGGGCGAGCACTGGGTGGTCGCCCCCGGTGCGGTCCACCCCGACAACATCGAGCTCGCGCTGCAGGTGGCGCGGGCCATCGGCCTGGACATCGCCGGCGTCGACCTGATCATCGACGACGTGCGCAGGCCCTGGCACGAGACCAGCGCGGTGGTCTGCGAGGTCAACGCCAAGCCGCAGATCGGGCTGCGCGACACCCCCGAGGTCTACGCAGGCATCCTGCAGCGGCTGCTGCCCGAGGGCGGCGGCATTCCGCTCCACCTGGTGGCGCTGCCCGAAGCGGCGGGCGCCGCCCCGGAGGCCTTGCGCACGCTCGCGGGGCGCCTCGGCTGCAATGCGGTCGCCTGCTCGCAGGGGGTC
>JBKHVS010000045.1:0-20820 GCA_046569945.1 Gammaproteobacteria bacterium | reverse complement strand
CCCACGACCTCGGCGTGATCGCCGAGCTGGTCGACGAGGTGGTGGTGATGTACGCGGGCAAGGTGGTCGAGAAGGCGCCGGTCCATGCGCTGTTCGACGATCCCCAGCACCCCTACACCATCGGCCTGCTGGGCTCCATCCCGAGGCTGGACGTCGAGCGCGAGCGCCTGGCGACGATCGAGGGCATGGTGCCCAGCCCCGCGAACCAGCCGGCCGGCTGCCGTTTCGCGCCGCGCTGTCCGTTTGCCGACAGCCGCTGCCAGGCCGAAGCGCCGCCGCTGCGCGAGCTCGGCGCGGGCCACGAGGTGGCCTGCTGGAGGGCGCCCGTCGAGACCATCGCCTCCGAGGCGATCGAGAGGAGGGTGGCCGCATGACGACCGAACAGCTGCTGAGCGTGCGGGGGCTGGTCAAGCACTTCCCGATCAGGCGCGGCGTGGTCTTCAGCAAGACCGTCGGGCAGGTGAGGGCGGTGGACGACGTCAGCTTCGACATCGCGCGCGGCGAAACCCTGGCGCTGGTCGGGGAGTCCGGCTGCGGCAAGTCCACCACGGGACGGCTGATCCTCAAGCTGATGGAGCCCACCGATGGCTCGGTGCGGTTCCAGGGGCAGGAGATCGCCAACCTGAGCGCCGACGAGATGCGCAAGATGCGCCGTCACCTGCAGATCATCTTCCAGGACCCGTACGCCTCGCTGAATCCGCGGATGACGATCCAGGACATCCTGCTCGAGCCGATGCAGGTGCACGGGATCGGCACGCCAGCCGAGCGCGAGGAGCGGGTGCGCGAACTGCTGCAGGTGGTCGGCCTGCCGCCCGAGTTCGCGCGGCGCTACCCGCACCAGTTCTCCGGCGCCCAGCGCCAGCGAATCGGCATTGCGCGGGCGCTCACCGTGAACCCGGAGCTGATCGTCTGCGACGAACCGGTGTCCGCGCTCGACGTGTCGATCCAGGCGCAGGTCGTCAACCTCCTGCAGAACCTGCAGCAGCGCTTCGGCCTGTCCTACCTGTTCATCGCGCACGACCTGGCCGTGGTCAAGCACATCAGCGACCGGGTGGCGGTGATGTACCTGGGCAAGCTGGTCGAGATCGCCGACAAGAAGACGCTGTACGCCAAGCCTCTGCACCCCTACACGCAGGCGCTGCTGTCGGCGATCCCGCGTCCGGATCCGCATGCGGAGCGGCAGCGGATGATCCTGACCGGAGACGTGCCGAGCGCGATGAAGCCGCCGCCCGGCTGCCGCTTCAACACGCGCTGTCCGCACGCTCAGGAGCGATGCCGCACCGAGGAGCCGGTGCTGCGCGATGCCGGTCCGGGCCACCGCGTGGCCTGCCACTTCTACGAGTCGCTGCCGACGCCAGTCGGCGTGGCGATCACCCCGGTGGACACGCTGGGCAACTTCTCGGTTCGCCTCGATGCCTTCGAGCGCGCCATGAAGGAGCGCAGCGCCGAACTGGCCTGATGCCCCTGGGCGGGGCAGGGTTAGCGAGTGTTGCCGGTGCAGGGGCCATGCGTCAGCATCGGCTGATCGCGGGGACGCCGGAGCGATGCGCCGTATCGCTCGGGCGCCCCCTACCTGCAACGCGAGGGTGTGCTGCGGAAGGCCCGTCCGGAGGTGGTCTTCGAGTGATTCCCCCGCAGCTTACGAGAGGTCCAATTGTCCGAAGCTTCCGCTGAAGCGGACCAGGGTTCGGGGCTCGCCCGCACCCGGCGCCTGTCCGGTGGGTGGCGTCTGCTGCTGCTGGTCTGGACCGCCGCATCGATGTACCTGTGCTTCAACCAGCAGTTCACCCTGCGCTTCTTCGCGGACGTGACGCTGCTGGACACCGAGTACTTCTGGGCGATCATCGCGCTGCTGCTGCCGCTGGCCTTCGTCGTCTATCCGCTCAAGCCGGGGCTCCACGTCGATCGGGTGCCGTTCTACGACGTGCTGCTGTTCGCGGGCTCCACGGCGCTGTCGGTGGGAATGATCCTGACCGCGCGGGATGCTGCGGCCAATGGCTGGGAGTACAGCGCCACCAGCGTCGCCCCCGCGTGGGCGATCTGGTCCGCGGTGGCGCTGTGGGCGCTGGTGCTCGAGGCGCTGCGCCGCGCCGGCGGCTGGGTGCTGCTGGCGATCATGGCGGTGTTCTCGTTCTTCCCGCTGTTCTCCGGCTACATGCCGGCGCCGCTGACCGCGCCTTCGGTGACCCTGCTGGATGCGGCCTCCTTCCACCTGTTCTCCCGCGAGAGCGTGCTCGGCATCCCGATGCGCGCCTTCGCCGAGTTGGTCATCGGCTTCCTGGTGTTCGGCACCGCGCTCCAGTACACCGGCGCGGGCACCTTCTTCATCAGCTTCGCGTTCGCGCTGTGCGGCCAGTACCGCGGCGGCGCAGCCAAGGTCTCGATCTTCTCGTCCGGGCTGCTCGGCTCGATGAGCGGCAGCGTGATCTCGAACGTGCTGACCACCGGCGCGATGACCATTCCCGCGATGAAGCGCAGCGGAATGAAGGCGTCCACCGCAGGTGCGGTCGAAGCCTGCGCCTCCACCGGCGCGGTGCTGGCGCCGCCGGTGATGGGCGCCACCGCCTTCGTGATGGCCGAATTCCTGAACATCCCGTACTCGGAGGTCGCCCTGGCCGCCGCGGTGCCGGCGCTGCTCTACTACTTCGCGCTCTTCATGCAGATCGACTGCAATGCCGGACGCAACGCGATGGTGGGGCTGCCGCGCGAGGAGCTGCCGAGGATGCGGGAGGTGTTCCGCGAGGGCTGGTATTTCATCTTCGTGATCATCCTGCTGGTGGTGCTGCTGCTGGTGATGAAGCGCGAGAACTGGGCGCCCTGGATCGCCACCGCGCTGCTGCTGGCGCTCAACCAGGTCTTCTCGATGCAGCGCTGGGGCTGGAAGGACGTGCTCGTCTTCATCGAGGGCAATGGCAGGGTCTTCGTCGAGCTCGTCGCCATCCTCGCCGGCGTCGGCCTGCTGGTCGGGGCCTTCTCGCTCACCGGCCTGACCGGCACGCTCACCACCGAACTGCTGTTCCTCGCGGGCAACTCGCCGCTGCTGCTGATGCTGATGGGCGCGGTCACCAGCTTCATCCTCGGCATGGGGATGACCATCACCGCCTGCTACATCTTCCTGGCGGTGCTGCTGGCGCCCAGCCTGATCAACGTCGGGCTGGATCCGCTCGCGGTGCACATGTTCATCATGTACTGGGGAATGGTGTCCTTCATCACGCCGCCGGTCGCGCTTGCCGCCTTCGCAGCGGCTTCGCTCGCCAAGGCCTCGCCGATCGAGACCGGCATGGAGGCGATGAAGATCGGCAGCATCATCTACTTCGTTCCCTTCTTCTTCCTGATGAACCCTGCGCTGGTGCTGCAGGGAGGGATGGCCGACTTCGCGGTGCACTTCGTGACCGCGCTGATCGGCGTGGCGCTGGTGTGCGCGGGGCTACAGGGATACCAGCCCGGGGTTGGCGACCTGCGGCGCTGCGGGGCGCTCGAGTGGCCGGTGCGCGCGGCGCTGGTCGTGGGCGGATTGCTCTTCATCGCGCCGGGGGGCGGGCTGATGCCGCTTTCCCCGCTGCAGATGACCATGGCGGCGCTTGCGCTGTCGGTTCCCGCGCTGCTCGTGGCGATGGCTTTCGCCCGGCGTGCGCGCTGATTTTCAGAGAACAACCGCGAGCCATCGCGGGTATCGAACGAGGAGACGAGATGAGCATTCGAATCACCCGCAGGAACTATCTCCAGGGCGCTGGCGGACTGGTGGCATCCGGCGTGCTGGGCCGGGTCGGCGTGAGTCCGGCGGTCGCGCAGGAGGCACCGAAGGGACTGCCGTCCACGATGATCTGGAGCACCTACGACGTCGGCTCCACCGGCTACGTCGAAGCCTCTGCGATCGCCGACGCCTTCGGCAAGAAGTACGGCTCCCGCGTGCGGCTGCAGCCTTCGGGCACGGCGATCGGACGGGTCCGCCCCGTGACCGACGGGCGCGCGTCGCACGCCTGGCTCGCCAACGAGCTCTACTTCGCGGTCGAGGGCCTCTACGAGTACTGCTCGCCGGATTGGGGCCCGCAGGACCTGCGCACCCTGCTGGGGCGCTTGAACGCCTTCTCCGTCGTCGCGACCAAGGTCAGCGGCATCAAGGAGCCCAAGGACCTCAAGGGCAAGCGCTTCGCGATCGCGCGCGCGAACAGCTCCGTGAACATCAAGGTCGAGCCCATCCTCGCCTTTGCCGGCCTTACCTGGAAGGACGTGGAGCTGGTCGAGTTCCCGAGCTACGGCGCAACGATGAAGGCGATGGTCGAGGGCAAGGCCGACTGTGCCGGCGTGGCGCCGAACGCCGCGGGCCTGCGCGAGCTCGAGGCCAGCCCGCACGGCATCGGCTGGGTCGCGCTGGATCCCGCCAACAAGGAGGGATGGGCGCGCGCCAAGAAGGCGGTGCCCTTCGTCGAGCCCTTCCAGGAGAGCATCGGCGCCGGCCTTTCGGCGGACAAGCCGGTCTGGATGATGGGTTACCGCTACCCGATGATCACGGTGCCGGCCAAGGCGAAGGACGACGAGGTGTACGCGATGACCAAGGCAGTCGCCGAAACCTACGACCTCTACAAGGACGCGAACCCCATCATGCCGCGCTGGCAGGTCGCCAAGGCGGGCACGCCGCCGATGGACGCGGCCTTCCACCCGGGCGCCATCCGCTACCTGAAGGAGGCCGGGATCTGGAAGCAGGAGCACCAGGCCTGGCAGGAGGCGGCGCTCAAGCGGCATGCGGCCCTGCAGAAGGCCTGGAAGGACATGATGGTCAACGACCCCGCGGCGCGCGCCGCCGACCTTCCCGGCCTGCAGAAGATCTGGGAGGCCCGCCGCGCGGGCGTGCTCGCCAGCCTCTGATCCTCAGCGGGCGCGCGCAGGGACCAGGGCCGGCATGGCCGGTTCCTGCGCGCGCCCATGCGCCCGACTTTCCTGAACGGTCTTACCGATGGCGACTCCAGCTGCAGCACCGGCCGAAGGGCCCCGGGTCGAGGATCCCGAGGCGCGCTCCGCGCGGCTCGAGGGGTCGGCCTTCTGGGCCGCCTTCGTGCTGACCAGCGTCGGCCTGCTGATCTCGGTCAACCAGATGTTCAACCTCGGTCTCGGCGGCTTCAGGCCGGTGAGCACCGGGTACTACTACCTGATGATCGGGATCTTCGTCGCGGTGGGCTTCCTGGCCTTCCCGGCGCGCAAGGGGCAGCTGCGCGTGCGCTGGTTCGACTGGATCCTGGCGGCGCTGGTGCTCGGCGCATCGCTCTGGATGGCGAGCCGCGCGCAATTCATCATCGACCGCGGCTGGAACCAGGATGCGCCGATCGAGGCCTCGGTGGTGGCGGGGCTCTACGTGCTGCTGGCGCTCGAGGCCGTGCGCCGCACCGGCGAGACCATCCTGCTGGTGTTCTGCCTGATCTTCGCCTGCTATCCGCTCTACGCGGGCCACATGCCGGGTTTCCTCTGGGGCGTGCAGCTCGACCTGGGCCAGACGGTGCGCGAGCACGTCTACGGGATGGAGAGCATCATCGGCATCCCGATGCAGGTGGTGTCGGACACGCTGATCGGCTTCATCGTGTTCGGGGTGGTACTGGCCAACACCGGCGGCAGCGGCTTCTTCATGGATTTCGCGTCGTCGCTGATGGGGCGGGCCCGGGGAGGCCCTGCCAAGGTGGCGATCGTCTCGTCCGGCCTCTTCGGGATGCTGTCGGGCAGCCCGACGTCCAACGTGCTCACCACCGGGACGATGACCATCCCGACGATGAAGCGCAGCGGCTACGACTCCACCTATGCCGGCGCGATCGAGGCCTGCGCATCCACCGGCGGCTGCCTGATGCCGCCGGTGATGGGCGCGGCGGCCTTCATCATGGCGAGCTTCCTGAACGTGCCCTATGCGGAGGTGGTCACCGCCGCCTTCCTGCCCGCCATCCTCTTCTACCTGGCGCTGATGCTGCAGGCGGACCTCTACGCAGCGCGCAACGGGCTGCGCGGCATGCCGGCGGGCGAGGTGCCCCGCCTGCTGCCCACGCTTGCCGGCGGCTGGTACTACCTGCTGGCGCTGGCAGGGCTGACCGCACTGCTGCTGGTCTGGAGGGTGGAGGGCGAGGCGCCGTTCTGGGTGACGCTGTTCCTGCTGGCCGTCGCGGTGCTGCGCGGCAGGACGACCGGCTTCGGGGCCCGCGCCTTCGCGCGGCTGGTGGTCGACGTGGGGCAGGCGGTGGCGCAGCTGGTGTGCCTGATCGCCGGCATCGGCCTGATCGTAGGCGCCATGTCGGTCACCGGCGTGGCCAATTCCTTCTCGCGCGAGCTGGTGCAGTACGCGGGCGGCAACCTGGCGCTGCTGCTCGCAGCCGGGGCGTTGACCAGCTTCGTGCTGGGCATGGGCATGATCGCCTCAGCCTGCTACATCTTCCTGGCGATCGTTCTGGCGCCGGCGCTGATCCAGGTCGGCATCGACCCGATGGCTGCGCACCTGTACATCTTCTACTGGGGAATGGTTTCCTTCATCACGCCGCCGGTGGCGCTGGCGGCGATCGCCGCCGCCTCGATCGCCAAGGCCGACGGCATGGCGGTGGGCTTCAAGGCACTGCGGGTGGGCAGCCTGCTGCTGCTGCTGCCGGTGCTCTTCGTGCTGCAGCCTGCGCTGATCCTCAAGGGATCGCCGATGCTGGTGGCCCAGTCGGCGCTGACCGCGATCCTGGCGGTGATCCTGCTCGCCGCGGCCTTCGAGGGCTATCTCTGGCGGCTCGGGAGGCTGGCGATGTGGATGAGGGTGGGCTTCGGCGTGGCGGGGCTGCTGCTCTTCGTGCCCGAGGGCTTCACCGACCTGATCGGTGCTGCCCTCGGAGCGGCGGTGGCGCTCGCGGCGGCCGCGGCGAACAGGGCCCGGCGCGACGCAGGCTAGGACCGGTCCCTAGGCTTCGGCGTCGCTGGCGCCGAGCAGCACCGGCACCTGGCCGAATGCCATCGGCGCCTCCGACAGCAGCTTCGGCAGCCAGTCGGCGGAGTCGTCCACGGCCGCCAGCGGATCGCGCGGCAGCACGCGGTGGCGCAGCACCAGCTGCGCGAGCAGCAGGCGCCGGCCGGCGCCGTCCGCGCGGCGGGCTTCACTGGCCATGGTGGTCGCCGAGAACAGGTGGTACAGCGCCGAGGCGGCCTGCCGCGCCAGGCTCTCGTTCTCGCGGGCGGTGGCTGCGGCAGCCAGCGCAGACACGCGCTCGCGGGCGCGGCGGAAGCAGGCGTCCAGCGCAGCGGGCAGGGCGGCCTCCTGCAGCTGGCGGTCCATGTGCCGCTCCAGGGCCGAAAGGCTGTCCTCGCGGCGGATCGAACGGATCACGTCGAGCGCGACGATGTTGCTCGTCCCCTCCCAGATCGAGCCCAGGTGCGCGTCGCGCAGCAGGCGGGCGTCGCTCCATTCCTCGATGTAGCCGCAGCCGCCGCGCACCTCCATCGCATCGCCGGTCACCTTGCGGGCGTCGCGGCAGGCGCGGAACTTCAGCAGCGGGGTGAGCATCCGAAGCAGGCGCCGCGCCTCGTCGTCGCCGGCATCCGCGCGCTGCAGCGCGGCGGCGGTCTGGAAGACCACGCTGCGCGCCTGCTCGGCCCACACCATGATCTTGGCGAGCTGGCGCTGCATCAGGGGCAGCTCCACCAGGCGCCTGCCGAAGGCTTCCCGGTTGCGGGCGATGAACAGCGACTCGGTCAGCGCGCGGCGCATCAGGCCCGCGGCGCGCACGCCGTTGGACAGCCGCGAGTTGTTGATCATGTCGGTCATCTGCAGGAAGCCGCGGCCCAGGTCGCCGACCGGATGGGCGATCGCGCCTTCCAGGCGGATCTCGCCGCTGGCCATCGAGCGCGTTCCCAGCTTGTCCTTCAGGCGCAGGATCCGGTAGTGGTTGGGCGTGCCGTCCTCGAGCAGGCGCGGCAGCAGGAACAGCGTGAGCCCCTTCGTGCCCGGCTGCCCGCCCTCGGGACGCGCCAGCACCATCGCCAGGCCGGCGTCCGGGTTCGAGCAGAACCACTTGTCGCCCTCCAGGTGCCACTGTCCGTCGGCGTCCTGCCAGGCGCGCGTGGCGGTGGCGCCGACGTCGGAGCCTGCTCCCTGCTCGGTCATGAACATCGCGCCCTGGGCGAGGGCGTCGAAATCGAGGCTGGTGAGCGCCGGCAGGTGACGCGCCACCAGTTCGGGGTCGCCGAACTTGCGCAGCGTGCGGGTCAGCGAGTCGGTCATGCTGACCGGGCAGCACAGCCCGAACTCGGCCTGCACGAACAGGTAGGTGAGCGCGTACTTCGCGGCCGGCGGCATCGGGTCGGGCCAGCCGAGCACGCCGCCGCGATGCGAGAGCGCGGCCAGGCCGTACTCCGAGTAGGCCGCGCGTTCGAGCTCGACGAAGGCCGGGTGCTTTTCGATGCGCTGCAGGTCGCGGCCGGTGCGGGTGCGGTGCGAGAGCGTGGGCGGGTTGCGGTCGGCGAGCGCCGCGAGCTCGTCGTAGCGGCCGCCCGCCATCGCTCCCAGCCGCTCGAGGTGCGGGCGCAGGTGCGCCATGAGGTCCGCCGGCAGGTACAGCGGCAGCAGGGCGTCGAAGCCGGGGTCGGCATGGAACAGGTTTGCGCCGAGGTTGTCGGGCACGTGGTCGGCGGCTTGCTGCAGGCGGCGGGGCTCGAGCATGGGAGTGTCCTGGGCAGGTGGGCGATGCCGCGATTGTTTTCCCGGCATCGATACTGGTCAAATACTGTTTTTCATTCGAACGATACGGCTGGTGTATCAATCGGCCGCCGTTCCCGCGCGCCATGGAACTTCGCCACCTGCGCCACTTCGTCGCCCTTGCCGAGGAGCTTCATTTCGGACGGGCAGCACGCCGGCTGTCGATCTCCCAGCCGCCGCTCAGCTTCAGCATCCGCCGGCTGGAGGAGGACCTGGGCGTGCGCCTGTTCGAGCGCACCAGCCGGCAGGTGCGGCTCACCGCCGCCGGCGCGGCCTTCCTCGTCGAGAGCCGCCGCATCCTGGGCCAGGCGGAGGATGCGCGGGCGCTGGTCGGCCGCATTGCGGCCGGCCTCAGCGGGCGGCTGCAGCTTGGCTTCGTCGCATCGATGCTCTATCGCGGCCTGCCGGAGCTGCTGGCGTGCTTCCGCCGCGACCATCCGGGCATCGACCTGGCCCTCAGGGAGCTGAACTCCGGAGAGCAGGTGGAGGCGCTGCGCGCAGGGCGGCTGGATGCCGGTTTCGTCCACGCGCCGACGCTGCCGGCTGGCCTCGATGGAGCCACCTGGCTTACCGAGCCCTTCGTCTGCTGCCTGCCGCAGGGGCACGCGCAGGCGCAGCGGCGCAGGGCGGACCTGGCGGCGCTCGCCGGCGAGCCGCTGGTGCTGTTCGCCCGGGAAGCGTCGCCCGAGTATCACGACCGGATCGTCTCGCTGTGCGCGGAGTCGGGCTTCACTCCGGAGCAGCGCCACGAAGTGCGGCACTGGCTCACGGTGCTGGCCTTCGTCGCGGCGGGCATGGGGGTGGCGCTGGTGCCGGCATCGCTGGCGCGCGCCGGGATGGCTGGCGTGCGCTTCGTGGCGCTGGGCAACCACCGGGTCCAGTCGGTCACCCGGATGGTCTGGGCGCCGGAGCGGGCGACGCCCGCGCTGCTCAGCCTGGCCGCGCTTCTCGGTACCATTTCCGCTGGCAAGGAAGAGCTGGAGACGCCCGACGATGAGGCCTGACCCCATGCCCCGATCCGCAGTTCCCGCCGCACCCTGGCGGGTACTGCTGCCGACTGCGCTCGCGCTGCTGCTCGCGTTCGCGATGCTGCTGGTGCTCGCGCTGCTGCCGGTCCCGGGTGCGGCCCAGCCGCGCGATTCCGGCGCTGCAGCGGCACGGGCGGCGGGCCCCGCGGCGTCCGCGCCCCGGGCCGTGGTCCCGCGCGGGCCGCTGCCGGAGGCCGAGCGCCGGGTGGTCGAGCTCTTCGAGACCGCGGCGCCATCCGTCGCCTACATCACCAGCGAGGTGGTCCAGACCGACGGGTTCTTCCGCGCCGAGCTCGCCCGGTCGGCCGGCAGCGGCTTCGTATGGGACGAGGCAGGGCACGTGGTGACCAACGATCATGTGGTCGACGGCGCGCGGCGCCTGTTCGTGCAGCTCGACGCGGGCCAGCCGATCGAGGCCACCCTGGTCGGACGCTCGCCGGAGTACGACCTCGCGGTGGTGCGCCTGCAGAACGTGCCGCGCGGCCTGCGGCCGATCCCGCTGGGCACGTCGAAAGACCTGCGCATCGGTCAGACGGTCTACGCGATCGGCAATCCCTTCGGCCTGTCCCGCACCCTGACGCGCGGGCTCGTGAGCGCGCTCGACCGGGAACTGCCGACCACCGAGTACCGCGAGGTGTCCGGCGTGATCCAGACCGACGCGGCGATCAACCCCGGCAACTCCGGCGGCCCGCTGCTCGACAGCGCCGGCCGGCTGGTCGGTGTCAACACTGCGATCCGCTCCGCGTCGGGCTCCTCGTCGGGCGTCGGCTTCGCCATCCCCGCCGACCTGGTGAACCGCGTCGTGCCGGCGCTGATCGCGCGGGGGCGCGCGCCGCTGCCCGGCATCGGCATCGCGCCGGTGCGCCCGGACCTGGTCGCGCGCGCGGGCATCTCGGGCGTGGTGGTCGGCGAGGTCGGCAGCGGCACGCCGGCGGCGCAGGCCGGGCTGCGGCCGCTCGACCGGCGCAGCGGCGAGCTCGGCGACGTGATCGTCGCAGTCAACGGCCGGCGGGTGGCCACGCTGTCGAGCTTCGTCGCGGAGCTCGACCGGGCCGGCATCGGCAACATCGCCGAGCTCACCGTGCTGCGCGAGGGGCGTGAGGCGAAGCTGCGCGTGCGGGTCATCGACCTGGTCCGCTGAGCCCGGCTTCAGGCACGCTCCGCCTGCGCACCGGCCATCGCACCGGTCACCGCACCGGTCACCGCACCGGTCACCGCACCGGCCGCCGCGCGGCACCCCGCTGGGCACCCCCTGCGGGCCTGCCCGTGCTCTGCTAGCATCCCACGCCACCGTCCGGCGCTGCCGCGTTCCGGGCGGCTGCCGCCGGCATGGCGGCTCACCGGCCTTCGGCGCCCTGCCGCGGGCAATTCCCGAACCCCGATCGAGACGCACCCAAATGACAAGCAGCACCCCCGTGAACGCCGCGGCTTCAGTCCTGTTCGAACCTTTCCGCCTCGGCCCGCTCGAGCTGCCCACGCGCGTGGTGATGGCCCCGATGACCCGCAACTTCAGCCCCGGCGGCGTTCCGGGGGACGACGTGGTCGAGTACTACCGGCGCCGGGCCGCTGCGGGCGTCGGCCTGATCGTGACCGAGGGCACCACGGTCGACCATCCGGCGGCCAGCGGCTACCCCGGCGTGCCGCGTTTCCACGGCGCGGACGCGCTGGCGGGATGGAAGCGCGTGGTGGACGCGGTGCACGCTGCCGGCGCGAAGATCGTTCCCCAGCTCTGGCACGTCGGCAACATCCGCCGCGGAGCCAACCTGCCCAATCCGGAGGTGCCTGCCTACGGCCCCTCGGGCAAGGAGAAGGACGGCAGGGTGCTGGTGCAAGAGATGACCCACGAGGACATCCGCGCCGTCATCGCCGCGTTCGCGAAGGCCGCCGCCGATGCCAAGGCGATCGGCATGGATGGCGTCGAGCTGCATGGCGCGCACGGCTACCTGATCGACCAGTTCTTCTGGGAGGGCAGCAACCGCCGCAACGACGAGTACGGCGGCGATTTCGAGCGGCGCTCGCGCTTCGCGATCGAGCTGGTGCAGGCGGTGCGCGCGGCGGTGGGGCCGGAATTCCCGATCATCTTCCGCTTCTCGCAATGGAAGCAGCAGGACTATGGCGCCCGGCTGGCGGCCACCCCGGAGCTGCTGCAGGCCTTCCTTGCGCCGCTGTGCGAGGCGGGCGTGGACATCTTCCACTGCTCGACGCGCCGCTTCTGGGAGCCGGAGTTCGACGGTTCGACGCTGAACCTGGCCGGCTGGACCCGGAAGCTCACCGGCAAGCCGACCATCACCGTCGGCAGCGTGGGGCTGGACGGCGAGTTCATCCAGTTCATGGCCGAGACCGACAAGGTGGCGCGTCCCACCGGCATCGAGGGACTGCTGGAGCGGCTGTCGCGCGGCGAGTTCGACCTGGTGGCCGTCGGGCGGGCGCTCATTTCCGACCCCGACTGGGCCAGCAAGGTCCGGGACGGGCGGCAGGAGGAGATCCTTCCCTTCAGCCGCGAGGCGCTGAAGACGCTCGCCTGAGAAGGCGATTCCGCCCCGAGCGGGGCCTTCGGGCGCAGGCGTTCGCCTGCGCGGCTGCCTCGTTCGCGGCCCTGCGGGTGCCCGGGCGCGAATGCGTCAGGCGCCCTCGAGCGGCTCCACCGTGACCGCGACGCTGGGCTCGACGTGGCCTCCGCCGCGGATGACGCCGCGCAGCGGCGCCACGTCGGCGTAGTCGCGCCCCCAGGCCACGGTGACGTGGTCGAGGTCGGCCGGAATGTCGTTGGTGGGGTCCAGCCCGACCCAGCCCTGAGCGGGGCACCAGGCCTCGACCCAGGCATGGGTGGCGTCCGCGCCCACCAGCCGCGGCTGGCCCGGCGGAGGGCGGGTCAGCAGGTAGCCGCTGACGTAGCGCGCTGCCAGTCCCAGGTTGCGCATCGCGCCGATCATCACGTGGGCGAAGTCCTGGCAGACGCCCTTGTGCTGGCTCAGCGCCTCCGGCGCGCGGGTGGAGACCGAGGTGGCGTCCGGCGCGTACTCGAAGTCCCGGTGCACCCGGCGCATCAGGTCGACGGCGGCCTCCAGCAGCGGGCGCCCCGGCGTGAAGGAGGCGCGCCCGTACTCGGCCAGCGCCGGATCGCGCGGTGCGTAGGCCGAGGGCAGTGCGAACTCGGTCGCGGTCTCGCAGGTCGTGCCCGCGCGGTAGCACAGGCTTCGCGCCACCGTCTCCCAGGCCGGGCTGTCCGCCGGCACCAGCGCCGGCCTTGGCCGGAGCTCGACGACGAACACCGAGCGCACGCTGAGCTGGTCGTGCACCTTCGAGTGGCTGAACACCGAGCGCCAGTTGCCCCAGACGTCCTGCGACAGCGAGACGCCTGGGGGGTGGGCGTTGTCGGGCGTGCCGGGCGCTCCGGGATGGGGGTCGGGCGGAGGGTCGATGTCGAGCCGCCAGCGGCGTACCCGCTGCCACGGCGTGTCGCGCGGGCGCAGGTGCGCGAGATGGCGGGCGAGTTCGACCTCGGCGTCGTACTCGTAGCGGGTCTCGTGCTCGACCCTGAGCGTGCGCGGTGCCGTACCGGCGGCGCTCATTGCCAGACCGCGCGGTCGGCGCCGGCAACGTGCGCGAAGAAGCGCCGGCCGATCTCGTTGGAGAGCTCCTGTGCCGCCTCGCTGCAGGCACGCAGCTGCCGCTCCAGCGCCCGGTGGCGTCCCTCGGAATCCGCCTGGCACAGCGTCGCCAGCGACCAGTCCTCGGGGGAGGGCAGGCGGGCGAGCATGGCCTCGGCCCAGTCCCGGTCGTGGCGCGCGAGCTTGCCCAGGCGATCGCGCATGGTGCGCGTCACCCAGGAGAGCGAGCGGGGGTTGTCGGTGTCCAGCACCAGCAGGTGCAGCAGCGGAGGCACTTCGCGCCGGGCCTGGAACTGGGCACGGTAGGTGATCGTCGAGTCGAACAGCGCGAGCAGCAGGTCGAAGCCATCGTCGTCGCGCTGCAGCCCGGCCTCGAAGCCCATGGCAAGGGCATTGGCGAGCGTGTCCAGCCGCTCGACCTGGCGCCCGACGCTCAGCAGCCGCCAGCCGTCGTCGCGGGTCATCCGGTCGGTCTGGGCTCCGGTGATCGCCGACATCCGGGTGGTGGCCCAGCCGAGCACCTCGAGCACGTCGACGAGGGATTCACGCCCGCGCGCGCCCTGAGCGGCCCGCAGTTGCGCGCGGAACTGGGTGTCCAGGTCGGAGATCAGCGACCAGTGGTCGGGCGACAGCCGCTCGCGAAGCGCCTGCGCGCACTGCTGCAGCGCCCGCAGGTTGTAGGCGATGCTGGCGCTGGCCTTCGGGTCGCCGAGCGAACGGATCAGCGCACGCTGGAACACGCGGGTCGCCTGCGCAGAGCCGGTCGCCGGCGAAGGCACTTCCTCGCCGATCAGGTCGTTCTGGGTCAGCATTGCGTGGAGCAGGCCGAGCACCGGGGCGCTGGCTGCAGGCAGGTCCTCGAGCGAGAGCCGGGCAAGGCGTATCGTGCACTCGGCCCGCTCGGTATAGCGGCCCAGCCAGAACAGGTTCTCGGCAGCGCGGCTGGTGATGGTCCGGCGCGGATTCGCCAGCTCGGAGACCTGCAGGGGCGGCGGCACGAGCGTCGTTGCGTCCACCTCGCCATCGGTCAGCACCCAGGAATCGGTGCTCGCGCTGCCGCGCTGGAAGGACATGTACACGTCGGTCCCGGCGGCGCCGCCGATCCTGGGAGCGGCTGGCGAATCGCCGCCCTGCGAGGGACCGTCGGCGCTGGCCACGCGGGTCAGGCCCCCCGGAAGCACCTGCCAGGCGCCGCGCGCGTCCCGCAGCGCGTACACCCGCAGCACCACCGGTCGCAGGCGGATGCGGCCATCCCGCCAGACGGGCTGCTCCGACGGGCGCACCGGCGCCATCAGTGTGTAGGCCGCGGGATCCTGGTCGATGCGCTCCTGCCAGGCCTTCAGCTGCCTGGCGTCGAGCGAGGCGCCCATCACCGGAACGAAGTCGGGGTGACCTCGCCCGCCGGGAAGGTGGGCACGATGACGTAGTCGCGCAGCCGCGCGCGCTGCTGCGCCCAGACGCTCGACTCGCCGCACCACCAGCTGGTGGCCGCGGGCAGCAGCAGCTCTTCGCCCAGCAGGCGGCGCGCGACCGCCGGCCAGAAGGCGGTGAGCCCCGGGCTCTCCAGCACGCCGGCGCCGGGGAGGTTGGCCAGCACCACGCCGCCGGCCCGCACCGCCTCCAGCAGTCCCGGCACTCCGAGCGTGGACTCGGCCCGCAGTTCCAGCGGGTCGAGCCATTCGTCGTCGACGCGCCGCAGCAGCACGTGCACGCGCTCGAGCCCCTGCAGGGTCTTCAGGTACAGGTGCTGGTCGCGCACGGTCAGGTCCGATGCCTCGACCAGGGTCAGGCCCAGGTAGCGGGCCAGGAAGACGTGCTCGAAGTAGGTTTCGTTGTAGGGGCCCGGTGTCAGCAGCGCGAGCCGCGCATCGTCCCCGGCGCCGCTGGCGGCCGCGAGCCCGTCGAGCAATGCCCGGAAGGCCGAAGCGATGCGCTGCACGCGCAGCGCCCGGAAGGCTTCGGGGAACTGCTGGCCGATGATCAGCCGGTTCTCGAGCAGGTAGCCCAGTCCGGAAGGCGCCTGGGTGCGTTGCCCGACCACCCACCAGCGGCCCTCCGGGCCGCGCGCGAGATCCACCGCCACCAGATGCAGCCCCCAGCCGCCGCGCGGCCGCACGCCGTGCATCGGCCGCAGGTACTGGGGATGGCCGTGGACCAGCGTCGAAGGCAGCAGGCCCTCCTCCAGCAGCAGGCGCGGGCCGTACAGGTCGGCCAGCGCCGACTCCAGCAGCCGGGCCCGCTGGCACACCCCCTGTTCGATGGCGGCCCAGTCGGCGGCATCGATCAGCAGCGGCAGCAGCTCCAGCGGCCAGACCCGCGACGCGTCCTCGGTCCTCGCGTGGACGTTGTAGCTTGCCCCGTCCTCGACCAGCTTGCGCTGGACGCTCGCGCGGCGCGATGCGAGGTCGCGCCAGCCGGGATCGCCGATGGCCGAAAAGAAGCGCTGCCAGAGCGGGGCGAGCATGGCGCCGGCCGCCCCGGCGACCGGATGCGTGCGTCCCCTGAGCTCGTCGTAATGCCCCGGGCTGCCGGGCGCGGCGGCCGATGCGACGAGGCGATCGGTCTGCGCGGCCTCGGGGTCGGCGGGAAGTGGTACGGGCGGCACGGACAAGGCTTCAGCTGCGGCGCAGGTCGATCGAGAACGGGAATTCGAGGCTGCGCTCGGGCGGGCGCGCCTCGATGGTGCCGATGCTGTGGCCCATCGCGAAGAAGCGCGCCAGCCGCCGGCTTTCGGCTTCGTACGAGTTTACCGGGAAGGTCTCGTAGTTGCGTCCCCCGGGGTGGGCGACGTGGTACTGGCAGCCGCCGAGCGCACGCTGCATCCAGCGGTCGACGACGTCGAAGGTCAGCGGCGCGTGCACGCCGATCGTCGGGTGCAGCGCGGGGCTCGGCTGCCAGGCGCGGTAGCGCACTCCGGCGACGTACTCCCCGGTGCGCCCGGTGGGCTGCAGCGGCAGCGCGCGCCCGTTGACCGTGATTTCGTGACGCGTGTCCACCATCCCCGTCACGCGCACCTCGATGCGCTCGAGCGACGAGTCCACGTAGCGCACCGTGCCCCCGGGCGCGCCTTCCTCGCCCATCACGTGCCAGGGCTCGAGCGCGTTGCGCAGCGTGAGCTGCAGCCCGCGCGCGCGGATCTCGCCGACCTTGGGGAAGCGGAACTCGAAGTGCGGGTCGAACCATTCCGGCTCGACCCGGTAGCCCGCCAGTCCCATCTCCTCGAGCACGTCGTCGAAGTCCATCCGCACGAAAGTGGGCAGCAGGAAGCGGTCGTGCAACTCGGTGCCCCAGCGCACCAGCGGCGCTCGGTAGGGCTGCCGCCAGAAGCGCGCCACCAGGGCGCGCAGCAGCAGCTGCTGGACGATGCTCATCCGGGCATGCGGCGGCATCTCGAAGGCGCGCAGCTCGAGCAGGCCCAGCCGGCCGGTGGCCGAGTCAGGCGAGTAGAGCTTGTCGATGCAGAACTCGGCGCGATGGGTGTTGCCGGTCACGTCGATCAGCACGTTGCGCAGCGTGCGATCGACCAGCCATGGGGGCAGCCCCTCGCCGTGGACCGCCTGTCCGCGCTCGATCTCGGCCAGGGCGATCTCGAGCTCGTAGACCTGGTCGTTGCGGGCCTCGTCGATCCGCGGCGCCTGGCTGGTCGGGCCGATGAACAGGCCGCTGAACAGGTAGCTGAGCGACGGGTGGTTGTGCCAGTAGGCGAGCAGGCTCGCCAGGAGGTCCGGGCGCCGCAGGAACGGGGAGTCCGCCGGCGTGGCGCCGCCGAGCACCATGTGGTTGCCGCCGCCGGTGCCGGTGTGCCGCCCGTCGAGCATGAACTTCTCGGTCGACAGCCTCGAGCGCCAGGCCGCGTCGTAGAGGAACTCGGTGTGCTCGACCAGTTCCGTCCAGTCGTGCGCGGGATGGATGTTGACCTCGATGACGCCGGGGTCCGGCGTCACCTGCAGGGTCCTGAGCCGCGGGTCGCGCGGCGGCGGGTAGCCCTCGATGACGATGCGCACGCCGAGCCCGGCCGCGGTGGCCTCGATCGCCGCGAGCAGCGCCAGGTAGTCCTCCAGCCGCGCCAGCGGCGGCATGAACACGTAGAGCACGCCGCTCGGCTCGCCGATCGACTCCGCCTTCGGGCCGCTGGCCCGCCGGGGGTCGCGCACCTCCACGCACAGCGCGGTCCGGTTGATCCAGTGCGCCGATTCGAGGTGATCCGGCGCGCGCGTCCCGGCGCCGGGGCCGCCGGCGTCGCCAGTGCGTGTCGCCGCGCCCGGGCCGCCGGCGTGCGCTGCGCCCTGCGGCGGCGCCAGGCCGTCCGCGTCCGCGGCTGCCTGCATCGCCACGGTGCCGCCCTCGGCGAAGCCGCCGCCGGTCACGTGCGCCTCGTACTGGGTCCGCAGCTGCGCCGCCGGGGGCAGGGCGTCGCGCGGCGCGAAGGGGTCGTGGGCGACGTGCCAGGGGCGGTCGGTCTCGCTCGCCCAGGGCAGCGCGTCCAGCGGCAGGCGATAGCCCATCGGAGAGTCGCCCGGAATCAGGTACATCCGCTCGTCCCGGAAGAACCAGGGGCCGGTGACCCAGCGCGGACCGTCCGCTCCCGGCGCGTCGGCGCAGTCCAGCGGCAGCACGTAGCCGACCTCGGCGTCGAGGCCCTGGTCGAACACGCGGCGCAGCCGCATGCGCTCGAGCGGATCGTCGAGCCGGCTGTCGTGCGGATCGACGTTCACCGGCAGCCGGCGTTCCCGCCAGAGGTAGTACCAGGTGTCCTCGTAGGCGGTCTGGATGTGCTCGTCGGTCACGCCCAGCCGGGCGCTGAGCGCCCGGATGAAGCGGCGCGCATCCTGGGCGGTGTACTGAGTCGGCGTGCGCTCGTCGGCGAACAGCGAGGGGTCGTGCCAGCAGGGCTCGCCATCGGCGCGCCAGTGGATCGACAGCGCCCAGCGCGGCAGTTGCTCGCCCGGATACCACTTGCCCTGGCCGAAGTGCAGGAAGCCCCCTTCGCCATAGCGCGCGCGCAGGCGCTCGAGCAGGTCCTGGGCGTGGCGGCGCTTGGTGGGCCCCAGCGCATCGGTGTTCCATTCGGCCCCGTCGCGATCGTCCACCGACACGAAGGTCGGCTCGCCGCCCATCGTCAGGCGCACGTCGTCCCGTTCGAGGTCGGCGTCCACCGCCTGGCCAAGCGCCAGCACCCGCGACCACTGCTCCTCGGTGTAGGGCCTGGTGACGCGCGGCGACTCGTGGATGCGGGTCACCTGCATCGTGTGCTCGAAGCTCACCTCGCAGGGGTCGACCGCCCCGGAGACCGGCGCCGCGCTCGACGGTGCCGGCGTGCAGGCGACCGGGATGTGCCCTTCGCCGGCAAGCAGCCCGGAGGTGGGGTCCAGGCCGATCCAGCCGCCACCGGGCAGGTAGACCTCGCACCAGGCGTGCAGGTCGGTGAAATCGGCCTGCGCGCCGCTGGGACCGTCGAGCGCCTCGACGTCCGGCCGCAGCTGGATCAGGTAGCCGGACACGAAGCGGGCGGCCAGCCCCAGGTGGCGCAGCACCTGCACCAGCAGCCAGCCGGTGTCCCGGCAGGAGCCGATCCGTCCCAGCAGCGTCTCCTCCGGGGTCTGGACGCCGGGCTCCATCCGGATCGCATAGCGGATCTCGCGCTGCAGCCGCTGGTTCAGCCCGACCAGGAAATCGATGGTGGGCATCTCCGCCCGATCGATCGTCGCGAGAAACTCCTCGAGCGCCGGGGTCAGGGGCTCGGCGGCAAGGTAGGGGGCGAGCTCCTCGCGCAGCTCCGCCTCGTAGGCGAACGGGAAGGTCTCGGCGCTGGGCTCGAGGAAGAAGTCGAAGGGGTTGTAGACCGCCAGCTCGGCCACCAGGTCGACCGTGACCTTGAACTCCTGGGTCTTTTCCGGGAAGACCAGCCGCGCCAGGTGGTTCGAGAACGGATCCTGCTGCCAGTTCACGAAGTGCGCGGCCGGCTCCACCCGCATCGAGTACGAAAGGATCGGGGTGCGGCAGTGCGGCGCGGGGCGAAGCCGCACGACCTGCGGCGACAGGCCGACGCGGCGGTCGTAGCGGTAGTGGGTGACGTGGTGCAGCGCAACGTGGATTGACACGGGCAGTCCTCGTGGGCCGGTTCGGCGCGGATGCGGTGGGGATGGGTTGCGCGTGGTCGAAGCAAGTTCGAGGCCAGCACGACCGGGGCCGGCACCGCGAGCGTCCGCGCTTGGGGACGTCATTGTGCGCCGGTTCCGTGCCCGGCGCAGGTCACCGGGACTGTCGCGCAGGAGGGCCGGGGTCGACCGTTGCGGGGGCGCGTCGCACCAATGCGGTGCAGCGAGCGCCAGGCCCCCTGGCTGCGCTGCTGCCTAGCGGGACGAAGTCCCGCCCGGGTCCCGCGACGAGCCCGGCCGCAGGAGCACCGAGTGGTAGTCGGAGACCGAAGGACGCAGGCGCGGCGGCCGGGCCTCGACGACGGTGCCGACGTTCAGGAAGCACAGTGCGAGTTCGTCGTCGCCCAGCCCGAAGAAATCGCGGATCGCGGGCGACGCCACCGCCTTGCCGCTGGTCAGCGATGAACCGAAGCCCTGGGCGGTCGCCGCCAGCAGCACGTTCTGCATCGCGCATCCGGCCGACACCAGCCGCTCGTGCGCGGGGATGGCTGGGTCGCCCCCTGCGGTCCTGGCAACCGCCAGCATCAGCCAGGGCGCGCGATGGGCCTTCTCGCGCGCCCTGGCTGCCTCGGCCTCGCCGGCGGCGGGATCGCGCTCGAGCAAGGCCCGCTCGAAGGCGTCCGCGAGCGCCGGGCGCAGCGCTGCCGGCACCTCGATGAAGCGCCAGGGCAGCAGCCGGCCGTGGTCCGGCGCGGCGGCGGCGGCGGCCAGGATCGCGAGGCGGCCAGTCGCGTCCGGCCCCGGCGCGCCGAGGCGCTTCGGGAGGATGGTCCGGCGGGCATCTGCAAGGGCCGAGAAGGCCTCGCTGGGGTCGTCCGCCAGAGCGTCGGGAGCTCGGGTTCGGTCTGTGGGGTCCATGCTGCACTCGAAGTCTGCGGGTGGCGTCACTTTCGCGCAGCGGCCGGACCCGCGCCATCCTCCGTTGGCATCACTGCTGCCGCCTGTATCCTCCGGAAGAACGACGGTCCGACGCGCGCCCTCCGGCGGCGTGGACAGCGTTGGCGGGCCCGGTCAGAATCGCGCCTGCCGGCGGCAGGGCCGCCGATCCGACCAGACCATGGAGCCATCGCGAGCATGCGCCGAGAGGGCAGGCTTTCCACCAAGTTTCTCCTGCTGAGCCTGCTGCTGCTCTCGGTGGCGCTGGTCTCGATCGGCCTCACCATCTGGGCCACACGGCAGCTCGACGGCGGCGCCGCCGCGGTGAACGAGGCCGGCCGGATGCGGATGCAGACCTACCGGCTCGCACTGGCTGCCTCCACCAGCGGCCCCAGCGGCGAGACGCTGGGCCTGATCCGCAGTTTCGACGCCAGCGTGGCGCTGCT
>JBKHVS010000044.1:0-20826 GCA_046569945.1 Gammaproteobacteria bacterium | reverse complement strand
TGCGGCGACCTGGGCTTCGGCCCCGCGCGCGGCGCCGAGATGCTCTCGCTGATGCTGGCCTGCGGCATCGTCAGCCGGCTGGTATCAGGCGTGATCTGCGACCGCATCGGCGGCATCCGCACGCTGCTGCTGGGCTCGGCGCTGCAGGGCGTCGCCCTGCTGATGTTCCTGCCCTTCGACGGACTGGTGTCGCTCTACGTCGTGTCGGCGATGTTCGGGCTGTTCCAGGGCGGCATCGTGCCCGCCTACGCCATCATCATCCGCGAGCACTTCGCTCCCCGGGAGGCCGGCGCCCGCGTCGGCGCGGTGATGCTGGCGTCGCTGCTCGGCATGGCGCTGGGCGGGTGGATGTCGGGCTGGATCTTCGACATCACCGGCAGCTACCACGCAGCCTTCATCAACGGCATGGGCTGGAACCTGCTGAACCTGTCGATCGCCGGCTGGCTGTACTGGCGGCTGCGCAGGCTGGCCGGCGGCGGCCCCGGCGCGGTGCCGGCGGCCGCGTCCTGAAGGACGGGGCCGCCGCGGACTGCGTCAGCGGTCCAGGATCTCGCAGGCCTTCGCGGCCAGGTGCTTCGTGTTGGAGTTGTCCGACGAGGCCGGCGCGTTGCCGATGCCGATCAGGTTGCGCTTGTAGACGCCCTGGCCGATCGAGGCCAGCCGGAACATCGAGAATGCCAGGTAGACGTTGAAGCCGGGGATGGAGTCGCGGCCGGTGCGCCTGCAGTAGGCCGCCACGTACTCCTGCTCGCTGGGGATGCCCGCCGCCTTCAGGTCGTCGATTCCCTTCAGCGTGCCCCAGCTCTCGGAGTCCGAGTGGTAGAGGATGCAGCCGTAGGCGATGTCGGCCAGCGGATGGCCCAGCGTGGCGAGCTCCCAGTCGAGCACAGCGACGATGCGCGGCTCGGTGGGGTGGAACATCACGTTCTCCAGGCGGTAGTCGCCGTGCGCGATGCTCACCTCCTCGCTTGCCGGGATGCGGCCGGGCAGCTCTGCGATCAGCCGCTCCATCTCCGGGATGTGCTCGGTCTCCGCGCCGCGGTACTGCTTGATCCAGCGGTCGATCTGGCGCTGGAAGTAGTTGCCCGGGCGGCCGAAATCGGCCAGGCCGATCGCGGCGAAGTCCACCTGGTGCAGCCGCGCCAGCGTCTCGTTGAGGTTGTCGTAGATCGCCGCGCGCTCGGCCGGCGGCATGCCCGGCAGGCGAGCGTCCCGGAAGATGCGCCCCTCCAGGAAGTCCATCACGTAGAAGGAGGTGCCGATGACCGACGCATCCTCGCAGAGCGCGCGCATCTTCGGAACCGGGAAGCCGATCGATCCCAGCGCGGACATCGCGCGGTACTCGCGGTCCACCTGGTGGGCGCTGGGCAGCAGCTGGCCCGGCGGCTTCTTGCGCAGCACCCAGCGGCGCTGGCCGGCCGTGATCAGGTAGGTGGGATTGGAAGCACCGCGGTTGAACTGGCTCAGTTCCAGCGGCTCGGCCGGATCCTCGACGTTGGCGCGGAACCACTTGTCCAGCGCGGCCTCGTCCAGTCGCTGGTTGTCCCGCACCGCGCCGATGGAGGGCTTGCCGGGATCGGAGATCGCTTCGCTCATGGGTCCGTTCTCTTCTGGGGTCTGACGACTTCGGACGCCGATTCTAAGGGCGCGCGAAAGCGAGCGGATCTCATAAAGCGGAGTCGGCGCCGGCCTTCAGTCCACGAACAGCATCGCCGGGCATTCCAGGAAGCCGCGCACCGACTGGATGAAGCGCGCAGCATCCATTCCGTCGAGGACACGATGATCGAAGGACGACGAAAGGTTCATCGTCTTTCGCGCCACGACCGCGCCACCGCGGATCGCCGCCCGCCCGACGATCCGGTTCACGCCGACGATCGCCACCTCGGGACGATTGATCACCGGCGTCGACGCGATGCCGCCCAGCGGGCCCAGGCTCGTGACGGTGATCGTCGAGCCGGTCAGCTCGTCGCGGCTCGCCCGTCCGGCGCGCGCCTCGCCGGCCAGCCGGGCAAGCTCGGCCGCCATCGACCAGAGGTCGCGGGCCTCGGCGTGGCGCAGCACCGGCACCAGCAGCCCCGCCTCGGTATGGGTGGCGATGCCCGCATGCACTGCAGCATGCTGGGCGACCAGGCCGGCGGCGTCGTCGAAGCGTGCGTTGACCCGCGGATGTTCTCGCACGGCGAGCACGATCGCGCGCAGCACGAACGGCAGCAGCGTCAGCCGACCGCGCGCCGCGGCATGCCTGGCGTTGAGCGCCTCGCGCAGCGCCTCCAGCTCGGTGACGTCCACCTCCTCCACGTAGCTGAAATGCGGGATGCGACGCCATGCTTCCTGTGTCGCCTCGGCGATCCGCCGGCGCAAGCCCATCATCCGCAGGGTTCGCACCGCATCGCTGGCCGCCTCGCTGCCCGCCGCGCCCGCCCCGCTGCCCGCCGCGCCCGCCGCGCCCGCCGCGCCCGCCGCGCCCGCCCCGGCGTCCCGCGTCACGGAGATACGCCGCGCCGCAAAGCCATCGACGTCCTCGTGCCGCACGCGGCCTTCGGGTCCGCTGCCCGGCACCTCTCGGAGGTCCACGCCGAGCTCGCGGGCATGCCGTCGCACCGACGGCGAGGCCAGAGGCCTGACGGTTGGCGGAGCGACGGATGGCAGGCCGGCGACCGCCCCCTGCATCTCGATCGCCACCAGCTCCGCACCGACCGCGAGCATCTGCCCGACCTCCCCGCCGAGCCGCGCCACCCTGCCCGCGACCGGGGACGGAATCTCCACGTTCGCCTTGTCGGTCATCACGATGGCGAGCGGCTGATCCTCGGCCACCGCGTCGCCGGCGGCCACAAGCCACTCGACCAGCTCCACCTCGGCGACTCCCTCTCCGATGTCGGGTACCCGCATGACGTGCAGGCTCACCTCAGGCCTCCATCGCCCTGCGCATCGCCGCCGCCACGCGCGCCGGGCCCGGGAAATAGGCCCACTCCTGCGCATGCGGGTAGGGCGTATCCCAGCCGGTGACGCGTTCGATCGGCGCCTCGAGGTGGAAGAAACAGTGCTCATGCACCAGCGCCACCAGTTCGGCGCCGAAGCCGCTGGTGCGCGTGGCCTCGTGGACCACCACGCAACGGCCGGTCCTGCGGACCGACGCGACGATGGTGTCGAGGTCGAGCGGCCAGAGGCTGCGCAGGTCGATGATCTCGGCATCGATGCCGGCCTCGGCCGCACCCGCCTCGGCGACGTGCACCATCGTCCCGTAGGCCAGCACGGTCAGGTCCGCACCGGGACGACGCACCACTGCCGACACCAGCGGCACCGTGTAGTGCCCCTCTGGAATCTCGCCCAGGGGATGCTTCGACCAGGGCACGATCGGCCGGTCGTGATGGCCGTCGAAGGGGCCGTTGTAGAGCCGCTTCGGCTCGAGGAAGATCACCGGGTCGTCGCATTCGATCGCGGCGATCAGCAGGCCCTTCGCGTCGTAGGGGTTGGACGGCATCACCGTGCGCAGCCCGCAGACATGGATGAACAAGGCCTCGGGGCTCTGGCTGTGCGTCTGTCCCCCGTAGATGCCCCCGCCGCAGGGCATGCGGATGGTGAGCGGCGCGGTGAAATCCCCCGCGGACCGGTAGCGCAGCCGCGCCGCCTCAGAGACGATCTGGTCATAGGCCGGATAGGAATAGTCCGCGAACTGGATCTCGACCACCGGCCGCAGTCCATAGGCGGCCATGCCGATCGCAGTGCCGACGATGCCGCCCTCGGAGATCGGTGCGTCGAACACCCGAGTGCGGCCATGCTTCTCCTGCAGCCCCTCGGTGACGCGGAACACGCCGCCGAAGTAGCCGACGTCCTGTCCGTAGACGACCACGCCCGGGTCGCGCCCCAGCATCACGTCCATCGCCGAGCGCAGCGCCTGCACCATCGTCATCGGGACCGCAGCGCCCGTGGCGGGAAGCCCAGCCCCGCTCATGATCCGCCTCCGCGCCCGGCTGCCAGTTCTTCCCGGAGCTGTGCGCGCTGGCGCACCAGGTGCAACGGCATCTCGGCATACACCTCCTCGAAGATCGAATCGGCCGGGGCCACGCGCCCGTCCACGAGGGAACCGTGGCGCTCGGCCGCCTTCTGCGCAGCAATCACCTCGGCCTCGACATCCCGCCTCAGCACCTCCCCCTGCTCCGCGGACCACTCGCCGATCGCAATGAGGTGGCGCTCCAGCCGCTCGACCGGGTCGCCGAGCGGAAACCGTTGCCAGTCGTCCGCGGGCCGGTACTTCGAAGGATCGTCCGACGTGGAGTGCGCGCCGCCACGGTAGCTGACCCACTCGATGAGCGTCGGGCCCAGGTTGTGCCGCGCGCGTTCTGCCGCCCACTGCGAGACCGCGTACACCGCGAGGTAGTCATTGCCGTCCACCCGCAGCGATGCGATGCCGGCACCGACCCCGCGCGACGCGAAGGTCGCTCGCTCGCCGCCCGCGATCGCCTGGAAGGTGGAGATCGCCCATTGGTTGTTGACCACATTGAGGATCACCGGTGCCCGGTAGACGTGGGCGAAGGTGAGCGCATTGTGGAAGTCCGGCTCGGCGGTGGAGCCGTCACCGATCCAGCCGGATGCGATCCTCGTGTCGCCCTTGATCGCCGACGCCATCGCCCAGCCCACCGCCTGCACGAACTGCGTCGCCAGGTTTCCGGACACCGAGAAGAATCCGTCGCCTCGTCGCGAATACAGCACGGGCAACTGCCGCCCCTTCAGCGGATCGCATTCGTTCGACAGCAGCTGGCAGATCAGCTCGTCCAGGGGCACGTTACGGGCCATCAGCAGGCCGAGCTGCCGGTAGGTTGGAAAACACATGTCCCCGTCGCGCAGCGCCATCGCGTGGGCGACCGCGATCGCCTCCTCGCCGAGGCACTGGATGTAGAAGGAGATCTTCTTCTGGCGCTGCGCCAGCAGCATCCGCGCATCGAATATCCGGGTCACCAGCATCGCGCGCAGCCCGGCGCGCAGCCGCTCCGGAGACAACTCGGGTGCCCATGGCCCGAGCGCCCGGCCCTCGTCGTCGAGCACGCGCACCAGCGAACCCGCAAGGTCGGCCGTGTCGGCAGGCCGCACCTGCAACCGCGGCCGGCGCGCGGCCCCGGCCGGCGCAAGGCGCAGGTAGGAGAAATCGGTGGGATGCCCGGGCCGGCCGCTGGGCGCCGGCACGTGCAGGCGAAGAGGCTTCTCGCGATCACTCATCGGCACCTCGGCGGGCCCGCCTGATCGGGCGCGTTGCGATCCGACTCCCCGCCGGCCATCGCAGGGCCGACGGCCCGGGGCGCCGCGGCACGCGCTCGAACCAACTCCCGCGCGCAACGGCGACTTCGATCAAGCATAGCCCCGGCCACCGCGCCGAGGTCAGATTTCATCGATGGCGGGATGGCGACCGCGTTCCGGGCGCCGAGACGAGGCCGCTCCGAGGGGCGCCGCTATACTCGGATCGTCCACGGATACCCCTGCGTCCTGTCTACAGGTTGCCCCCCGTGCCCGCCACGACCACCATTTCCACGGCATCGCTTCGCGACCTGCACGGCCCCAGCGTCTTCGCTGGCTTCCCGGCACTGGTGCTCGAATTCGAGGCGCCTGCACCTGCCGGCCCGGAACCGCGAAGCTTACTGCAGGCGCTCTCCGAGGCCGGCATCGCCATCGGCGCCGAAGACCTCCGGCGATTCTGCGCTGCCGGCGAAGCGCCTGGCGCCCGGCACCTTGCCGCCGCCCTCGCCCAGTGGCTGGACCAGCGTTCGAAACAGGCCGGCAGCCCGGCCCTTTCGTTCCAGGTATCCCAGAGGGGCACGCGCTCCGCAGTGGCCGCTTCCTTCGTCGACCGGTCACGCACCGCGCGGATCCTTCGCGATGCCATCCGGCTGGCCAGCGCCTTGCTGGATTGCGCCGCCGACACGTCGCGCACGCCCGGGATCTCCGCGCCCCGCATGCAGGAGATCCGGCGACTGACCGGGCGCTGGTCCGCCCCCGTCGAGCCCGAGGGATCCGAGGCGATGCTCTTCGAGCGTGCGAGGCTGAAGGGAATTCCGGCGCTGGTCCTGCCCGGGACCCCCAGGATCCTGCTGCTGGGCCAGGGGCGGCACGGCAGGCTGCTCCAGTCCACGTCGAACGACCGCGACTCCGCGGTCGGCACCCTGCTCGCCTCGGACAAGGCCTGGTCGAACGCGCTCGTCCAGCGGCTGGGCTACCCGGGCGTGCGGCACCGCCTCGTACGTCACGAGGACGAGGCCGCCGCAGCAGCCCGCGCCATCGGTTTCCCGCTGGTGGTCAAGCCGGTGGACAGCGGCAAGGGCGTCGGCGTCTTCGCAGGCATCGCCAGCCTGGACGAGTGCCGTGCGGCCATCCGTGTCGCGCTCGGACACTCCAGGCATGGCGTGCTGGTGGAAGCCCAGGTCGAAGGCGATGACCACCGGCTCGCCGTCTTCGGCGGACACTTCAGGTGGGCCGTGGCCAGGCGGGCCGCGGCCGTGGTCGGCGACGGCCGAAGCACGGTCCGGGAGCTGGTCGAACGCGAAAACGCCCGGCGCGAAGCCCTGCCCGCAGACGAGCGCCCGCTGATCGCCACGATCGAGATCGACCCCGAACTCCTGGCGCAGCTGGCCAAGGCCGGGCTGACGACGGGGTCCGTCCCGGCCGCCGGGCAGGCCGTGAAGCTCAGGAGCATCGCCAACGTCTCCAAGGGCGGCACCTACGAAGACGTGACCGACCGCGTCCACCCCGACAACCGGGCAATGGCCGAATCGATCGCCGCGGCGTTCCGGATGGACGCGCTGGGCATCGACTTCCTCACCACCGACGTCAGCCGCTCATGGCGGGAGACCGGGGGCGCGGTGATCGAGGTGAACCAGACCCCCGGCGCGGGAACTCCGCATTACGTGGACGCCATCCTTGCCGCCCTGTTTCCGCCGGGCGCGCGCGCGCGGGTTCCCTACCTGCTCTTCGCCAGCGACCCGGACGGCGAGGCCACCCGCACCGCGATTGCCGCGCTTCGGCGGCAGGGCCATGTCGTCGGCTACGTGGACTCCACCACCACCGCGGTGGACGACGAGCAGCGCGGACGGCCCGGCCAGACGCTGAACGCCCGGATGCAGTCGCTGCTGCCCGACCCCCGCGTCGGCGTCATCGTCGCCCGGCTCACGGGGCCGGAGCTCGAGCGCGAAGGCCTCCTGCTGAAGCGGGTGGACCGCGCGTTCATCGGCACCGGGCTAGCGGCCGGGATCGAAGCGCTGATCCGCCGGCATTGTGCGGACGTCCGACTGCTTGCCGAGGATCGCAAGGGACAGGCCGCCGGATCGACGGATCCGTAGATCTCCCTTCGTCGATGCCGGCGCGGCGCTGCGCCGCGAGCCTGCCGCATCGACGCCATGACCGAACGAGGATGGACAAGCCGGCATGCCCGCTCCCTTCCTGCAAGGTTTCGTCAACATCCGCCGCAGCGAAGTCGGGCCCGTCCTCGTCGCGGGACTGTTCTTCTTCTGCGTGCTCACCGCGCTGATGGTGCTGCGGCCCGCGCGCGAGGCGCTGGGCATGCAGCGCGGCATCGATGCGATCCGCTGGCTCTTCATGGCCACCGTGGCGATCACCTTCCTGGTCAACCCGATCTTCGGCCTGCTGGTGAGCCGCATGCGGCGCCTGGCCTTCGTCAGCGCAACCTACCTGTTCTTCGCAGCGGGACTGCTGGGCTTCCACGCGCTGCTGGTGCTGGCGCCCGCGAGCATCGGCGAGCACACCGGCCAGGTCTTCTACGTCTGGTTCAGCGTCTTCAACCTGTTCGCCACCATGCTGGTCTGGGCGCTGATGGCAGACCGCTTCTCCGCGGAGCAGAGCAAGCGGCTGTTCGGCGCGATCGCAGTCGGCGGCACGCTCGGGGCGATCTTCGGGCCATGGCTGGCAAGCGTGCTGGCGAAGCCTCTCGGCACGCCGTCTCTGCTGCTGGTCGCGGCCGGCTTCCTGGTGCTGGCGCTCGGCGCCGCCTGGTGGCTCACGCGGATCGGCACTGACGCGGCCGCCCGCGCGCTCGCGCCGGAACGAGGCAACGAACCGGAGCGGGCCGCAGAGGAGGTCATCGGCGGCAGCGCCTGGGAGGGCTTGCGGGCGGTGTGGCGTTCCCCGTACCTGCTCGCGATCTGCGCCTACGTGCTGATCCTCGCGGTGATGGCCACCTTCATCTACTTCACGCGCCTGCAGATGGTGGCCGCGCTGGGCACCGACGTCGACATGCGCACCGCGACCTTCGCGCGCATCGACCTGATCACGCAGGTGGCAACCCTGCTGCTGCAGGCCGTGGTCACCGGACACCTGATGAAGCGGCTCGGCACCTCGGTGACCCTCGCGCTGCTGCCGCTGACCGCGGCGCTCGGGTTCCTGGGCCTGGCGATCATCGGCTCGCTGGCTGCGCTCGTCGCGTTCGAGGCTGCCTTCCGCGCGGTGCAGCGCGGCATCATGCGCCCCGCGCGCGAGACGCTGTTCACCACGGTCTCGCGCGCAGAGCGATACAAGGCGAAGGCCTTCATCGACACCTTCGTCTACCGGGTCGGCGACGTCGTCGGCGCGCAGACCGAGGGCCTGCTGGGCAGGCTGGGCATGGGGCTTGCGGCGCTCGCCGCGTTCGCGGTGCCGCTGGCGATGGTCTGGATGGCGCTCGGCCTGTGGCTGGGATACGCGCAGCGCGCGCAGGCTGCAGGCGTCACAACCGTACAAGGAGGCAAGGCCTGACGACACGAAGGCAACTCCTGCAGGGCGCAATGGGCGGCGCCGGCATGCTGGCGCTCGGCCCTGGCGTCGCGTTCGCCAGCGAGGCGGTTAGGAAGGGCCTGATCACGCGGGCGATCCCTTCCACCGGCGAGAAGCTGCCCGTCGTCGGGCTGGGCAGTTCGGCCAGCTTCGCGCAAGTGGCGCGCAGCGAGGACGCGAGCGCGCTGCGAGACGTCCTCGGGCGCATGGTGGAACGGGGCGGCAGCATCTTCGACACCGCCCCCTCCTACGGCGCGTCCGAAGAAGTTGCCGGACGGATCGCTCAGGAACTTGGCATCGCCCCACGCCTGTTCTGGGCGACCAAGCTGAACGTGGCCCCGAGAGGGGGCGGGACGGCCGACGCGGCGGCGGCGCGCAGCCAGGTCGAGACCTCGTTCCGAAGGATCGGCAAGCCGGTGATCGACCTGATCCAGGTCCACAACCTGGGCGACCTCCGCACGCAACTGCCCATCCTCAGGGAGTTCAAGGAGAAGGGAAGGATCCGCTACATCGGCGTCACCACCACCTTCGAGAGCCAGTACGAGGAGCTGCTCAAGACCATGCGCAGCGAGCCGATCGACTTCATCGGAACCAACTACGCGATCGACGACCGGGATGCCGAGCGGACCATCCTGCCGCTGGCGCGAGACCGCGGAATCGCCGTGCTGGTCTATGCCCCCTTCGGCCGCACCCGCCTCTGGAAGCGCGTGGAAGGCCGAACCGTGCCCGACTGGGCGCGCGATTTCGACGCGCACTCCTGGGCTCAGTTCTTCCTGAAGTACGCGGCCAGCCACCCGGCCGTCACGGCCATCACGCCCGCCACCAGCCGGCCGGCCAACATGGCCGACAACATGGGCGGCGCGCTGGGCCGGCTGCCGGACGATGCGATGCGCAGGCGGATGATCCGGCTGGCCGATTCCCTGCCGGCCGCGTGAGGCAGCTCCGCCTTTTCAGGACCGCAATCAGCAAGGAGGACAGCATGAAACAGGGGCGTCGCGGATTCCTGGAGCGCGCCGGGCTCCTGCCGGCAGCGCTCGCGCTCGGCGGCCTGCCGCTGACGGCGCGCGCCGCCAGCGCCGGCGGTGAAAGACTGAAGATCGGCATCGTCGGTTCCGGCCGGGTCGGAGGCACGCTCGGCGGTGTCTGGGCCAGGGCGGGCCACCAGGTGATGTTCTCGTCGCGAAGCCTCGAGAACGACCGCGCCCTCGCCGCCAGGACCGGCCCCAACGCCAGCGCGGGCACTCCGCGCGAGGCGGCGGCCTTCGGCGAGGTGATGGTGGTGTCGGTGCCCTACGGCGCGCTGCCCGAGGTCGGCAAGGAGCTGGCCGACCTGATCCGGGGCAAGGTGCTCATCGACACCTGCAACCCCTTCGTCGGGCGCGACGGCGAGATCGCAAGCTGGGCCCGCGAGAAGGGCGCGGGGCTCGCCTCGGCAGAGCTGCTTCCCGGCGCGCGCATCGTGCGCGCGTTCAACGCGATCGGCTACGCGCGCATGGGCATGGCGCACGAGCAGCCCGGCCGCATCGGCATGCCGATCGCCGGCGACGACGCCCAGGCCATCGAGCTTGCCTCGCGGCTGGTGCGCGACATCGGCTTCGAGCCAGTGCTGGTCGGCGGGCTCGCCAAGGGCAGGCACCTGATGCCCGGTACGCCGCTGGCGGGGGAGCGCACGCCGGACGAGGTCAGGCGGATCGCTGCGACGCTCGACTAGGACGGCGCGCTCGCGCATCGCTGGACCGCGCGTCCGCGCATCGCGCGGGATGACGGACACTCCAGCGCCTGCTCGCTGCCCTCATGCGCCGAGCAGACGCTCGACGATGAAGTGCCACTCCTCGTCGGTCACCGGCGTGATCGACAACCGGTTGCCCTTTCTCAGCACCTGCATCTTCGCGAGCTCCGGATGGCTGCGCATCTCGGCCAGCGTCAGCAGGCGCGTCCTGCGCAGCGCGCGGACGTCGACGTTGAGCCAGCGCGGGTTCTCCTGCGCGGACGCGGGATCGCAGTAGGGCGAGGCCGGATCGAACTGCGTGGCATCCGGGTAGGCCTCGGAGGCCACCTCGGCGACCCCCGCGATTCCGGGCTGAGCGCAGCCCGAGTGATAGAAGAGGACGCCGTCGCCCACGCGCATCGCGTCGCGCATGAAGTTGCGCGCCTGGTAGTTGCGCACGCCGGTCCACGGAACAGTGGAGTCCGGTGCCGCGAGCGCATCGTCGATCGAGCACTCGTCGGGTTCGGACTTCATCAGCCAGTGGCGCGGTCGTGGGATCGGGCTGGACATCGAATCGTCTCCATCCGCGGGTCGAGCGGTCCGCCTGGACGGAACCACCGAGGATCCTACCCGCCTCCCACGCCGCCGTCAGCGCCCCGCCGCCTCGCTTCCTCGACAGGCCTCGGTACTGCCCGCATGCCGGAGGTAGGCGATCAGGTCGGCGCGGTCCTGCGGTTCGGCGACGCCGTCATAGGTCATGGTGGTCCCGGGGACGACCTTCATCGGGGCGGTCAGGAAGCGATCCAGCGTTTGCGCATCCCAGGTGAGCCCGGACTGCCTCATCGCGGGCGAGTACTCGAAGCCCGCTGTCGCGCCAGCCTTGCGGCCCAGCAGTCCGCAATGGCGCGGCCCCACCCGGTCATACGCGAGCGCGTGGCAGGCAAGGCACCGGGAATAGATCTGCTCGCCGCGAGCAGGGTCGGCAGCCGCATGGGCCGGCCAGGCGGACAGCAGCGCGCCGCCGCCCAGCCCAAGCGCACCGGCGATCGCCAGTACGAGCCGCTTCATGACACGAAAGCCCCCGGTACCGGCACGGCGCCGACGGCCTGGCGCAGGATGGCCCAGTGCATCGCCTCGTCACCCAGGATGCTCGCCGCGGCCTTTGCCAGGTTTCGGTCGCCGAACAGCGGGACGGCGCCCAGGTAGGCGCTCACCGCTCCCTGCTCGAGACCGGCGGCGAAACGAAGCACGTCGGCTTGCGACTTCAGCTGATCAACCGGGAACATGTACTTCGATTTTGGCTGGACAGGCTTGCCGCCGAGCTTCTCGACGGTTCTGGCCAGGAGGGCTGCGTGCTCCTTATGATGCCCCTGGAAATCGAGCGCCAGCTTCAGCACATCGGCCTCCAGCAACTTGCTCTCCGCGCCTACCTGGTAGGCGGCAACGGCCTCGAGTTCGGCGCCCAGTGCGGTGTTGAGGATCTGTACGTCACCGGCGCCCGCAGGACCGGCGCTCGCGGCCAGCGATTCGTTCCCCGCCAGCAGCGCAACCGCAGCCCCCGACAGGACGAGCCCCGAGCGACCGAGGAACATGCGGCGTGCAACTGCGGGGGAAGACATCTGGAAGAACGACATGACGGACTCCTCGATTGTTGGATGAGCCCATTGGATGTCGCCGGCGCCCGCTGCGTTCCCGCGCGCAGCGCACTTCAGCCGGCGGCAGCGCCCCTGCCGTCCACAAGCCGCGCCATCACCTGCCCCACGATGCGGTCGCAACGCTCTCCATCGAAGGAGTAGGCGTCGGCCATGGTCATGTCGATATCACGCTCGAGGCCCTCGCGAAGCAAGGCCCTGGCGCGGAAGAAACGCGTGCGGACCGTCGCCTCCCTGAGCCCGAGGGCGACCGAGACCTCCTCCACGCTCATCTCCTCGACCGCCCGGAGCATGAACACCGTACGGAACGCCTCCGGCAGCGCATCGATTCGCGCCTCCATCTGCGCGCGCAATTCGGATCGCATCGCGGCGCGATCGGGCCGTTCGTCAGGGTTGCCTTCCATCCCGGTCTCCGTCCAGGCGTCACCGGATCCCATCGGCGCATCGAGGGCGATCACCTGCGCGCCGCGGCGCCGCAGGCGCCCCAGTGCTTCATTGATGACGATGCGAACCAGCCAGGTGGAAAGCCTGGCGTCCGCCCTGAATCCGGCGATGCCCCGCCAGGCATGCAGGTAGGCCTCCTGGAGGGCGTCCTCGGCCTCGGCATCCGCCTTCAGGATGCTGCGCGCCGTGCGGAACAGCAGGCGGTTGTGGCGCCGCATGATCTGCTCGAACGCAGCGGCATCGCCCGCAGCCGCGCGCGCAGCGATCTCGGCATCGGTGGCCGCCATTGCATTCACGGCCGAACTTGCACCTGGCATGGGAACCTCCCTGATCGATGAACGGAGCGCAATCGCAGTTGGATGCGTGCCGGCGTGGTTCCGTTCCCCCGTTGCCCGCCATCCGCGCGTGCGCTTCGCCTCCCATGGCAACATGCCCAGCGGCGTATGAAATGAAAACGGGTGGACGGCCCGCTGGACCGTCCACCCGCTGGCGAAGGATCGCTCGATCAGCGCGGCGCCATGCGGATCGCGCCGTCCAGGCGGACGCACTGGCCGTTGAAGTACGTGTTGCGCGCGATCTCCAGCGCCAGGCTGCCGAACTCCTCCGGCTTGCCCAGGCGCTTGGGGAAGGGCACGGAGGCGCTCAGGCTCTCGAGCACCTTGGGGGTGGCGCCCAGCATCAGCGGCGTGGCGAAGATACCCGGCATGATCGAATTCACGCGGATGCCGATGTCGGACAGGTCGCGCGCCATCGGCAGCACCAGGCCGTTGACGCCGGCCTTGGCCGAACCGTAGATCACCTGGCCGATCTGGCCGTCCTGCGCCGCCACCGAGGCAGTGAAGATGATGACGCCGCGCTCGCCGTCCTCGAGCGGCTCCAGCGTGGCCATGCCCTCGGCAGCATGCGCAGCCAGCCGGTAGCTGGCCACCAGCACGCCCTGCACGCCCGCCTCGTAGTCCTCGGTGGACAGGCGCTTGAGCTTGTTCGTGGCCTTGTCGAAGGCCAGCGTCTTGCCGCGGCGCGAGGTCATCGCGCAATGCACCAGGATGCGCTCCTGGCCGTGGGCGGCGCGCGCCTTGGCGTAGCCGTCGACCACGCTCTGCTCGTTGTTGATGTCGACCTTGCAGAAGATGCCGCCGATGGCCTTGGCGACCGCGGTGCCCTTCTCCTCGTTGATGTCGAAGATCGCGACCTTGGCGCCGGCGGCGGCCAGGGCCTCCGCGGAGGCCTGGCCCAGGCCCGAGGCGCCGCCGGTGACGACTGCGCTGGTGGTTGCGTCGAATTTCATGTGCTGCTCTCCTGCCGGATCGGCGATGGTGATTGGAAACGGATCGCCCGGCCAGGGCCGGGCGGCGTGGAGATTCTAACGGGGCGGGGGCACGGGGCCGGGCTCCGGACCCAGGATTCGAACCTTGGCCCCGGCACCGGCCTCCAGATCCGGAAGCCACCGGATCGCCGGCGCAGCCCTGGACAGACCTGCCCACAGCCGTCTCCAGCGACTAGTCTTGCAGGCACACGCCTCCATCCGGACCGGCAATCAAGGCAGTCCATGTCCAGCCACCTCACCTCGCATCCGCCGTCCAGGCGCAGTTTCTTCGCCACCGTCTTCACGCTGGCCTGGGCCTTCGCCCTGCCGCTGCGGGCCGAGACTCCCCCGTTGCGGCTGGCCACCTCGACCCCGGGCGGCGGCTTCGCGGCGTACGGACAGATGCTGGAACGCGTGCTGAACCGGCGAGCGGGCTATCCGCTGCTGCAGGCGGTGCCCACCAAGGGCACTGGCGAGAACCTGGAACTTCTCGCGCAGGGCCGCGTCGACGCCGCGCTGATCCAGGGAACCGCTGCCAGCGAGGTGCTCGCGCGGCCCGATGCCGGCGGCCTTCGCATCCTCTTCACGATGTACCCGAGCCCCGGCATGCTGGCCGTGCCCGCCGGTTCCCCGCTGCGGCAGCTCGACGATGCTCGCGGACGCAAGGTGGTGCTGGGCGTGCGCACCAGCGGCCTGGTCACGCTGGGCCGCCAGGTCTTCGAAGGCATCGGCCCGTCGCCGACGCAAATCGTGCGGATCCGCGAGCGGTATCCGCTGCTGCAGGCAATGACGGTGCCACCGGGGACCTATCCCGGAATGACGGAGCCGCTCCCCACCGTCGGGTCCGTGAACCTGATCCTGGCCCGGCCCGGGCTCGATGACGCGAGGGCGAAGGCGTTCGTTCAGGCGATGGACGCCGACGCGGCCAAGCTCGCCGAAGCCCTGCCGCAGGCGGCGTTCAGCACGCTGGCGAACACGCTGGCGAGCGCGCCGGACCCTGCGCTGCTGCATACGGTGCTTCGGGCGAACCGGTGAGCGCGGCGTCATCCGGATCGCCGGCACTGCGATGCCGCAGGCGCCTCCGCTCGATCGCAGCCATGCCCCTGCCATTGACAGGCAGCGCGGCCGGGTGTCCGATGGCAGAGCGCAAGACACAGGAGGTCATGCCATGTCGGATCACACCTACAAGTCGATCGAACTCACGGGGTCCTCGTCGGTCAGCAGCGACGACGCCGTGCGCAACGCGCTGGCCAAGGCGCACGAAACCGTCCGTAACATCCACTGGTTCGCCGTCACCGAAACCCGCGGCAACGTCGCCAACGGCAAGGTGTCGCACTGGCAGGTGACGCTGAAGGTGGGGTTCACCCTGGAGTAAACCGGCGCCCCCGGGGCGGCGAGGTCCAGGCCGATCTCGCCGCTCGTCAGGCACACTGCGCCGATGCTTCAGTACGCCATCAAGGTTGCGCTCTCCGCGGTCGTCATCGTGGCGGTCGCGGAGATCGCCAAGCGCTCCAGCCTGTGGGCGGCCGCGCTCGCATCGCTTCCGCTCACCTCCATCCTGGCCTTCGTCTGGCTGCACCTGGATGGCGAGCCGCCGAGCCGAATCGCTTCGCTGGCCAGCGACATCCTCTGGCTGGTGATTCCCTCGCTGCTGCTCTTCATCGTGCTGCCGATGCTGCTGCGCGCGGGGTGGACCTTCTGGCCGAGCCTGCTGGTTTCCTGCCTGGCGACGGTGGCGGGGTATGGGGCGGTGATGTGGGTGATGCAGCGGGTTGGCAGCAGCGCATAGGAACCAGTTGCGGGCCGACGCTGGCGTGGTCCTGCAGTTCTCCTACGTTCGCTTCGAAGTCCTGTCCAGATACGCCTGTAGCGCTCGCTCGAGGTCGGCGGGCCCGCGTCCCTCGACAAATCCGCGTGCTGCCCGGATTGCATCGAGCATGTGCCCGATCCGCCAAAGGTCATCCCGAGACATACTGCACTTGCGCCTCGCGGACCACCTCGTCCCGGAAATACCGGCTCAGATCCTCGGCTGTGCGCAGGTCGACCTTCAAACCACCGAGCAGCGCCGACAATTCCCGCTCGATCCTGGCCATGTCGAGCAAGGTCGGCGTTGCCTGCGGTTCGAATTCCACGAGCAGGTCGACGTCACTGGACGGCCTGGAAGTGCCCTTCAGTCGCGATCCGAACAGTGAGAGGCGACGGATCCCGTTGCGCCTGCAGAGATCCGAGAGCGCATCTTCTGGGAACGGCAGTCTGGCACCCACGCGACCTCCTTTCGATGCGAAGACACTGGCAGAGGCAATCCATACGGAACCTTGCCAGGAACGACCCGATCGAGCTTCCTTCGAGCACTGGTGGGCCCCCCGGGAGTCGAACCCGGCACCAACGGATTATGAGTCCGCTGCTCTAACCGTCATGAGCTAGAGGCCCGTCCCCTACGCGAGGTGGCGCCGAGTATACCGGCGGCGATCCGGAAGCCGCTGCGATGAAACGCCAGCCCCGGCGAATCGCGCTACATTGGGTCATGAACAAGCAAATCGTACTCGCCAAGCGTCCCGTCGGCTGGCCCGACGAATCCTGCTTCCGCCTCGAGCAGTGTCCGGAGCCCGCCTGCGGTCCGCAGGACGTGGTGGTGGAGGCGGTCTGGCTGTCGCTGGACCCCTACCTGCGCGGCCGGATGAACGAGGGCCCGTCCTACGCGCCCGGCTTCGCGCTTGACAGGCCCATGGTTTCGCGCGTGGTCGGCCGGGTGCTGGAGTCGCAGAACGCGCGCTTCCGCAAAGGCGACTGGGTCTGGGGCTTCCTGCCGTGGGCGCTGCGCTGCCTGATGCCACGCGGCGAAGGACTCACTCCGATCGACCCGTCGCTGGGCAAGCCAAGCCTGGCCATCTCGGCGCTGGGCATGCCCGGGCTCACCGCATGGGTGGGCGCCATCGAGCTCGGCAAGCCTGCGCCTGGCGACACCGTGTTCATCTCCTCGGCCGCTGGCGCCGTGGGACAGCTGGCCGGGCAGTTCGCAAAGCGTGCCGGCGCGCGCGTGGTGGGCTCGGTGGGCAGCGACGACAAGGCGGCTTACGTGCTGGAGCGCTGCGGCTTCGACGCCGCCTTCAACTACAAGACCCGCGACATCGACGAGGCGCTGGCCGAGCTCTGCCCGAACGGCATCGACGTCTACTTCGACAACGTCGGCGGCAGCACGCTGGAGGCGGCGCTGCGCCGCGCGAACATCATGGCGCGCTTCCCGGTGTGCGGGATGATCTCCGCCTACAACGAGACCGAGGACCGCGGCATCCGCGGCATGCAGGCCCTGCTCAGCAAGCGCATCCAGATGACCGGCTTCATCATCTACGACCACGTCCACAAGCTGCCCGCCTACCAGGCGCGCGTGGCGCCGTGGTTCCGCGACGGCGAGATGCACTTCCACGAGGACGTCGTGCAGGGGCTGGAGCAGGCGCCCACTGCGCTGATCGGGATGATGAAGGGCGAGGCGATCGGGAAGCGGCTGGTGCAGGTGGCGGCAGCGTAGTGATCTGACCTCGCCCCACCAGGCCCCGCACCGGGCACCTTGACCTGGAGCGCCGAGGCAGCCCCTTGTCCACCCTCCCCCTCGGCATCTACCAGCGCCTCGTCCGCGAGGGCGAATGGGACGAGATCCAGCGCCTGGAGCGCGAAGGGCGCGCGTGGACCGACGTCCCCGGCGAGACCGAGCGCCGGCAGCTGCTGGCCGACGAGTTCGCCGCGCGCGTGCCGGAGCTGCTGGATGCGGCGGCCAGCGGCTCCGAACAGGAAGCAGAGGCGGCCCGGCGCGAGCTGAAGCTGATGGCGGCACTGATGCAGGCGGCGCGCAGCAGCGTGCCTGCCTCGGCGCTGCCCCTGCCCTCGGCCGAGGTACGGGTGCTGCGCGCGATCCACGAACCCAGCCTTCGGCCGACGCTCCCGCGCACCGGCCTGCGGCATCCCTGGCTGTTCACATCGGCGAAGGGCGAGCCCAGCCTGTACTCGGAGCTGCGCGCGGAGCTGGGCACTGCGCATCGGCTCGACCTGATCGTCAGCTTCATCAAGTGGAGCGGGCTGCGCAAGCTGCAGGACGTCTTCGAGCGCGCCACCGCGGCGGACGCCAGCGGCACGACGCGCACCAGGATCCGCATCCTGACGACGACCTACATGGGAGCCACCGACCGGCGGGCGGTGGACGCGCTGACGAGCCTGCCGGGCGTGGAGCTTCGCGTCTCGCTGGACGGCCGGCGCGAACGCCTGCATGCGAAGGCATGGATGTTCGGCCGCGAGAATGGCTTTGGCACGGCCTTCGTGGGCAGCGCAAACCTCTCGAAGTCGGCGCTGATCGACGGCATCGAGTGGACGCTGAAGATTTCGCAGGCGCGCGAGCCCGCTCTGTTCGACGCGGCGCGCGCGAGCTTCGAGGCGCACTGGGAAGATCCGGAGTTCCAGGCCTACGACCCGCGCAACCCCGCGCACGGCGATGCGCTGGAGCGCGCGCTGGCCGAGCAGCGCGCGGGCACCGGCAGCGCGGTGCCGATGGTGCGCACCTGGTTCGACCTGCAGCCCAAGCCCTTCCAGCAGGCGATGCTCGACCGCCTGGACCACGAACGCGCGCAGGGGCGCACCCGCAATCTCCTGGTAGCGGCCACCGGCACAGGCAAGACCGTTGTCTCCGCCTTCGACTACAAGCGCCTCTGCGGGCGCGAGGGCGGGCGGCCGCGGCTGCTCTTCGTGGCGCACCAGCGCCGCATCCTGGAGCAGGCGCGAGACACCTTTCGACAGGTGCTGCGCGATGGAAGCTTCGGCGAGATCCTCGACGGCGAGGCCCGGCCGGCAAGCCACGATCACCTTTTCGCAATGATCCAGACGCTTTCCTCGCGCGGGCTGGTGCGGCAGCTCGGCGCGGACTTCTGGGCGATGGTGATCGTCGACGAGGCGCACCACGTGCCGGCGCCCACCTTCGACGCCTTGCTGCGCGAAGTGCGGCCGCTGCTCCTTCTCGGCCTGACTGCGACGCCGGAGCGCGCCGACGGCAGGTCGCTAAACGGCTGGTTCGATGCCCGCCCCGACGGCTCGCCCGCCTGCGCGCTGCGCCTGTGGGACGCGCTCGACCAGCAGCTTCTGTGTCCCTTCGAGTACTTCGCCAGCAGCGACGAGGTCGACCTGCGCGGCGTCGACTGGGGGCGCTCGGGCGAGCTGCAGCAGCTGGGCCGGATCTTCGGCGCGAGCGAGGTGCGCGCGCGCAGCGTGCTGCAGGCGATCGAGCGCTACGTCGACGACCTGGGCGCGATGAAGGCGCTCGCGTTCTGCGTGAGCGTCGAGCACGCACGCTTCATGGCCGCCTTCCTGTCCTCCAGGGGCCTGGCGGCTCAGGCGCTCGCCGGCGAGGATCCGCAGCAGGTCCGCGGCGAAGCGATCCGGTGCCTGGAGGCCGGCGAGCTGCGCGTGCTGTGCACGGTGAACCTGTTCAACGAAGGCGTGGACATTCCGTCGGTGAACACGCTGCTGCTGCTGCGCCCCACGCAGAGCCCGGTGGTGTTCCAGCAGCAGATCGGCCGTGGCCTGCGCCTGCACGACGACAAGGCCAGCTGCCTGATCCTCGACTTCATCGGCCAGTACGGCGCCGACTATCGCTTCGACCTGCTGTACCGCGGCCTCACCGGAATGGGGCGACGGCAGCTGCAGCAGTCGGTCGACCAGGGATTCGGGCTGCTGCCATCGGGCTGCCACCTGCAGCTGGATCGGGTGGCCCGCGAGCGGGTGCTCGAGAACCTGCGGCAGGCGCTTCGCATGGGCAACCTGCGCCTGCAGCGCGAACTTGCGGCCTGGGCTGCCGGGCGCGACGGGCCGCCAGGACTGAGCGATTTCCTGTCGAGCCAGATGATCTCGCCCGCCGAGCTCTACGACGCGCGGCGCTCCTGGACGGCGCTCAAGCGGGCGGTGGGCATTGCTGCGCCGCCGCCCGGCCCCCGCGAGGAGGACCTGCTCGCGCGGATCGGCACGCTGGTCCACGTCGACGACCCCGCGCTTCTGGCCGCGTGGCTCGCCTGGCTGGACGGCGGCCACCTCGGCGAGCGGCAGGTGCTGATGCTTGCCCACCAGATGCTGCACGAGCGAGACCTGGTGACGGCCGACGGTTTCCGCTCGCTGCTCGGCGCGCACCCTGCCGTCGTTCAGGAACTTCGCGAGCTGTTCCAGGTGCTGTGGGACGGGAGCGACGTGGGCGCCGTCCCGGCAGATGGCGCGCCGGAACATTGGCCGCTGGCGCTGCACGCACGCTACGGCCGGCGCCAGGTTCAGGCGGCGGCGGGCCACGCGAACGAAGTCAGACGCCCTGCACATCGCGAAGGCGTGCTGCTGCTGAACGAAGAGCGCATCGAGATTCTGTTCGTCACGCTGGACAAGCGCGAGGGCTTCAGCGAGGCAGTGCGCTACGACGACTACGCGATCAGCCCCTCGCGCTTCCACTGGAAGACGCAGAACCGCGCCAATCCGTCGAATGCATCCGGGCGCCGCTACCTGGACAGCCCGGGCAACGGCTGGCGCTTCTTCCTGTTCCTGCGCGAAGATCGCGATGCGGCCTTCGCGTTCGCGGGGCGGGTGGAGCTCGAATCGCACGAGCACGACGGGCGCGGACCGATCGGCATCACATGGCGGCTGGCACAGCCGCTGGGCGCGGATCTGTTCCGCAGGTTCAGCGTGCTGCGCGACGCGTGATCACGGAAAGGGAGCAGCGGATGAAGGTCACCATCATCGGCGCAGGTATCGGCGGCCTCACCGCGGCACTCTCGCTGCACGCAGCCGGCATCGCCTGCCGCGTCTACGAATCCGCCGCGCAGATCCGGCCGCTGGGCGTGGGCATCAACGTGCTGCCGCACGCGGTGAAGGAGCTGGAGGACCTCGGGCTGCTCTCGGCGCTCGAGGCGGCCGGGTTGCTCACGCGCGAGGTGGTCTACGCCACGCGC
>JBKHVS010000043.1:0-20992 GCA_046569945.1 Gammaproteobacteria bacterium | reverse complement strand
CCCCTTGCAACGGGAGGTGACGGCCGCGGCGCATCCGGACCGCGATGTTCGTCCTCCATCGGATTCCGGCGCGGCAGGTCGCGCAAGCGGCGCGCGACGGCCGCGTCCCGGGGCGCGCCGGACGGCGGCGCGGCGGCGCGGCGAAGCCCTGGCGATCTCGTCTAAACTCGGAGCCGCCCGCGGCGCCGGCCGCGGCCTTGCGATGGAGGCGGACATGATGATCGAGGACGGCGTCTGGGTGACGGTGGAATACCGGCTCTACGATTCCCAGGGCGAGGCGCTCGAGCCTTCGGAGCGCGAGCTCACCTACCTCCAGGGCGGCTACGGCGCGGTCTTCCCCCGCGTCGAGGAGGCGCTCGCCGGCCATGAGGTCGGCTACGAGACCGTGCTCTACCTGGAGCCCGAGGACAGCTTCGGCGACTACGACCCCGACCTGGTCAGGCTGGCGCCGCGCGTGCGCTTCCCCGAGGGGCTGGAGGTGGGCATGACCTTCGAAGGGGTTCCGGGCGAGGACGAGGAGCAGGGGATCTTCACGGTCACCGACTTCACCGACGAGGCGGTGGTGCTGGATGGGAATCATCCGCTGGCCGGCATGTCGCTGCGCTTCGAGCTGCGGGTCACCGACGTGCGCGAGGCCACTGCCGAGGAGGTCGAAAGGGAGCGCGCCGAGGCCGGCGAGTTCGACGACGACGAAGACGAGGGACCGATGTCCCAGCATGTTCCGCCCGAGGCCAGGCGCCTTCACTGAGCGCGCGGCGGCCGCAGGGCGCGCCAGGCGCGCGATCCCGGCCGCCGCGATGCTCCGTCAGCCGCCGAGCGCAGACTTCAGTTCGTAGACCAGGTCGAGCGCCGCGCGTGCGCTGAGCTGGTCGGGGTCCACCTCGGCCAGCCTGTCGAGCACTGCGAGGGCCTGCGGGGAAGAAGCCGCGGCGGGCCCGGAACTCCCCGCAGCCCCGGCGTCCGCCGCAGCCATGCCGGGGGCGTCGTCCATGGCACCGGGCGCGGCCGCGAACAGGTCGAACTGCGCGTCGCGCTCGTGGGCCCGCGCTTCCAGCGTCTCGAGCAGCTGCCCGGCGGCGCGGATCACCGGCGCGGGCATTCCCGCGAGCCGCGCGACCTGCAGGCCGTAGCTGCGGTTGGCCGGGCCGTCGCGCACCTCGTGCAGGAAGGCGATCGTGCCGCGATGTTCCGCCGCGGCCAGGTGCCGGTTGACCGCCTGCGGGAAGCGCTCCGCCAGCTGCGTCAGCTCGAAGTAGTGGGTGGCGAACAGGGCGAAGGCCCGGTTGTGCGACAGCAGCCGCGCAGCGATCGCATGCGCAAGCGCCAGCCCGTCGAAGGTAGAGGTGCCGCGGCCGATCTCGTCCATCAGCACCAGCGAATTCTCGGTGGCCGCATGCAGGATGGCCGCCGCCTCGGTCATCTCCACCATGAAGGTGGAGCGTCCGCCGGCCAGGTCGTCCGAGGCCCCGATGCGGGTGAAGATCCGGTCGATCGGGCCCAGCGTGCAGGCGTCGGCCGGGACGAAGCTGCCGCAATAGGCCAGCAGGACGATCAGCGCCACCTGCCGCATGTAGGTCGACTTGCCGCCCATGTTCGGGCCGGTCAGAAGCACCATCCGGCGCCGGTCGTCCAGGACGCAGTCGTTCGGCACGAACTGCTCCACGTTCGCCTCGACCACCGGATGGCGGCCCGCGCGGATCTCGATGCCGGGCAGCGTCGAGAAGGCGGGTGCGACCCACCCCAGGGTTCGCGCGCGCTCGGCGAGGCAGGCCAGCACGTCGGCCTCGGCCACCGTGCGGCCAACCCGCTGCCAGGCAGGCACGGCGGCCGCGAGCGCGTCCAGGAGCTGCTCGTAGAGTTCGCGTTCGCGCGCCAGCGCCCGCTCGCGCGCCGACAGGGCCTTGTCCTCGAAGGCCTTGAGCTCGGGAGTGACGTAGCGCTCCGCGTTCTTGAGCGTCTGCCTGCGGCGGTAGTCGTCGGGCACCCGGGCGGTCTGGCCGTGCGTCACTTCGATGAAGAAGCCGTGGACGTTGTTGTAGCCGACGCGCAGGTTGCCGATCCCGGTGCGCTCGCGTTCCCGCTGCTCGAGGGCCGCCAGGAAACCGTCGCAGCCCTCGTCGATCGCCCGCAGTTCGTCGAGCACCGCGTCGAAGCCGGGCCGGAACACGCCGCCGTCGCGCACCAGCGCCGCCGGCTCGTCGGCGAGCGCACGCGACAGCATGGCGGTGGCCTCGTCCGGCAGCGCGAGCGCCGCAGCGGTCTGGCCGAAGAGCTCGGCGTCCAGGCTGCGCAGGCCGTCGGCGAGCGCCAGCACCGCGGGCGCCGCGTCGCGCAGTGCGGCGAGCTCGCGCGGGCGGGCCGAGCGCAGCGCGACCCTGCCCGCGATCCGCTCGAAGTCCACGGTCTGCGCCAGCGCCTCGCGCAGGCCGGCGCGGCGCCCTTCGCGTCCGGGCAGTGCCAGGTCCAGGCCGGTCGCGCCGGCCTGCAGCGCGGCCACGCGGCAGTGGCGGTCGGCCGCGGCGGCCTGGGCGCGCAGCGGCAGCTGCAGCCAGCGGCGCAGCAGCCGCGCGCCAGCGCTGGTGGCGCAGTGGTCCAGCACCGTGAGCAGGCAGGGGCCGTCGTCGCCGCGCATCGTCTCGGTGATCTCGAGGTTGCGGCGCGCGATCGGGTCGACAACGAGGTACTCGTCGCCATGGTGGACGCGAAGCCCCTGGAGGTGGGTGGGCGCCTGTCCCTGGGTGCGCGCGACGTACTCGAGCAGCGCGCCCGCGGCGCCGACCGCGCCGGGCGCCTCGTCCACGCCGAAGCCGGCCAGGTCACCGACGCCCAGGATCTCGCACAGGCGTCGCGTGGCGCGCTCGTCGTCGAACTGCCAGTCCGCAAGCCGCGCCAGCGAGGCGGCCGCGGCGCCGCGCGCCTCCTCGGGCCAGCCGGGCAGGCCGGCGGGATCGACCGACTCCGGCAGCACCACCTCGGCGGGTCGGAGCCGGTCGAGCTCGGCTGCGAGCTGGCCGGGCGCGAACTCGGCGATCCAGCATTCCCCGCTGGCGACGACCATCCAGGCAGCGGCGAGCCGCCGCGCGCCGGGCCGCAGCGCGAGGAGCAGGCGGTCGTCGCGCTCGGGCAGCAGCTGCGCGTCGGTGATGGTGCCGGGGGTGACGATGCGCACCACCTTGCGCTCCACCGGCCCCTTGGAGAGCGCGGGATCGCCGATCTGCTCGCAGATCGCCACCGACTCCCCGATCCGGATCAGCCGCGCGAGGTACTGCTCGAGCGAGTGGACAGGCACGCCGGCCATCGGGATGGGCTCCCCGGCAGACGCGCCGCGCCGGGTCAGCGTGATGCCCAGCAGCCGGGCCGCCTTCTCGGCGTCCCGGTAGAAGAGCTCGTAGAAGTCGCCCATCCGGTAGAACAGCAGCACTTCGGGGTGCTCGGCCTTGATGCCGAGGTACTGCCGCATCATCGGCGTGTGGGCTGAAAGGTCTTGCGTGGTCACGCTTGCTCGGCCGGGAAAAACCGAGATGTTGCCGGAATTCGACGGCGGTGCGGGGCCGGCGCCGTCAGAACGTGCCGAACATCGCCGCCGCAGCCATCATCAGCACGCTCAGGCCGCGGTAGGCCAGCCAGACCAGCAGGGCGAGCGCGCGCCCGACCCCGACCACGCCGGTCATCGGTCCTCGCCGTGCCGGCAGAGCGCCGGGCGCGCGCTGTCCCCGATCAGCCAGTCGCGCTCGATGGACTTCTGCCCGCTCATGCGGGCGTACCGCGGCGCGGGAGTGCGCCGTGCATCGCTCAGCGGCCCGCCTTGTCCGGGGCGGTAGAGGCGGGCGCGCTGCCGCGCGGCGACGGCACCAGCGGGGCGTCGCGGACCTCCCGGATGATCCCCGCTTCGCGGATGGCGGCGCGCGCCAGCAGGTGCGAGCCCACGGGTAGAGTCGCCAGCAGGAAGCCGATGATCAGCAGCAGCCGCCAGGTCCAGCCGGCATCCTGGACGACCAGCATCACGCCCACGAAGATGATCGCCAGCGCCAGGGTGCCGGCCTTGGTGGCTGCGTGCTGCTGCACCAGCGCCTCCTCCAGCACCAGCACGCCCCAGGCCGCGATCACGAGCAGCAGCGCACCGGCGACGATCAGGAGGCAACCCAGAAGCAGCGTCATGGCTCGTCCTCCGGGTTCGCGGGCCCGCGCGGCGAGCGCGCGATCAGCAGGGCCCAGCCGATCGTGGCGACGAAGCCGGCCAGCGCCAGGCCGATGGCGACGTCCAGGAAGACCGTGCGGCCGGTGGCCAGCGACGCGGCCACGCACAGGGCGACCGCGGCCGCGAGGAAGATGTCGAGCGCGACCACGCGGTCGGCATGCCGCGGGCCGCGCACGATGCGCACCGTGGCCAGCGCGGTGGCCAGCAGCGCGGCCAGCACCAGCGCGACGTTGGCCAGGGCCGCCAGGCCTTCGGCGGGTCCGGTCATCGTGCGTCCTCCCCGAACAGCGCCACGAGTCCGGGTTCGAACTCCCGCCGGATCGCCGCCACGGCGGCCTCCGGGTCGCGCAGGTCCATCATGTGCATGACCATCTGACGCGAGGCCATGTCGATGTCGACCACCGTGGTGCCGGGTGTCAGCGAGATCATGCAGCCCAGCAGCGCGGCGCCCTGCGCGCTCATTGGCGCGAACTCGATGCGCACGAAGCCCGAGGGCACCGGCTCGCCGATGCGCAGGCCATGGCGAAGGATCAGCCCGACCGTCTGCACGCCCGAGGTGATCAGGGCCCAGGTGAAGCGCAGCGGCAGCAGGATCGCAGCCAGTATCCGGTTCATCTCCGTCTCCGTCAGCGATTGCCCGCCGCCGCGCCGAGCGTCGCCGCGGCGGCCTGCGCGTAGTCGATCAGGAACTGCGGCATGGTCCCGATGGCCAGCGTCACCGCCGCCAGCAGGCCGGTCGCCAGCCAGGCGCTGCCCAGCCGCGCCGGGGCAGGCTTCCAGCCGGGTTCCGGGTGCGGCTTCCAGAAGGCTTCCATCCAGATCTTCATCATCGAGTACATCGTCAGCACGCTGACCAGCAGCGCCAGCACGGCCCAGGTGACCCGCCCCTGGGCCAGCGCCTCCTGCAGCACGAGCACCTTGGCCCAGAAGCCCGACAGCGGGGGGATGCCGACCAGCGACAGCGCCGGCACGGCAAAAAGCAGTCCGAGTGCCGGCCGGGCCGCCGCCAGCCCGCCGATGCGGCGAAGGTCGTAGCCCCCCGCCAGTGCGAAGACCATGCCTGCGATCAGGAACAGGTTCGCCTTCACCACGATGTGGTGAACGGTGTAGAAGAGCGCCGCGCCGTGGCCTTCGCCGTCACCGAGCCCGCCGAGCGCCACGGCCAGCAGGATGTAGCCGATCTGGCTGACGATGTGGAAGGCCAGGATGCGCCGCATGTCCCAGTGGTAGGCGGCGCCGAGCACCCCGGTGACCATGGTGGCCGCGGCGATCCAGCCGATGGCTTCGAACAGCACCGCAGGCGCCGGGGCGAACACGTCGCCCAGCACGCGCAGCACCGCGTAGACGCCGACCTTGGTGAGCAGGCCGGCCACCAGCGCGAGCACCGGCGCCGGCAGCGTGGGGTAGGAGGACGGCAGCCACGCGAACAGCGGGAATGCCGCGGCCTTCAGCAGCAGCGCCAGGGTGAGCAGCACGAGCGCGGGCAGCAGCACCGCGCCTCCCAGCGACTGGCCGGCGAGTCCGAGCGCGCCATAGTTGAGGTGGCCGGTCATCGCGTAGACCAGCGCCACGCCGGCCAGCAGCAGCATCGTGCCGAAGAGGTTGAGCCCGAGGTACTTGTAGGTGGCATCGAGCTGGTCGAGGCGGCCGCCGAGCGCCATCAGGCCCAGCGCGCAGATCAGCATCACCTCGAACCAGACGTACAGGTTGAAGAGATCGGCAGTGGCGAACGCGCCGGCCACGCCGGCCAGCGTGCCGTGCAGCAGCGGCAGCAGCAGGGGATGGCGGGGGCCGGGGTCCGCTTCACTGGCCAGGAAGAGCAGGGACGTGAAGCCCATCAGCGCCGTGACCAGCACCAGCACGCTGCCGGTGCGGTCGAGCCGGAACTGGATGCCGTAGGGGGCGGCCCAGTCGCCGAAGGAGACCTCGGGTACGAGGCCCGATGCCGCCGCGCCGGCAAGGGCGAGCGCCGAGGCGAGGAACGCCAGCGATCCGGTGAAGCTGAGCACCTGCTGCAGGCGCGTGCGTCCGGCCACCATCGCGGTGAGCGCCGCGGTGACCAGGGGCACCAGCACGGGGCTTGCGGCCAGCGCGCTCATCGCTGCACCCCGGGCTCGTCCACCGCCATCGGCGGCTTGACGGGGTCCGTCGGCTCCGGCTCGACCAGCCGCAGCTGCAGCGCATCGTCCACGCCGGCGCGCTGGACGAGCTGCCTCACCAGCACCAGGGCGAAGCACATCAGCGCGAAGCCGATGACGATGGCCGTCAGCACGAGTGCCTGCGGCAGCGGGTTGGCGGATTCGCCGAGGGCCGTCCTGCCGGCCTCGACGACGGCCGGCTGCATGCTGCCCAGCCGCCCCGAGGCCAGCAGGAGCAGGTTGATGGCACTGCCCAGCAGCGCCAGGCCGACGACCGAGCGAAGCACGTCGCGCGACAGCATCAGGTAGATGCCCGCTGCGAGCGTCACCCATATGGCGAAGGCAAGCGCCCAGATCATGCGTTCCTCCCTTCGTCGTCCGCGTCCGGGCCGCCGGCGGGCTCGTCCTCGGTCTCCAGCAGGGCCAGCGTGTAGCCGGCCAGTGCGCCCCAGACGCACAGGAAGACGCCGACGTCGAACACCAGCACCGTCGACAGCGGCAGCGTGGTGAAGCCCAGGGGCAGGTCGAACCAGAGGTGGGTCATGTAGGCCTGTCCGCCGAGCAGTCCGGGCAGGCCGGCGAGGGCGCCCACGAGGACACCTCCTGCGCCGAGCCGCACCGCGGAGCCCGAGGGCAGCCGGCGCCGGGCGGCCTCGGAGCCATGGGCGACCGCCCACAGCACGCTCGCGGTCACCGCCAGCAACCCGGCGATGAACCCGCCGCCGGGCTCGTTGTGGCCGCGCAGAAGGACGACGACCGCGCCTGCGAGGATCAGCAGGTACATGGGCCGTGCCACGACCTCGAGGATGACGATGCGGGGGTTCAAGAGCGCTCTCCGTCGGTGGGCCCGGAGCGCCGGCGCGCCCTCTGCAGCAGGGGCATCGCCGCAAGCAGGGAGAGCATCACGACCGAGATCTCGCCGAGGGTGTCGAGCGCGCGGAAGTCGACCAGGATGACGTTGACGACGTTGCGGCCCTGCGCAGCCGGCACGCTCTCCTTCGCGAACCACTCGGACAGCGTTGCGTCGAAGCTGCCGCCGACCGACGCCAGCAGCAGCGCGGTGAGCGCCGTGGCGAAGCCGAGACTCAGCACGAGCGCGAGCGGCCTCAGGGCGGGTTCGTCCACGCTGCGATCCCGTCCCTGGCGCCGAAGCGACAGGAGGACCGCTGCGATCACCACCACGAAGGCGGTCTCCACGACCAGCTGCGTGAACGCGACGTCGGGCGCGCCGGCGAAGACGAACACGATCGCGCTCCCGTATCCGACCAGGCCTGCGCCGAGCAGCAGCACGAGCCGGTCGCGCAGGACGGCGGCGGCAACCGCGCCCGCAGCCACGATCGCGCTGGCCCCCAGGACGCCGGCAGAGGCGGTGCCGATCGACTCCAGGGCAGGCCAGGACAGCGTCCGCGCCGAGGCCAGCAATGCCGCGGAAAGGGCGACCACGGTAACCGCGACGGCCAGCGACAGGTAGCCGGGAGAGCGACCGTGCTGCAGCCAGCGGGTGACGCCGGAGGCCACGCGCGGAACCGCGCCGAGCGCCCGCTCGTAATGGGCCGCGAAACCGAACGCCGCGATTCGGCCGCCGATCGCGTCCACCACCCGATGCAGCGGATCCCAGGCAAGGAACACGACCGCGCCGATGCCGAAGGTGGTCGCGTAGGCGAGCAGTTCGGCCCCGATGACCAGTTCCAGCGGCGCCAGCACCGGTTCGTTGCCCGGGGTCATCGCCACGCCCACTCCCTCCACCAGCGGTTGCGCGTAGAACGGGAACAGGCCGAGCACCAGGCCCACCGTGGCCAGCAGCAGCGGCGGCAGCACCATTGCGGCATTGCCTTCATGCGCGTCGGGCGTTTCGCTCCGGCCCGGATGGCGCCAGAACACGCGTATGGCAGCCACGCCCGCCACCGCCACCGCCAGGGCGCTGAAGGCGGCATGCGCCAGCGGCGCGAAGGCCAGGACGTCGTCGACCGATTTGGCGGTCGCGATGAGGTCCTTGGCAACGTAACCGAAGGACAGCGGGATGCCGGCCATCGAGACACCGGCCAGCAGCGCGGCGGCAGCCGTCCAGGGCATGGCGCGGCGCAGGTTGCCGAGCCGATCGATGACGCGCGTGCCCGTGCCGTGGTCGATGTTGCCGGCCACGAAGAACAGCGGCGCCTTGTAGAGGGCGTGCGCCATCAGCAGCGCACCCACCGCCACCGCCGCGCTTTCGCCGGGCAGGCCGACCAGGGCCACCAGCGTGCCCAGCGTCGCCACCGTGGACCAGGCGAGGATGCGCTTCAGGTCGCGCTCCTGGAGGGCCAGCAGCATGCTCCATGCGGCCGTGACCGAGCCGACGCCCTGGAGGGTTGCCTGCCAGAGGGATGAGTCGTCGACCCCGGCGTCGAAGCGTGCGAGCAGGTAGACGCCAAGCTTCACCATCGTGGCCGAGTGCAGGTAGGCGGAGACCGGCGTGGGCGCGGCCATCGCGTTGGGCAGCCAGAAGTGGAACGGGAACTGGGCGCTCTTGGTGAACGCTCCCAGCACCACCAGGGCCAAGGCGGCCACCAGCGTCGGCGACGTCACCGGGCCGGACAACTGCTCGACGATGCCGGTCAGCGAGGAGGTGCCGAAGGCCTGCTGCAGCAGGATCAGGCCGGCGAGCAGGCAGAGCCCGCCGGTGCCCGTGATCAGCAGCGCCTGCTGCGCCGACTTGCGGCTCGCGGCCTTCTCGTGGTCGAAGCCCACCAGCAGGAAGGACAGCACGCTGGTCGCTTCCCAGAACAGGAAGAGCACGAAGACGTCGTCTGCGGTCACGCAGCCGATCATCGCCACCATGAACAGCGACAGCAGCACGAAGAGCCGGCGCTGCCCCGGGTGACCCGCCATGTAGCCGCCGGCGTAGACGAAGACCGCGGTGCCTACGCCGGTGATCATCAGGAGCATCACGGCAGCAAGGCCGTCGACGTGCCACGCGAAGCGCACCCCGAGCGCAGGAATCCAGTCCAGCGAGCCGGACAGCGGCAGCTCGGAAGACAGCAGCATCCAGGCCACGCACAGGAAGGCCGAGAGAGGCAGCAGTACGAAGGCGGCGCGCTCGCCTTTGCTCATGGCGCGCGGATCGGGCGGGCTGGTCGTCATTCCCATGTTCAGGACGGTCGCATCTCGGGCCACCGCCTGACAGGAACGAGCCATTCCCGGCGGCAGGCGTGCGCTACAAGGGGATCGGTCGCAAGGGGGTGCAAAACCTTGCGATCCGGGTTTCCCGTCGCCGCAGGAAACGGAAAACCGGGATCAGAGCGCCTTGTGGGTGCCGTCGCACAGAGGGGGCGACGTGCTGTGCTTGCAGCCGCACAGCCAGGCCTTGCCGCCCTTGTCCGGCGTGTAGGCCATCGGACTGAAGCCGGTGTCCTTGTGCGACCCGTCGCAGAAGGGCTGGCGGGCGCTGAGTCCGCAGCGGCACCAGTACACGGTCTTGCCGGCCTCGAGTTCGACCGGGTAAGGGGCCTTCTGCGCGATCTTCGGGGTGGTCATGGCGTGGTTCCGTCCTTGGGAGTGGCTGCCGTTGCTGTCGGACTGGCCCCGTTCAGGTGGCGGTGCGGCGATCAGCCGCCGCGCACGAGCAGCACCGGCACGGTGGCCGTGCGCACCACGCCCATCGCCACGCTGCCCATCAGCACGTTGCTGAAACCGCGGCGGCCGTGCGTCCCGATCACGATGAGGTCGGCCGGCCACTCGAGCGCCTCGTTGTTCACCAGTGCCGCGATCCGCTCGCCGAAGGACTCCGCGCCGGAAAGCCTCGTTTCCGCCTCGACGCCGGCCTCCCTGGCGCGGGCGCGGGCGCGCTCGAGGATCTCCTCGCCGGCCTTTCGCGCGGCATCCAGGAATTCCTGCAGCACGTAGGGGGTGTCGAGCACCAGGGCCACCTGGTCGAGGGCGTGCACGATGCGCAGCTGCGCCTCCTGGTCGAGCGCGAGCTTGACGGCCTCGTCCAGTGCGAGGTCGGAGGTGGCGCTGCCGTCGACGGCGACGAGGATCTTCTTGTACATGGCGAGAGTGTCCGTTCCAGGAGCCGACAATGCGGCGCCCTGGGGCGCCGCGGCGTGCGGCCTAGTGTGACTTCCGGGGCCGGATCAGGCAACCGGCCCGCGCATGGGAAAACCCGCAAGGCGGAGGGCCGTCGGCAGGCTGCCGGAGCGCGGGTCAGTCGGCCTTGGGCGCGGCGGCCCGGCGATTCTGCGCGACCAGCGCAAGCAGCGCGCCGAACACCTTGGGCGTGCCGGCCAGCACCTGCTCGCTGAACAGGTAGTCGGCGTCGCCGGAGAAGTTTCCGACCAGCCCGCCGGCTTCGGTGATCAGCAGGCTGCCCGCGGCGACATCCCAGGGCGCCAGGCCGAACTCGAAGAATGCGTCGTAGCGGCCGCAGGCGACGTAGGCGAGGTCCAGCGCAGCTGCGCCGGGCCGGCGCACCGAGGCGGACTTCTCCGTGACCAGCTTGAACAGCTCGAGGTAGTCGTCGAGCTGGTCGAGCTGGCGGTAGGGGAAGCCGGTCCCGATCAGCGACTCCTCGACCTTGGTGCGGCGCGAGACCCGGATGCGGCGATCGTTCAGGAAAGCGCCGCGGCCCTTCGATGCGGTGAAGAGCTCGTCGCGCGTCGGGTCGTAGACCACGGCCTGCGTGACGATGCCGCGCTGCATCAGCGCGATCGAGACCGCGTACTGCGGGAAGCCGTGGATGAAGTTGGTCGTACCGTCCAGGGGGTCGATCACCCAGACGTGCTCGGCTTCGTGCATCGCCGTGGCCGCGCCCTTGCCGGGTCGGTGGCCGGACTCCTCCGCCAGGATCGCGTGGTCCGGATAAGCGGTGAGCAGGGTGTCGATGATCGCCTCCTCGGAGGCGTGGTCGACCTCGGTGACGAAGTCGTTGGTCTGCTTGCGCGTGACCTTCACCTGTTCGAGATCGACGCTGGCGCGGTTGATGATGCGGCCGGCACGGCGGGCGGCGCGAACCGCGACATTGAGCATCGGGTGCATGGGCGGGACCTCGAAAACCCTCCATTCTAAAGGATGAGGCCTAGAATCACGCCTTTTCCTGCGGATTCACCCTTGAACCAACTGCACAGCCCAGGTCCGGACGCTCTCGGAAGGGTGCGCGTCGTGCTCGTGCGGCCGGGCCATCCGGGCAACGTCGGGTCCAGCGCGCGCGCGATGCGGGTGATGGGGCTGCGCGACCTCGCCCTGGTGGATCCCCGCGAGCCCGACTGCACGCGCCACCCGGAAGCGCTTGCCTTCGCGAGCGGCGCCACCGACGTGCTGGAGTCTGCCCGGGTGTTCGGCTCGCTGGACGAGGCCGTCGCCGATGCCAGCCTCGTGGTCGGAGTGAGCGCCGGCCCGCGCGAATTCGGTCCGGCGCCGCAGCCCCCCGAGGAGACGATGGCAGGCGTCCTCGACGAGCTTGCAGCCAACCCGGCGCATCGCGTCGCGCTGGTGTTCGGCACCGAACGCACCGGCCTGTCGATCGCGGACGTCTCGCGCTGCCAGCGGCTGTGCTCCATCCCCGGCGACCCGGACTACTGCTCGCTGAACCTGTCGCAGGCGGTGCAGCTGATCGCCTATGTGCTCAGGCGCGCGGCGATGGCGGCCGGGCCCCGGTTGGAGAGCGGCGTGCTGCCGGGCGCGGGGCGCATGGCCGGGCAGGCCGAGATCGAAGGCTTCTTCGCGCATTTCGAGCGCGCGCTGGTGGCGATCGGCTACCTCGACCCCGCCCATCCCAAGAAGCTGATGCCGCGCATGCGCCGCCTCTTCGGCCGTGCTCGGCTGGAGACCGAGGAGGTGCAGCTGCTGCGCGGAGTGTGCAAGCTCACCGAGGACGCTGGGCGCGCCTGGACCGCGCGCCCCGGCGCCCGGACTCCGGACGCGGAGGGCGCGGAGGGCGCGGAGGGCGCGGAGGGCGCGGAGGGCGCGGAGGGCGCGGAGGGCGCGGAGGGCGCGGAGGGCGCGGATGGTGACGGCGCGCACGGCCTCGGGCACGACCCAGGCGATGGCCCCGGGCACGGCCCGGTACATGCTCGCCGGGCAGGGGATTCGCGCCGGGCTTAGAATTCGCTGCTCGCGCGGCCTGCTGCCGCGCGGTCGATGCGCCCGAAAGGCGCCTGAGGGAGAGCGGCTTGGCATTCGAGCGTCTGCGCGAGGACATCGCGACGATCATGGAGAAGGACCCCGCGGCGCGGTCGGCGCTCGAGGTGCTGCTCTGTTATCCGGGCGTGCACGCGCTGGCGATCCACCGCATTTCGCACTGGCTCTGGCGGATGGGCTTCACCGTGCCCGCCCGCTGGGTTTCCTCGCTCGGCCGCTGGCTCACCGGGATCGAGGTCCACCCGGGGGCGACCATCGGGCGCCGCGTCTTCATCGACCACGGGATGGGGGTGGTGATCGGCGTGACCGCCGAGATCGGGGACGACTGCACCATCTACCAGGGCGTGACCCTGGGCGGCACGGCGCTTAACCGGGCCAAGCGCCATCCCACGCTGGAGCAGGGGGTGGTGGTGGGCGCGGGCGCCAAGGTGCTGGGCCCGTTCACGGTGGGCGCCGGCGCGCGCATCGGCTCGAACTCGGTGGTCATCAAGGCCGTGCCGGCGGGGGCCACCGCGGTCGGCATCCCGGCGCGCTACATCCTGGAGGACGACGACCGGCGGCGCGAGGAGCAGGCGGCAAAGATGGGCTTCTCGGCCTATGCAGTCACCCAGGGCGCGAACGACCCGCTGGCGGCCGCGCTGCACCGGCTGATCGACCACGTGGCCGAGCAGGACCGGCAGATCGAGCAGCTGCAGCAGGTGGTCAAGCGCCTGGGCGGCTGCTGCGACGAGCCGGTCGAACCGCTCGATGCGGGAACGCTGAACCGCATGGTGGACTGACGCCGCACAGCGCGCAGCGCGCACCGCCTGCACGCCGTGGCGGGGTCGCGTGGGCGGGGTGAGGCAGGGTTGCGCAGGCGGGCCGGACCCGTCAGGCGTCCGCGATGCCTTCCGCGGTGACCGCCAGCATGCCGCCGCGGCCCTGCGCGGCATCCCAGTCCGGCAGCACGATCCGCAGCGCCGGAGCGCCGTCGAGCGCGACCTGGTGCCGCGCCGGTCGATGGGTGTGCCCGTGGATCAGCAGCCGCACGCCGGCCGCGCGCATCGCTGACTCCACCGCGCCGGCGTTGACGTCCATGATGTAGTCGGCCTTGGCCGTCTTGGAGAGTTCGCTGCGCGCCCGCAGGTCCTGGGCGATCGCGATCCGCTCGCCGAGCGGCTTCTCCAGGAATGCGCGCTGCCACGACGGATCGCGGGTGAGCGCCCGGAAGCGCTGGTAATCGCCATCGTCGGTGCACAGCGCGTCGCCATGAGCGAGCAGCGCCGGCTCGCCGAACAGCGAAATCACGCAGGGGTCCTGCAGCATGGTCGCGCCGATGCGCGCGGCGAAGCCCGCGCTCGATGGCGCGGGCGATGGCGGCAGCGGCACGTCCAGCAGGAAGTCGCGGTTGCCGCGCATCACATGGATCCGGCAGCCTCCGCGCGACACCCCGGCCAGCGCGCGGATGGCGCGTTCGCAGACGGCGTCGGCCCAGTCGTCGCCGACCCAGGCCTCGAAGAGGTCGCCGAGCAGGAAGAGCTCGGTGACGCCGTCGACGGCGCCGTCCAGGGCCGCGAGGAAACGCTCGGTGAGGGCGGGCTCGTGCGCGCCCAGGTGCATGTCGGATGCGAACAGCGCCCGGTCTCCCGGGCGCACCTCGATCCGGGGCTGTCCCGTCATGTCCGGGGCGATCCGGCCAGGCGCCGCCGTGCGGGGCTCAGCGCCCGCCGACCACCGACACGGACTCGATGGTCACCGGTTCGGCAGGCACGTCGCCGAACGGGCCCATGCGGCCGGTCTTGACCGCGCGGATCGCGTTCACCGCTTCCATGCCCTTGATCACCTTGCCGAACACCGCATAACCGTGCCCGTCCGGCTGGGGATGGTTCAGGTTCGCGTTGTCGACGGTGTTGATGAAGAACTGCGCGGTGGCGGAGTCGGGCTGGGAGGTGCGGGCCATCGCGATCCAGCCGGTGTCGTTGCGCAGCCCGTTCTTCGATTCGAGCGGGATCGGCGCGCGGGTCTTCTTCTGGCCGAAATCGGGCGTGCCGGGCTTGTAGAAGTCCGGAGTGAAGCCGCCGCCCTGGATCATGAAGTTGCCGATGACGCGGTGGAAGATGGTGCCGTTGTAGTGGCCGTCGCGGACGTACTGCAGGAAGTTCTCGACGGTCTTGGGCGCCTTGTCCGGGTAGAGCTCGACGACGATCTCGCCCATCGAGGTCTTGATCGTGACCTGGGGGTTCGCGGCGGCGGCGCCGTCCTCGACGACGGTGAGGGCGACGAACATCGCGCCGATCAGGGGGAGCTTCTTCAGCATGGAGGTTCTCCGTTGTGGAACTGGGAAGGAAGCGCTTGGGGCCCGGCCCCGGCGGGGCGGCTGCAGGGCGCGGATCTCAGCGGGCGGGCGCGGCCGTGCTGCCGGTGCGTGGCGCCGTCGCGGGCTGGGCGGCGGCGGGCTGTGCGGGCGCTGGCTGTGCGGGCGCCGGCTGTGCGGCGGCAGAGCCCGCGGTTGCCGGGGCAGCGATCCGCTGCAGCAGTTCGCGGGCCAGCGCCAGCTTGGCCGGGGCGCTGCGGTTGCGGGCGTCGGCCTGGCCCGCGCGCTGCCAGGAGCGCTCGGCCATGCGCAGGTAGACGTCGCCGAGGTTCTCGTGGGCCAGCGCGTAGCCCGGCAGCGCGCGGACCGCGTTCTCGAGCGCGGCGCGCGCCCGGTCGAGGTCGCCTGCTGCCGCGTGCATCACCGCGAGGTTGTTGTGCGGTTCCGGCAGCTCGGGGAAGTCGGCCGTGAGCTGCTCGAACACTGCGATCGCGTCGTCGCGCCGGCCTGCCTCGGCCACCGTGACGCCGTAGAGGAAGCGCAGCTGCGCATCGCGCGGCGCGGCCCTGAGCGCCTGCTCGAGCTCCTGCAGCGCGTCCTGGGTGCGGCCGTCCTTGCGCAGCGACTGCACCCGCGCCACCGCTGCGGCAACGCGCCGGGGGTCCGACTGCTCGGGCACGGCCGCCCCGGCGCCCGGCGGCGCCCCGGCGGTCACGCCCTGGGCCTGCTGTGCGGCGGCAGGCGCCGCTGCGGCCGCGGCGGCGAGCGCAACGGCTGCCGCAAGGCTGCGGATCGCCGGGTACCCCGGTGCTATACTGGATTTCATCGCGCCATTCTAGCAATCCGCCCGGCGCGGTCGCCTCGCGCGCCGGCCCCGGTTGCCGCAGGTGAGGGCCCGGCCGCAGTGCCGGCGTCACGCCCGCCCCATGCTCCGAATCCACAATTCGCTCACCCGGCAGAAGGAAGACTTCGTTCCGCTGGAACCCGGCCGTGTCCGCATGTACGTCTGCGGCATGACCGTCTACGACTACTGCCACGTCGGCCACGCGCGCGTCCTGGTGGTCTTCGACGTGGTGCAGCGCTGGCTGCGCGCGAGCGGCTACCAGGTCACCTACGTCCGCAACATCACCGACATCGACGACAAGATCATCCGGCGGGCGGTCGAGAACGGCGAGACGCTGCGCGCGCTCACCACGCGCTTCATCGGCTACATGCACGAGGACGAGCGGGCGCTCGGCGTGCAGCCGCCCGACCACGAGCCGCGCGCCACCGAGTACGTCCCCCAGATGCTCGGGCTGATCGAGCGGCTCGAGGGCAATGGCTATGCCTATCGTGCCGCCGACGGTGACGTGAACTTCGCGGTGCGCCGCTTCGAGGGCTACGGCCGGCTCTCGGGCAAGAGCCTCGATGACCTGCGCGCCGGCGAGCGCGTGTCGGTGGCCGACGCGAAGCAGGATCCGCTCGACTTCGTGCTGTGGAAGGCCGCGAAGCCCGGCGAGCCCGAGGAGGCGAAATGGGGCTCGGCCTTCGGCGCGGGCCGCCCGGGCTGGCACATCGAGTGCTCGGCGATGTCCACTGCGCTGCTGGGCGACACCATCGACATCCACGGCGGCGGCGCAGACCTGCAGTTCCCGCATCACGAGAACGAGATCGCGCAGAGCGAGGGGGCGCTGGGCTGCACCTTCGTGCGCTACTGGATGCACAACGGCTTCGTGCGGGTGGACGACGAGAAGATGTCCAAGTCGCTGGGCAACTTCTTCACCATCCGCGAGGTGCTGCGCAAGTTCGATGCCGAAGTGGTGCGGCTGTTCATCCTGCGCGCGCACTATCGCAGCCCGCTGAACTACTCGGACGCCCATCTCGAGGACGCGCGGGCCAGCCTGCTGCGCCTCTACACGGCGCTCTCGCCGGATTTCCCGGGCGATGCCCCGGCGGCGGCGATCGACTGGAGCGGCACGTTCGAGCGGCGCTTCCGGGAGGCGATGGACGACGACTTCAATTCGCCCGGCGCGGTGGCGGTGCTGTTCGAGCTAGCGGCCGAGGCCAACCGCAAGCGCGAGGCCTCGCTCGAGACCCGGCTGCGCGCGCTCGCGGGGGTGCTCGGGCTGCTCGGCAGGGACCCCGAGGAGGCCCGCCGTAGCGGCCTGCTGGGCAGCGAGGCTGCGCAGGCCGCGGGCGCCGGCGACGCTCGGATCGAGCAGGCGGTGGCCGCGCGGGCGGCAGCGAAGAAGGCGCGCGACTTCGCCGAGGCCGACCGCATCCGCGCCGAGCTCCTGGCCAGCGGCATCGTGCTGGAGGACGGTCCCTCCGGCACCACCTGGCGGCGCGGCTGAAGCCATGAGCCGCCCGGATTACTGGGCGCATGCCTGCGCCGATCTTTCGCAGGCGGATCCGGTCATGGGGCGCCTGATCGCGGCCCGCGCAGACACCCACCCGGTGCCGCGCGGCGATCCGTTCCAGACGCTGGCGCGTTCCATCGTCGGCCAGCAGATCTCGGTGAAGGCCGCGCAGGCGGTCTGGGACCGCTTCGCGAAGGCGGCCCGCGAGGTGTCGCCGGCGCGGGTCTCGCGGATGCGGGTCGGCACCCTGGCTGCTGCCGGGCTGTCGGGGCGCAAGGCCGAGTACCTGAAGGATCTGGCCCAGCGCTTCCACACCGGCGCGGTCGACCCGGCCCGCTGGCCCGGGCTCGACGACGAGGAACTCATCGCGGAGCTCGTCGAGGTGCGCGGCATCGGTCGGTGGACCGCCGAGATGTTCCTGATCTTCAACCTGCTGCGCCCGGACGTGCTGCCGGTCGACGACCTCGGCGTGCTTCGCGCGCTGCAGCAGCACTACCCCGCGCACCTGCCCGAGGGCGCCGCCGGCGTCCCGGGCCGGCCGGTGCGGGTGGCCGCCGCCGCGCTGGGCGAGCGCTGGCGGCCCTGGCGAACTGTCGCCACCTGGTACCTGTGGCGCAGCCTGGAGGCCGTGCCGGTCGAATACTGAGCCCTGCCGGCCTTGCGGCAGGCGTGATGGAAGTCCTTGAAACGACGGCAGGCGCAGGAATCGACATGTCGTTCGCCCGGCGTTACGATGCGCCCCGGCGGCATTCCGCGCACCGCCCGCTGTCCCGGAGATTCGATGAAAACCACCTTCCTTGATTTCGAACAGCCCATTGCCGACCTGGAGCAGAAGATCGATTCGCTCAGGTTCGTGCAGGGCGAATCGGCGGTCGACATCGCCGACGAGATCGAGCGCCTCCAGAAGAAGAGCCAGTCGCTCGTCAAGGACACCTACTCGAAGCTCACCCCCTGGCAGGTGGCCCTGGTGGCCCGCCACCCGCAGCGCCCGTACACGCTCGACTACGTCGCCGCGCTGTTCACCGATTTCCACGAACTGCACGGCGACCGCACATACGCCGACGATCCCGCCATCGTGGGCGGCATGGCCCGCTTCAACGGGCAGCCGTGCATGGTGATCGGCCACCAGAAGGGCAGGGACACGCGCGAGCGCGGCTACCGCAACTTCGGCATGCCGCGCCCCGAGGGTTATCGCAAGGCGCTGCGCCTGATGAAGCTGGCCGAGAAGTTCGGCCTGCCGATCTTCACCTTCGTCGACACGCCCGGCGCCTTCCCTGGCGTCGGCGCCGAGGAGCGCGGCCAGTCCGAGGCGATCGGCCGCAACCTCTACGAGATGTCCGCGCTGCGGGTGCCGATCGTCACCACCATCATCGGCGAGGGCGGCTCGGGCGGCGCGCTGGCGATCGCGGTCTCCGACATCACGCTGATGCTGCAGTACGCGGTGCTCTCGGTGATCTCGCCCGAGGGGTGCGCCGCCATCCTGTGGAAGGGCGCGTCCAACAAGGCGCCCGACGCCGCCGAGATCCTCGGCATCACCGCCCACCGCCTCAAGGCGCTGGGCCTGGTCGACCGGATCGTCAGCGAGCCGGTCGGCGGCGCGCATCGCGATCCCGCTCAGATGATGCAGTTCCTGCGCCGCGCGCTCGGCGATGCCCTGCGCCAGTTCCAGGACGTCAAGCCGCCCGACCTGGTCCGCCAGCGGCAGGAGAGGCTTCTGGCCTATGGCAAGTTCAAGGAGATCGGCGAGGGACGCTGATCCCGTCGCCGCGGCGCTCGAGCGGGCGCTCGGCGAGGCCTGCGCGGCCGCGGGGCCCTCGCTGCGTCCGCCGGTGTTCGTGGTCGGCTGGAGCGGCGGACTCGATTCCACCGTGCTGCTGCACGCCGCGGCCAAGGCTGCGCCGGCCAGCGCGCGGCTGGTCGCGGTCCACGTGCATCACGGCCTGCAGCCCGCCGCCGACGCCTGGCCGGCCCATTGCGAGCGCGAGGCCGGTCTGCTTGGCGTGGCCTGCGAGGTCCATCGTGTCGAGGATGCGCCTGCGTCCGGCGAGAGCGTCGAAGCCTGGGCGCGCGAGCGGCGCTACGCCGCGCTGACCCGTGCCGCGGTGCGCCTCGGCGCGCTCGGCGTGCTCACCGGCCACCATGCCGACGACCAGGTCGAAACGATGCTGATGCGCATCGCGCGCGGCAGCGGCATCGACGGACTTGCGGGAATCGCGGCGAGCGGGCGGCGGGACGGCGTGCCGGTGCTGCGCCCGCTGCTCGGCCTGTCGCGCGCCCAGCTTGTCGAGTACGCGCAGCGCCACGCCCTGCGCTGGGTGGAGGATCCCAGCAACGAGGATGCGGCGCTGCTGCGCAACGCGTTCCGCCATCGGGTGCTGCCGGCGCTGGACGCGGCGGCCCCGGCCTTCCGCGGCAATCTGCTGCGGCTGGGCACGCGGCTCGACGAGGCGCGCGCTGCGATCGAGGCCCTGGCGCGCATCGACCTGCGCGCTGCGTCGCTCGATGCGGCGGCCCTGGATGATGCGCCCGATGCGCCCGATGCGCCCGATGCGGTGGATGCCGACGTGCTCGCGCGTCTTCCCGCGCCGCGCCGGGCAGCCGCGCTGCGGCTTTGGCTCGCCCTTCTGGGCGCGCGCTCGCCCAGCGAGTCGAAGCTCAGGGAGATCGAGCGCCAGCTGGTGCTCTCTGGCGGCGCCTATGGGCAGGTGGCGCACGAGGGGCTGCTGCTGCGCCGCCACCGCAGCCGCATTGCCGCCGCTGCCGCGCGCGCGGCGCATGGCGCTGCCGCCCCGGCGCAGGAAGGGTTCGTGATGGCCTGGCACGGCGAGCGCAGCCTGGCGGTGCCGGGCTTCCCGGGCATGCTGCACTTCGACGAGCACGAGCCGGCGCAGGCAGCGCAAGGCGAGGGCGTGAGCGCGGAGTGGCTGCTGGGTCGTCCGCTCACGGTCTGCAGCCCGCGCTCGGCGCGGCGGCTGCGCGCCCAGTCCGGCGGCAGCGCGCGAACGCTCAGGAACCTCTACCAGGAGCGCGCGATTCCCGCCTGGCTGAGGCCTTCTCTCCCTCTCGTGGAGACCGGCGGCCGCGTGCTGTTCGCGGCCGGGCTTGGCATGGATCGCAGCCCCGACTGGCCCCGCACCGGACGGCTGGTGAGCCTGCGCTGGGACGCCCCTCACGTATAATCGCTGGTTTTGCGCAGACCAGCGGGCCCGTCTCGAGCGGGTCGAATCCAGCCATGTCCCTGATCGTTCACAAGTACGGCGGCACCTCGATGGGCTCCACGGAGCGCATCAAGAACGTCGCGAAGCGCGTGGCCAAATGGCACGCGGCCGGCCATCGGATGGTGGTCGTTCCGTCGGCGATGTCCGGCGAGACCAACCGGCTGCTGGCACTGGCCAGGGAAATCCAGGAGCAGCCCGACCCGCGCGAGCTCGACATGATCGCCTCCACCGGCGAGCAGGTTTCGGTGGGGCTGCTCGCGATGGCGCTCAAGGCGCTCGGCGTCGATGCGGTGAGTTACGCCGGCTGGCAGGTGCCGGTGCGCACCGACTCCTCCTTCACGAAGGCGCGCATCGAGGCCATCGAGTCCGAGCGAGTGCATGCCGACCTCGAGGCCGGGCGCGTGGTGATCATCACCGGTTTCCAGGGGGTCGACCCTGCCGGCAACATCACCACGCTGGGGCGGGGCGGTTCGGACACCTCGGCGGTGGCTGTCGCGGCCGCGCTTGGCGCCGAGGAGTGCCTGATCTACACCGACGTCGACGGGGTCTACACCACCGATCCCCGCATCGTCGCCGAGGCGCGCCGGCTCGAGAAGGTCACCTTCGAGGAGATGCTCGAGATGGCCAGCCTGGGCTCCAAGGTGCTGCAGATCCGCTCAGTGGAGTTCGCCGGCAAGTACAAGGTCAAGACG
>JBKHVS010000042.1:0-21300 GCA_046569945.1 Gammaproteobacteria bacterium | reverse complement strand
GAAGAACTGCAGGCGCTGTTCTGGCCGGCGTACGCGGAGACCGCCCTGGCGGAAATCCCGGATGCCGTGCTGGCGCGCATCGCCGATCATCTCGCCGCCTGGACGCTGCGCCCGGCGAGTACCGGATCGCCCGCCTCGCAGAGGACCCCGGCCCGCGGCGGCGCTGACACTTTCCGTCATCGTTTTTGGCAGCCGCGGTCATTCATCGCGGCAGCCGGATGACGCAGACTTCTGCCCGCTGCCGGCATCCGCCGGACGCTGCCGGACGGCCCAGCGGACCGGGCGCGCGGCGCCGGCTGCCGGACACCGCAGGAGCGACAGGCGATGACACGCAAGGTGCACGTGGTGGGCGTGGGCATGATCCCGTTCACGAAGCCGGGGGCGAGCGAGCCCTATCCGGCCATGGGCGCCATGGCCGCGCGCGCCGCGCTCGCGGACGCCGGGATCGGCTACGGCCTGGTCGGCCAGGCCGCGGCCGGCTACGTCTACGGCGACTCCACCTCCGGACAGGCAGCGCTCTACGAAGTGGGCCTGACGGGCATCCCGGTGGTCAACGTCGGCAACGGCGGTGCAAGCGGATCTTCCGCGCTGTTCCTCGCCCGGCAGGCGGTCGCCTCCGGTGCGGTCGACTGCGCGCTGGCGCTGGGCTTCGAGCAGATGGCCCCGGGCGCGCTCGAGGACGTGTTCGACGACCGCCCGTCGCCGCTGGCGCGTTTCGTCGATGCGATGGACGCCCGCCAGGGGCTGGACCCCGCAGCTCCCCTGGCAGCGCAGTTCTTCGGGGGCGCGGCGCGCGACTACCTGCGCGAGCACGGCATCCGCCCCGACACCTTCGCGCGCATCTCGGTGAAGGCGCGCCAGCACGCGGCACGCAATCCGCTGGCGCTGTTCCGCAAGACAGTCACGCTGGACGAGGTGATGGCCTCCCCGACGGTGTTCTTCCCGCTGACGCGCCTGCAGTGCTGCCCGCCCGCCTGCGGCGCGGCGGCGGCCGTGCTGTGCTCGGCGGACTTCGCCCGGCGCCACGGGCTGGACACGCGGGTGACGGTCGCCGCGCAGGCGATGACCACCGACACCGCCGCCAGCTTCGACTCCGGCGACATGCGCGGGCTGGTCGGCTGCGAGATGGCGCGCGAGGCCGCCGCCAGGGTCTACGAGGAGGCGGGAATCGGCCCGGAGGACCTCGACGTCGTCGAGCTCCACGACTGCTTCACCGCCAGCGAGCTGCTCAGCTACGAGGCGCTGGGCCTCACGCCGGAGGGCACCGCCGAGCGCTTCATCCTGGATGGCGACAACACCTACGGCGGCAGGATCGTCACCAATCCTTCCGGCGGTCTGCTCTCCAAGGGGCATCCGCTGGGCGCCACCGGCCTCGCCCAGTGCGCCGAGCTGACCTGGCAGCTGCGCGGCGAGGCCGAGCAGCGCCAGGTGGAAGGCGCGCGGCTGGCGCTGCAGCACAACCTGGGGCTGGGCGGCGCCTGCGTCGTCACCCTCTACCAGGCCGCCTGACAGGAGCGGCCCGCACGCGATGACCCAAACCGCACACGAGCGCTTCCGGCCCAGGGGCCAGTGCCTGGGCATGCCCGCCTTCGCGGTCGACTCGCGCATCGTCGACCCCGGGACGCTCGAGGAGCTTGCGCAGGGCGAGGCCGGCGAGCTCATCACCGGCGCTCCGCAGGTCATGCCCGGCTACTTCTTCATGCGCGGCCGGGCCGCGCGGGCAGGCGCCCTTCGGGATCGCCGTATCATCGGCACGCCGGCCTCGTCCGGCGGCGCGGACGGCGCGGTGTCCCCGACGAGGCAGTTCGGAGCGGGCGCGGTCGGGCCCGCCCGGAGATGGGAAGCGGCCCCGGGGGATGGTCCCAGGGGGCTTGGACACGATACAACCGGAGGAATGAAATGAGCGGAATGGTCGAAGGCAAGGTCGTCGTGGTCACGGGCGCAGGTGGCGGCATCGGCCGCGACATCGCGCTGATGATGGCGAAGCATGGCGCGCAGGTGGTGGTCAACGACATCGGCGCCTCGGTCAGCGGCGAAGGCAACGATGCGGGCCCCGCGCAGCGCGTGGTCGATGAAATCAAGGCCGCCGGCGGCAAGGCCGTCGCCAACACCGACAGCGTCTCCGAGCCTGCCGCGGCGCAGCGCATCGTCGAGACCGCGGTCGACACCTTCGGCCGCATCGACGTCGTCGTGAACAACGCCGGCATCCTGCGCGACCGCTTCTTCCACAAGATGAGCGAGCCCGAGTGGGACGCGGTCATCAAGGTGCACCTGTACGGCGCCTACTACGTGAGCCGCGCGGCCGCCAACCACTTCAAGGAGCAGGGCTCCGGTGCATTCGTGCACATGACCTCGACCTCGGGCCTGATCGGCAACTTCGGCCAGGCCAACTACTCGGCCGCCAAGCTGGGCATCGCCGCGCTGTCGAAGTCGATCGCGCTGGACATGCAGCGCTTCAACGTCCGCTCCAACTGCATCGCCCCGTTCGCCTGGAGCCGGATGATCGGCTCGATCCCGACCGAGACCGACGAGGAGAAGGCCCGCGTCGAGCGCATCAAGCAGATGACGCCGGCCAAGATCGCCCCGATCGCCGTCTACCTCGGCAGCGACGCCGCCAAGGAAGTCAACGGCCAGATCTTCGCGGTGCGCAACAACGAGATCTTCCTGATCAGCCAGCCGCGCCCGGTGCGTTCGGTGCACCGCTCGGAAGGCTGGACCCCGGAGACGGTCGCCGATCACGCGATGCCGGCGCTCAAGAGCTCGTTCTTCGCGCTGGAGCGCTCTGGCGACGTGTTCACCTGGGATCCCATCTGACCTGAAGATGGCCTTCCGGCCGCGGCGCGCACCGCCGCCCGCGGCCGGCTCCCCTGTCTCATTCACTAGGCAACGAGCATGCGTCCTCTCGACGGAATCACGGTCCTGGCCTTCGAACACGCGGTGGCGGCGCCGGTGTGCACCCGGCACCTCGCCGACCTCGGCGCCCGCGTCATCAAGATCGAGCGCCCGGGCGCCGGAGACTTCGCGCGCGGCTACGACAAGCGCGTCAACGGGCTGTCGTCCTACTTCGCCTGGGCGAACCGCTCGAAGGAGAGCCTCACGCTCGACATCAAGCACGCGGACGCCCGGCCGATCCTCGACGGCCTGATCGAGCGCGCCGACGTCATCGTGCAGAACCTGGCGCCCGGCGCGGCCGCGCGGCTCGGGCTGTCGTACGAGGCGCTGAGCCCGAAGCACCCGCGGATCGTCGTCTGCGACGTCTCCGGCTATGGCGCCGACGGGCCTTATCGCGACAAGAAGGCCTACGACCTGATGGTGCAGGCCGAAGCCGGGCTGCTGTCGGTCACCGGCACGCCGGAGTCGATGGCGCGCGCGGGTTTCTCGGCAGCGGACACCTCGGCGGGCATGTACGCGTACTCCAGCGTGCTGGCCGCGCTGCTGCTGCGCGAGCGCACCGGCAAGGGCTCGCACATCGACGTGGCGATGTTCGAGACGCTCACCGAGTGGATGGGCAACCCGATGTACTACACCTACGGCGGCCAGCCGCCGGCGCCGCGCACCGGCGCCTTCCACCCCAGCGTGGTGCCCTACGGGCCTTTCCCGGTGGGCGACGGCCGCACGGTGATGATGGGCCTGCAGAACGAGCGCGAGTGGGCGACCTTCTGCCGCGAGGTCATCGGCAATCCCGCGCTGGAGAAGGATCCGCGCTTCGCGTCGAACACCCTTCGCACCGAGAACCGCGCGGCGCTGGAGGGGCTGATCGGCGAGGTCTTCGGCGGGCTGACCGCCGACGAGCTCGAGGCCCGGCTGGACCGCGCCAACCTGGCCACCGCCCGGGTCAACACCCCAGCCGACCTGTGGCAGCATCCCCAGCTGCAGGCGCGCGGGCGCTGGCGCGAGGTGGCGTCGCCGGTGGGTCCGGTGGCGTCGCTGCTGCCGCCGGGCTCCAACAGCGCGTTCGAGCCGCGGATGGATCCCATCCCGGCGCTGGGCCAGCACACCGACGCCATCCTGGCCGAGCTCGGCTTCGATGCGGCGCGGATCGGCGCGCTGCGCGCCGCCCAGGTCGTCTGAACGGCCGGCCACCGGACAAGAGGGGAGGCACATGAGCACTGAACTCGAGAAGCTGCGCGACTGGATCGGCCGCAGCGAGAGCCGCATCGACACGATCACCGCGGTGCCCGTCGCCGCGATGTCCAACACGCTGGATCGCGAGGATCCTCAGCCGCTGGACGGCGACCCGCTGCCGGGGCTGTGGCACTGGCTGTATTTCCTGCCGATGTACCGGCACTCCGAGGCGGGCCCCGACGGGCATCCGGCCCGCGGCGGCTTCATGCCTCCGGTGCCGCTGCCGCGGCGCATGTTCGCCGGCAGCCAGCTCACCTGGCATCGCCCCCTGCGGGTGGGCGAGCAGGTGACCCGCGTGTCCCGGATCACCGACGTCACGCCCAAGACCGGGCGCAGCGGCACGCTGGTGTTCGTCAAGGTGGCGCACGAGTTCAGCGGCGCCGAAGGCCTGTCGATGGTGGAGGAGCAGGACATCGTCTACCGCGATGCGCCCAACCCGGCGGACCCGCCGCCCGCGCCCACGCCGGCCCCGGCGGACGCCGCCTGGTCCCGCGAGATCCGTCCGGATCCGCTGCTGCTGTTCCGCTATTCCGCGCTGACTTTCAACGGCCATCGCATCCATTACGACCGTCCCTATGCGATGGGCGAGGAGGGCTACCCCGGCCTCGTCGTGCACGGTCCGCTGATCGCCACGCTGCTGCTCGACCTGCTGCGCCGCGAGATGCCCGGGGCCGAGGTCACCGGCTACCGCTTCCGCGCCATGAAGCCGCTGTTCGACACCGCGCCCTTCGAGGTCCGCGGCCGCCCGCAGGCGGACGGCACCGTGAAGCTCTGGGCCGCCGGTCCGGACGGCGCGCTCTGCATGGACGCCACCGCGACGCTGGCCTGACGCCTTCCCTTCGGGGCCGTGCAGCGCCGGCAAGGGCGCTCGCGGGGCCGCGACCCAACCGACATCCTTCAACGCCTTCAGGAACTCCGAACGTGCAACGACAGACCGACGCCTACCAGGAAATCCGCGACGCAGTGCGCGCCCTCTGCGCCCAGTTCCCGGACGAGTACTTCCGCAAGGTCGACGAGCAGCGCGCCTACCCGGCCGACTTCGTCGACGCGCTCACCAAGGCCGGCTGGATGGCCGCGCTGATCCCGCAGGAGTACGGCGGCTCGGGCCTGGGCCTGACCGAGGCCTCGGTGATCATGGAGGAGATCAACCGCGCGGGCGGCAACTCCGGCGCCTGCCACGGCCAGATGTACAACATGGGCACGCTGCTGCGCCACGGCTCGAAGGCGCAGAAGGAGCACTTCCTGCCCAAGATCGCCGCCGGCGAGCTGCGCCTGCAGTCGATGGGCGTGACCGAGCCCACCACCGGCACGGACACCACCAAGATCAAGACCACCGCGGTGCGCAAGGGCGACCGCTACGTGGTCAACGGCCAGAAGGTCTGGATCTCGCGGATCCAGCATTCCGACTACATGATCCTGCTGGCGCGCACCACGCCGCTGTCTGAGGTGAAGAAGAAGTCCGAGGGCATGTCGATCTTCCTGGTCGACCTGCGCGAGGCGATCGGCAAGGGCCTCACCGTGCGGCCGATCCTGAACATGGTCAACCACGAGACCAACGAGCTGTTCTTCGACAACCTCGAGATCCCGGCCGAGAACATCATCGGCGAGGAAGGCCAGGGCTTCAAGTACATCCTCGACGGCCTGAACGCCGAGCGCACGCTGATCGCCGCCGAGTGCATCGGCGACGGCCACTGGTTCATCGACCGCGTCTCCAAGTACGTCAGCGAGCGGGTGGTGTTCGGCCGGCCGATCGGCCAGAACCAGGGCGTGCAGTTCCCGATCGCCGAGGCGCACATCGAGGTCGAGGCCGCCAGCCTGATGCGCTGGAAGGCCTGCGAGCTGTTCGATGCGCACAAGCCCTGCGGCGCCGAGGCCAACATGGCCAAGTACCTGGCCGCCAAGGCCTCGTGGGAAGCTGCCAACGCCTGCCTGCAGTTCCACGGCGGCTTCGGCTTCGCCTGCGAGTACGACGTCGAGCGCAAGTTCCGCGAGACGCGCCTCTACCAGGTGGCGCCGATCTCCACGAACCTGATCCTGTCCTACGTCGCCGAGCACGTGCTCGGGCTGCCCCGTTCCTTCTGAGCCCGAGGAGGCCCGCATGACCGATCACCCGAGCAAGGCGCTGGCGGACTTCGCCGCCGGACTGCGCTTCGAGGACATCCCGCAGCCGGTGCTGCGCCGCGCCGAGGACCTCTTCCTCGACTGGTTCGGCTCCGCGCTGGCCGGCAAGGGCGCCCGCCCTGTCGAGGCCATCGCGCGCTACGCCGCGCGCATGGGCCCTGCCGCCGGCCCCTCCGAAGTGCTGATCTCGCGCGGCGCCAGCACGCCGATGTTCGCGGCGATGGTCAATGCAGCGGCCTCGCACTTCGCCGAGCAGGACGACGTTCACAACGGTTCGGTGTTCCACCCGGCCGCGGTGATCTTCCCGCCGGTGCTCGCCGTGGCGCAGTCGATCGGCGCCTCCGGCCGCGACCTGCTGACCGCCTCGGTGGCCGGCTACGAGGTCGGCATCCGGATCGGCGAGTTCCTCGGGCGCTCGCACTACAAGATCTTCCACACCACCGCCACGGTGGGCACGGTGGCCGCCGCCGCCGCGGTGGGCCGGCTGCTGGGCCTGTCGGCCAGGCAGATGCTCGACGCCTTCGGCTCGGCGGGCACCCAGGCCGCGGGCCTGTGGGAGTTCCTGCGCGACGCTGCCGACTCCAAGCAGCTGCACACCGCCAAGGCGGCCAGCGACGGGATGATGGCCGCCTTCCTCGCCCAGGACGGCTTCACCGGCGCGCAGCGCATCCTGGAGGGCCTGCAGGGCATGGCGGCCGGCATGTCGACCGATGCCGACCCCGCGAAGCTCGTCGACCGCCTGGGCAGCCGCTGGGCGCTGGCCGAGACCTCGTTCAAGTTCCACGCCTCGTGCCGGCACACGCATCCGGCGGCCGACGCGCTGCTCGAGATCGTCACCGACCGCGGCCTCGCCCCCGAGGACATCGCCTCGGTGACAGCGCGCGTCCACCAGGGCGCGATCGACGTGCTCGGCCCGGTGGTGAACCCGCAGACCGTGCACCAGGGCAAGTTCTCGATGGGCACGGTGCTGGGCCTGATCGCGGCCTTCCGCAACGCCGGCCTCACCGAGTTCGAGGAGCACTACAACTCGCCCCGCATCGCCGCCTTCCGCGAAAAGGTGAAGATGGTGCTCGACCCCGAGGTCGACGGCGCCTATCCGGCGCGCTGGATAGGCAAGGTCACCGTCACCACCACCGACGGGAGGACCTTCGAGGCGCGCGTCGACGAGCCAAAGGGCGATCCCGGCAACACGCTGAGCCGCCCCGAGCTCGAGGATAAGGCGCTGCGGCTGGCGAAGTTCGGCAATGCGGCCAGCGAGGCGGAGATGCGCAGCGCCTTCGCGGCGATCTGGTCGATGGCGGACATGGCGCGCGTTGGCCGGCTGCTGCCGGCCGCGGGCTGAGGGCGGAGCGGCCGATGGGCATCGTTCGCAGCTACCTGTTCGCGCCCGGCAGCCGGCCGGAGCGCTTCGCGAAGGCGCTCGAGGCGGGCGCCGACGCGATCATCCTGGACCTGGAGGACGCGGTCGGCCTCGCCGACAAGGCGGCCGCGCGCGACGCGATCGCCGGCTGGCTGTCGCCGGACCGGCCGGTGCTGGTGCGGATCAACGGTTCGGACACGCCGTGGTTCGAGGACGACCTCGCGATCTGCGGGCTGCCCGGCGTGGCCGGCGTGGTGCTGCCCAAGGCCGAGCGGCCGGAGCAGATCGCCGCAGTGACCGCGCGCGCGGGCGCCGGCGTGCCGGTGCTGCCGCTGATCGAGACCGCCGCCGGCATCTGGAACGCGCATGCGGTGGCCACGGCGCCGGGCGTGGAGCGCCTGCTGTTCGGCACCATCGACTTCCAGGTCGACCTGGGCATCGACGGCGAGGGCGAGGAACTGCTGCATTTCCGTTCGCAGCTGGTGCTGGTGTCCCGGATCGCCGGACTGCTGGCGCCGGTCGACGGCGTCTGCACTGCGATCGACGACCCGCAGCGCCTCCAGGAAGAGACCCAGCGTGCCCGCCGGCTGGGCTTCGGCACCAAGCTGTGCATCCACCCGAAGCAGGTGGGCGTGGTGAGCGACTGCTGGCGTCCCACCCCCGAGCAGGTCGACTGGGCGCGCCGCGTGGTGGCCGCCGATGCCGCCTCCGGCGGCGCCGCAGTCGCGCTGGACGGCAAGATGATCGACCGCCCCGTGCTCCTCAAGGCCCGCGAGATCCTCGCCGGCGCCGGCGCCGGCGAAGCCGTGGCCTGAACCCGGACCAGGGGGCACGGGATCGGCGTCGCGCCCCGTCGCGGCGTCGCCCTCGCAGTCCGCCCGCCGGCTCCAGGCAAGCGCGCCGACCCGCGTCGACCAACGCCCACCCTTCCCTCTTCACCCTTCCCCCTTCCTTCCATCTCCCTTCCCAGGAAAAAAAATGATCCGCGACCAGGAAACCATGACCTCCCTGCTCGACGGCGTGTCGCGCTTCGTGCGCGAGCGCCTGATCCCGGCCGAGAACCTCGTGGCCGAGAACGACAGGATTCCCGATGAGATCGCCCAGGAGATGAAGGACCTGGGCCTGTTCGGCCTCACCATTCCCGAGGAGTACGGCGGCCTGGGCCTCACGATGGAGGAGGAGGTGCTGGTGATGTTCGAGATGGGGCACACCTCGCCGGCCTTCCGCTCGCTGTTCGGCACCACGGTGGGGATCGGCTCGCAGGGCATCCTGATGGACGGCACGCCCGAGCAGAAGGCGCAGTGGCTGCCCAAGCTGGCCACCGGCGAGGCGATCGCCTCCTTCGGCCTGACCGAGCCCGAGGCCGGCTCCGACGCCGCGTCGCTGCGCACCACCGCGATCCGAGACGGCGACCACTACGTCGTCAACGGCACCAAGCGCTACATCACCAACGCGCCCTACGCCAGCTTCTTCACGCTGATGGCGCGCACCGATCCCAAGGTCAAGGGCGCCGGCGGCGTCAGCGCCTTCATCGTCGACGCGAAGACCCCGGGCGTCAGCCTGGGCAAGCCCGACCGCAAGATGGGTCAGCAGGGCGCCCACACCTGCGACGTGATCTTCGAGAACGCGCGCGTGCCGGCCGAGAACATCATCGGCGGCCGCGAGGGCCAGGGTTTCAAGACCGCGATGAAGGTGCTCGACAAGGGCCGCATCCACATCGCCGCGATCTGCGTCGGCGTGGCCGAGCGCATCCTCGACGACACGCTGAAGTACGCGATCGAGCGCCGCCAGTTCGGCCAGCCGATCGCCGAGTTCCAGCTGGTGCAGGCGATGCTGGCCGACAGCAAGGCCGAGCTCTACGCCGCGAAGTGCATGACGCTGGACGCCGCGCGCCGCCGCGACAACGGCGAGAACATCAGCACCGAGGCCTCCTGCGCGAAGATGTACGCGTCCGAGATGGTGGGCCGGGTGGCCGACCGCGGGGTGCAGATCTTCGGCGGCGCGGGCTACATGGAGGAGTACGGCATGGAGCGGCACTACCGCGACGTGCGCCTGTTCCGCCTGTACGAGGGCACCACGCAGATCCAGCAGATCATCATCGCCCGCAACATGATCCGCGCCGCCACGGCCTGACCGGTCGCGGCTTCCGGCGCGCCGCCTTGCCGGGACCCGGGGCCCTCGCAGGTCCCGGGGCGGCGCGGCCCTCAGGGCAGCGTCAGGTCGGCGACGTGGGCGTCGTCCGCCCAGGACAGGATCTCGATGCGCTCGCCGCGCACCCGGATCCGGTTGATACCGGCGTTCGGGATGGCGCAGCTGCGGGCGCCGTCCAGCGGCAGCCCGCGGGCGGTGCGCCAGACCATGTCGAGCACCCCTCCGTGCGTCACAACGGCGGCGGAACCGCCGGGAATCGCCTGCGCCACCGCGCGCAGCGCAGCGATCACCCGGGCATGGAAGACCAGGTTGCTCTCGCCGCCCGGCGGCGCGTAGCCCGCCTCGTGGCGCAGCCAGGCCTCCCAATCCTGCGGATAGCGCTCGATCACCTCCGGGAAGGCCAGCCCCTCGAAGACGCCGAAGCCCTGCTCGCGGAACGGCGCCGACGGCAGCACCGTGAGCCCCAGCCGCTCGGCAGTGGGCGCCGCGGTCTGGCGGGTGCGGGTGAGGTCGCTGCAGACCAGGCGCTCGATGCGCTCGCCGGCCAGCCGCTCGGCCAGCCGGCGCGCCTGCAGCTCGCCCAGCGCATTGAGCGGCGCGTCGATCTGCCCCTGGAAACGGGGCTCCCGGTTCAGGTCGGTCTGGCCGTGCCTGATCAGCAGCAGTTCGGTCTCTTCCATCGGTGCGGCGCTCAGCGGAACTGTTCCTCGAGGAACTCGAGTTCGTTGCGGGGACCGTGATCCGCCCGGCCGGTCTCCTGGCCGCGCAACTCGACGCGGCGGATCTTGCCCGAGATGGTCTTGGGAAGGTCGCTGAACTCGATCCTGCGCACCAGCTTGTAACCGGACACGTGCTCGCGCAGGAAGCGGAAGATGCTGGCCGCGGTCTCCGGGCCGGGTGCGTGTCCTGGCGCGGTGATGACGTAGGCCTTGGGCACGTAGCCGCGCACCGGATCGGGCGACGGCACCACTGCGGCCTCGGCGACCGCCGGGTGCTCGATCAGAACGCTCTCCAGCTCGAAGGGGCTGATCCGGTAGCCCGACGCCTTGAACACGTCGTCCGCGCGGCCCACGTAGGTGATGTAGCCCTCGGCGTCGCGCATGCCGACGTCGCCGGTGTGGTAGTGGCCGTCGCGCATCACTTCGGCGGTCTTCTCGCCGTCGTCCGCGTAGGCGGTCATCAGCGCCAGGGGCCGCCGCGACAGGTCGATGCAGATCTCGCCTTCGTCGGCGGGCTGGCCGTCGGGGTCGAGCAGGACGATCGGGTAACCGGGCAGCGGCCTGCCCATCGAGCCCGGCTTCACCGGCGCGCCGGGAGGGTTGCCGATCTGCGCGGTGGTCTCGGTCTGGCCGTAGCCGTCGCGGATGGTGATGTTCCAGGCGGCGCGCACCTGCTCGATGACCTCCGGGTTCAGCGGCTCGCCGGCCGAGATCAGCTCGCGCAGCTTGACCGGCCAGCCGGCGAGGTTCTCCTGGATCAGCATCCGCCAGACGGTGGGCGGCGCGCACAGCGTGTTCACCGCGTGCTTCACGAGGGTCTCGAGGATGGCGGGCCCGTTGAAGCGCGAATAGTTGTAGATGAAGACGCAGGCCTGGGCGTTGAAGGGGGCGAAGAAGCAGCTCCAGGCATGCTTGGCCCAGCCGGGAGAGCTGATCGTCCAGTGAACGTCGCCGCGCTGCAGGCCCAGCCAGTACATCGTCGACAGGTGGCCCACCGGGTAGCTCTGGTGCGTGTGCCGCACCAGCTTCGGACGCGCGGTGGTCCCGGAGGTGAAGTATTCGAGCAGCGGATCTTCGGCCCGGGTGGCGCCCTCGGGCCGGAAGGCCGGCGGCGCGGCAGCGCTGTCCGAGAACGAGATCCAGCCCGGCCGGGGCGCGTCGCCCACGAAGATCCGGTTGACGCCCGCGAGCACCGTGGCCGGCAGCTCGTCGACCCGGCTGGCGCCGGTCGCATTGGTGATGATGTGGCGCACGTTGCCGCGCTGCAGCCGGTCGGCGAGATCGTCGCCGGAGAGCAGCGTGGTCGCCGGGATCAGCACTGCGCCGAGCTTGATCGCGGCCAGCATCGACTCCCACAGCGGCACCTCGTTGCCGAGCATCAGCAGGATGCGGTCGCCGCGCCGCGCGCCGTGCCCGGCGAGGAAGCCCGCCACCTGCGAAGAGCGCACGGCGAGCTGCGCGTAGCTGAGCTTCGCCTCGCTGCCCGACTCCTCGACGATGTGCAGTGCGGGCGCGTCGTTGCCGTGGGCGATCGCGTCGAAGTAGTCGAGCGCCCAGTTGAAGCCCTCCAGGCGCGGCCACGCGAAGCCGGCGACGGCCGCCGCGTAGTCGGTGCGCGTGGCGAGCAGGTGGTCGCGCGCGGCAAGGAAGCGTTGCAGTTGGTCCATGGTCTCCTCCTCTCGTCCTCTCCGGGACTGGTTTCTCAGGCCGCCAGCGGCGTGAAGCGGTAGCCGCTGCCCTGGCGCGCCAGCCGGCCCACGCCGCCGTTCTCGAGGTGGAAGCCGGCTACCGCCACGTTCTCGGCAAGCGCCATCTCCATGACCCTGCGGCGGGTGCGGCGGGCTGCCTCGGGGTCCATGTCGAAGCTCACCTGCCAGTCGGGGTTGCGCACGAAGAGTGCGGCAATGTTGGTCAGATCGCCCCAGTAGAGCATCCGCTGGCCGCCCGAGCTGAGCATGAACATCGTGTGGCCGGCCGTGTGCCCGTAGGCGGGCATCGAGACGATTCCGGGCAGCAGCTCGCGGCCCGGCTCGAAGCGCTCCACGGTGGAGGCCATCGGCCCGAAGACGCGCCGCGCCGCCGCGAAGCCGCCGCGCTGGTCGACCGGCTGCGCGTTCATCCGGCGGTCGTCCATCCACCAGTCCCATTCGGGCGCCGGCACCATCACGCGCGCGTTCGGGAACACTGCCCGGCCCTCGCGGTCGCGCAGCCCGTTGATGTGGTCGCCGTGGAAGTGCGAGATCAGCACGGTGTCGATCGAGGCGGGGTCGATTCCCGCGGCGCCCATGTGGGCCATGAGCCGGCCGGAGGTGGGCGCGCCGAAGCTGCCGGTGCCGGTGTCGATCAGCACCTTGCGCGGGCCGGTGTCGACGAGGAAGCAGTTCAGCGGGATGGTGACCCGGTCGGTGGGCAGGCCGGCGTCCTCGAGCGCCGCCTGTACCTGCGCGAGCTTCGCGTTGCGCACGAAGCCTTCGGCCAGCGGCCGTTCGAAGTGCCCGTCCGAGAACGAGGTGACGCTCCAGCTGCCGAGACGGAAGGTGGAGACGCCCGGAATCCGGCGCGCTGCGGCGGTCTGGGCCGGGCTCGTGGCGCAGCCGGCCAGGCCCGCGCTCGCTGCGAGCGCGGCGCCCGCCATCATGAAACCTCGTCGATCGATGCTCATCGGATGCTTCTCCATGGTGCGTTGCCGGCCGCCGTTGCGGCCGGGTGCTCAGTCGCGCGCGGCCCGGCGGGACTTTCGCCCGGCCTGGAACTCGCCCATCATCCGCGCGGGTTCGTCGCTGTCCCAGGCCGCGGCGAAGGCGTCGATGCCGGCGCGAACCGCGTCGCGCATCGGCAGGTCCTCCCATCGGCGGATCAGCTGCTTCTGCAGCCGCACCGCATGGGCGCCGGTGTGCAGCAGGCTGGCGATCCAGCCCTCGACGACCGCGTCCAGCGCGTCGGCCGGCACCACCCGCTCCACCATTCCCCAGGCCAGCGCCTCGGCCGCGCCGAAGTTCTCGCCCAGCAGCAGCATCTCGCGGGCGCGCCCCCAGCCGACCAGCCCCGGCAGCAGCGCGGCTTCGACCACCGAAGGGATGCCGAGCTTCACTTCGGGCATGCCGAACTGGGCGGTGTCGGCGGCCACCCGCAGGTCGCAGGCCGCGGCCAGCTCGAGCCCGGCGCCCAGGGTGAAGCCCTGCAGGCGCGCGATCACCGGCACCGGCAGTTCACGCACGGCATGGCAGCAGCGGTGCACCCGCGTGATGAAGGCCCGTGCCTCGTCCGGGCTGGTCAGCGCCGCCATCTCGTCGATGTCCGCGCCGCCGACGAAGGCCTTGTCGCCCGCGCCGGACAGCACCACGGCGCGCAGGCCGTCTACGGTGTGCGGCAGGGCCTCGAGGGAGCCGACGAACTCGGACATCAGCGCGCTGTTCAGGCTGTTGAGCCGGCGCGCGTTGTCGATGGTGACGTGCGCGATGCGCGCGCCGCCGGCGTGCTCGTCGATGCGCACCCGGATGGCCTGCGGCTTGGTGTCGGTCATTGCCGGGGCATCCTCAGGAATTCAGCAGCGCGGCGTGATGCCGCAGGTGGTCTTCGACGAAGCTCTGGATGAACCAGTAGCTGTGGTCGTAGCCCTCGTGCATGCGCAGCCGCAGTTCGGTGCCGGACGCGCGGCAGGCTTCGGCCAGGCGCTCCGGCATCAGCTGCTCGACGAGGAACTTGTCGGCCGTTCCCTGGTCGACCAGGATCGGCGAGGGGAAGCGCTGCAGCGCGGCGAGCGTGCTGGCGTCGTAGGAAGCCCAGGCGCCGGGGTCCTCGCCGAGGTAGCCTGCGAAGGCCTTGCGGCCCCAGGGGCAGTGCGTGGGCGCGGCGATCGGCGCGAAGGCCGACACCGATCGGTAGCGCTGCGGATTACGCAACGCGCACACCAGCGCGCCGTGCCCGCCCATCGAGTGCCCGAAGATGCCGTGCCGGTCGCCTGCCGGGAAGGCCTCGGCCAGCAGCTGCGGCAGCTCGCGGGTCACCCAGCTGTACATCCGGTAGTGCCGGGCCCAGGGCTGGCGCGTGGCATCCACGTAGAAGCCCGCGGCCAGGCCGAAGTCCCAGTCGGCGTCGTCGCCGGGCAGCCGCACCCGCGGGCTGGTGTCGGGCGCCACCAGCATCAGGCCGAGCTCGGCGGCCAGCCGCTGGGCGCCGGCCTTGATCATGAAGGTCTCTTCGGTGCAGGTGAGCCCCGCGAGGTACCAGAGCACCGGCACCCGGCCGGACGCCGCCTGCGGCGGGCGGAACACCGAGAAGCGCATCTCGGCGTCGCAGTCCTGCGAGTCGTGCGCGTAGAAGCCCTGCACACCGCCGAAGCAGGCGTGCTCGGAGAGCACCCGGACGGCCGCCCCCATCAGAACGTCACGACGCCGCGGATCGACTCGCCTTTGCGCATCAGCTCGAACGCCCTGTTGATGTCGTCGAGCGGCATGACGTGCGTGATCATCGGGTCGATCTGGATTTTGCCCTGCATGTACCAGTCGACGATCTTCGGCACGTCGGTGCGGCCGCGCGCGCCGCCGAACGCCGTGCCTTTCCAGACCCGGCCGGTGACCAGCGGGAAGGGACGGGTGGAGATCTCCGGGCCGGCGCCGGCCACGCCGACGATCACCGACATGCCCCAGCCGCGATGGCAGCATTCCAGCGCCTGGCGCATCAGCTGGGTGTTGCCCACGCACTCGAAGCTGTAGTCCGCGCCGCCGCCGGTGAGCTCCACCAGGTGGGCCACCAGGTCGCCTTCGATCTCCTTCGGGTTCACGAAGTGCGTCAGGCCGAACCTGCGCGCCAGCGCCTCGCGCTCCGGGTTCAGGTCGACGCCGATGATCTTGTCCGCGCCGACCATGCGCGCGCCCTGCACCACGTTCAGGCCGATTCCGCCCAGGCCGAACACCACCACGTTGGTGCCGGCCTCGACCTTGGCGGTGTTGATCACCGCGCCGATGCCGGTGGTGACGCCGCAGCCGATGTAGCAGACCTTGTCGAAGGGGGCGTCCTCGCGGATCTTCGCCACCGCGATCTCGGGCAGCACCGTGTAGTTGGCGAAGGTGGAGCAGCCCATGTAGTGGTGGATCTTGCGCCCGCCGATCGAGAAGCGGCTGCTGCCGTCGGGCATCACGCCCTGGCCCTGGGTGGCGCGGATCGCGGTGCAGAGGTTGGTCTTGCGAGACAGGCACGACTTGCACTGGCGGCACTCGGGCGTGTAGAGCGGGATCACGTGGTCGCCCTTCTTCACCGAGGTGACCCCCGGGCCCACGTCGACCACCACGCCGGCGCCCTCGTGCCCCAGGATGGCGGGGAACAGGCCCTCGGGGTCCGCGCCCGAGCGGGTGAACTCGTCGGTGTGGCAGACGCCGGTGGCCTTGACCTCCACCAGCACCTCGAAGGCCCGCGGGCCCTCCAACTGCACGGTTTCGATCACCAGGGGCTTGCCGGCCTCGTAGGCCACTGCGGCGCGCACGTCCATCTTGCTTGTCCTTTCTGCGGGTGGGCGGTCGATGTTAGCGTACCGCCAGCGCGAACAGCGCCGGGCTTCCCCAAGGACGCGCGAACCGCGCGATCGACTCCCCGGATGCGCGGCCGCCTTATGCGCGCACCCGACCCGCAAGCGAGACCACCATGACCATTTCCCTCTACGACGCCAGCGTGCCCGTCTACACCCAGATGCTCGGCGCGCTCGACAAGGTGCTCGGCAAGGCCGAAGCCTGGGCCGAGACCCGCAAGATCGACGGCAAGGTGCTGGTTCAGGCCCGGCTGTTCCCCGACATGCTGCCGCTGGCCTCGCAGGTGCGGATCGCCTGCGACGCGGCGCGCGCCGGCACGGCGCGGCTGGCCGGGATCGACTTCCCGAAGTACGAGGACAGCGAGCAGACGCTCGCCGAGCTGCGCCAGCGCATCGCAGGCACGCTGGCCTTCATCGCGCAGGTGCCGCGCGACTCGATTGCCGGCCAGGAGGAGCGCGACATCACGATCCCGCTGCGCGATCGCAAGCTCGAGATGAAGGGGCAGGCCTTCCTGCTGCACTGGTCGCTGCCCAACTTCTTCTTCCACGTCACCACCGCCTACGACATCCTCCGCCACAACGGACTGGAGGTCGGCAAGGCGGACTTCCTCGGCCACGCCTGAGGAAGCCCGCCTGCGGCAGGGCGCTCAGTCCAGGGTCAGCGTCAGCTTGGCCCAGACGAAGCGGCCCGGCTCGTTGACCCGGATCGACGGCGCGTCGTAGCCGGCGACCGCCGCCGCCGCGCGACTGATGTGCTCGGCGTAGGCGCGGTCGAACACGTTGTCGATGCCGCCGCTGAGCAGCACCTTGCGGCTGAAGCGGTAGCTGGCGTTCAGCGCCAGCGTCGCGAATCCGCCGGTGGGTCCGAGGTCCTGGCCGACGATGCTGCCGTGGTTCAGGTGGACCCGGTCCTGCCCGGCCACGACGCGGGTCACCCCGCCGATCTCCAGGGCGTCACGCCGCCACGACAGCCCCAGGCGCAGCTCGTCCGCAGGGGTCTGCGCGAGCGGCACGCCCATCGTGTCGTTGTCGGCGCGCACGAGGGCGTAGCTGCCCCGCAGCGTCCAGGCGGGCGCGAAGCGCCAGGCGATGTCCGCCTCCAGGCCGTGACGGGTGGCGTCCACGTTGTGCATCCGGCACTTGGCCGGGTTGGAGCTGCAGGAGCCCGCCGCCGCAGGGTTCACCTCGGTGAGCAGGTAGTCGTCGATGCGCGACCAGAACACCGACACCGATCCAGCGAGGTTCTGGCCGTTCCAGATCAGCCCCGCGTCGAGCTGGGTGTTCTTCTCTGGCGCCACGCTCCCTGCCGCGGTGACGCCGTTGTAGGTGGTCGCCTCCCAGTGGTCGACCGGGCGCCGCGCATGGCCCAGGCCCACGAAGGCAGTCACCGGGCGGTCGGCGAGGTCGTGCTCGTAGCGCAGGAAGCCGCCGTTCAGACGCTCTTCGGTGCTGCCGTTGGCCATCCCGGTGGCGGCGTTGTGCCGGTCCGCCGAGAAGCGGTCGTGGCGCAGGCCGCCCACCAGCCGGCTCGCCGGGCCCAGCGCATGCGCGAGCTCGGCGAACAGGCCGGTGTTGGTCGACTCGAAGTCGCGGCCGCGGGACCGTGAAGAGACGGGCACCAGCGTCGGGCTGTTGGCCTGGCGCACGGTGTGGGTGTTCACCTGGCGGTCGAGGCCCAGCGTCAGGGAAGTGTTCTCGCCGACGGCGAGGTCGCCGTCGATGCGCAGCCCGTCGGTCTTGCGGTCCGGGTTGTTCCACGAATAGTTCGCGGCGGCCGGCTTGGCGCGCAGCGAGTAGTTGTCCATCACGTGGTCGATGTAGTTGTGGTCGTACTGCAGGCCGACCCGGCGCACCAGGGGCGACAGTGCGCGCTTCTCGAACTTGAGCCCGTAGCCCTCGCGGTCGAACACGCTGCCGTCCATCGACCGGTCGGCGTAGGCGGCCTGCGCCTCGCTGCGCACCGCGGAAAGCTCGATGCGGGTGTTCTCGTCCGGGGTCCAGCCGCCGGCGATGCTCTGGCTGCGGCGCTCGTAGAAGGAGTGGACCAGTCTGCCGTCGCCGTCGCGGTAGCTGTCCGACTCGGAGTGGGTGACGGTGCCGCGCAGGTAGAAGCGGGGGCTGCCGAAGCTGGCGTCGGCCACTCCGTCGAGCCTGCCCCACGAACCCGCCATCAGGCTGGCGTGCCCGCGGGCGCCGGTGGACTCGAAGCGCGGCGCCTGGCGCTCGAACAGCACCACGCCGGCAAGGTTTCCGTTGCCGTAGCGCACGGTCTGCGGGCCCTTGATGACCGTGACCCGGTCGAAGGACTCGGGGAACACGTAGGCGGTGGGCGGGTCCATGCGCATGCCGCAGCCGCCATGGAACTCGGCGCCGTCGACCAGCACGTTCAGCCTGGAGCCGGCGAGGCCCCGCAGCACCGGGTCGCCGTCGGTGCCGCCCTTGCGGATCACGGTGAAGCCGGGGATGTTCTTGAGGAAGCTCGCGCCGTCGCTGGCGGGCACCGGCTGCTGCGGCGCCTTGGGGTCGTTGACCACCGTGAGCGGCGCGCTCATGCGCGGCGCGGTGACCACGACTTCATCGAGTCCGGTGTCGGCGGCCAGTGCGGCGAGGGGGAAGGAGGCGAGGGGAAGGGCGGCGATCGCAGCCGCCAGCAGGGTGGGTCGGGTCTTCATGTGTCGTTCCGTGTCCTGTCCGAGTGCAAGTCCGCGGCATGCGCCCGCAGGCGGGCGCGAGGCCCCGCGCGGGTCGTGCAGCGGCGGTTTCGATGCGTTGCCGGCGCCTGCCGTCCGGCGGGCGGGGCGCGGCGATCGGGCCTCGGGGCCGTTGGCGCGCCGCAGGACCCCGTGGCGATGCAAGGGGGAGCGCGACGCGGCGGCCGGGAAGCCCGGCGGTCAGGAGCGGGAGGGCGGGGCTCGGGGCTGCGCGGCCAGCCACTGCCAGGCGGCGGTTGGCGCGAGCAGGAACAGCCGTGGCGCGGTGGAGCTGGCGCCGGCGGGCGCGGCGAAGACGCGCTCCGGGCTGGGCAGCGCCGGCGCGCCGCCCTGGGGAAGGCAGAAGGGACAATCGGCCATGCCGGCGCCATGCCCGGAGGAGCTGCCCGGCGCGGTGTCCGGCGCCGCGGCGCCCTCGGCGCGGCAGACTTCGCCCCAGACCTCGGGGGCTGCGCCCAGGGCCATCGCGCTGGAGATGCCCGGCGCGAGCGCGGACATCAGCATCGCCGCAAGGGCGAGCCAGGCGATGTGCGTGCGCAGGCGGTGGGCGAAAGGCATGGAACGAGTCTATCCCGGACCGCGGGCCGGCCGGCCGCATCCGGGCCCGGTCGGCTGACCTCGGTCAAGGAAACAGGGTCAGTGCGTCAGCGAGCGCGCGATCCGCTCGGGGTCCCGGTGCGCCTGGTAGCCGAACCAGAGGCTCTCGGCGATGCGCCTGGCCAGGTCGCAGGCACGCGCCTGCATCGCTTCGCTGCCGATGCCGCGCGCCGTCTCGTCGAACAGGGCCAGCCAGCGGTGGAACAGGCCCGGGTGCAGCCCCGGCAGTGCGACGTGGGCAGGCATCGGGGTGCCGCGGTAGCGCGCCGTGCCGCGCAGCGTCGACGACCAGAAGTCGACCATCTTCGACAGGTGATGGTCCCAGTCGGAGATGTGCGCGTCGAAGATCGGTCCGAGCTCGGGATCGGTGCGCACCTTCGCGTAGAAATCGTGGACGAGGCGGACGACTTCGTCTTCGGTGCAGAGGTCCGGGGTGGGCATGGGGCGCGGTGCTCGAAAGATTCAGAACGAACGAATGTTAGCGCGCATCGTCCCGGCCAGGCGGCGGCCGCGTGCCGCGCCGCCAGTTGCGCACCGCCCACCAGGCCAGAGCGCCGAAGAAGACCAGGTTGATCGCGGCCCCGGCGATCCAGAAGGCAGTCATCCGGGCGCCGCGCTACTGCTCGACGAAGGCGCGTTCGACGACGTAGTCGCCCTGGCGCGTCGTGCTGCCCTCCTGGAAGCCGCGGACCTCGAGCAGCGCCTTCAGGTCCTTGAGCATGGCCGGACTTCCGCAGAGCATCACCCGGTCCTCGGCCCTGTTCAGCGGCGGCAGGCCGAGATCCTCGGCCAGCTTGCCGGACTGGATCAGGTCCGGGATGCGCCCCTGGTGGACGAAGTCCTCGCGGGTCACCGTCGGGTAGTAGAGCAGCTTGCCGGCAACGATCTCGCCGAGCAGCTCGTCCTGGGGCAGCTCCTTCTCGAGGTAGTGCCGGTAGGCAAGCTCCTCGACCTCGCGCACGCCGTGCACCAGGATCACCTTCTCGTAGCGCTCGTAGGTCTCGGGGTCGCGCACCACGGCCATGAAGGGAGCCAGGCCGGTGCCGGTGCCCAGCAGGTAGAGGCGCTTGCCTGGCAGCAGGTAGTCGATCAGCAGCGTGCCCGTCGGCTTGCGGCCCACGATGATCTTGTCGCCTGCCTTGATGTGCTGCAGCCGCGAGGTGAGCGGGCCGTCCGGCACCTTGATGCTGAGGAACTCGAGGTGATCCTCGTAGTTGGCGCTGACGATGCTGTAGGCGCGCATGATCCGCTTGCCGTCGACCTGCAGCCCGATCATCGTGAAGTGCCCGTTGCTGAACCGCAGGGAGCGGTCCCGGGTGGTGGTGAAGCTGAAGAGGCGGTCGGTCCAGTGGTGGACGCTGAGGACCTCTTCCTCTGCGAATGCGCTCATGGGGGGCTTGCTGGTGGGTGACGGTCGGTGCGGGCCGGCGGGTGCCGGCTCGCGGCGGGGCGGGGCGGAATCGGTGCGGAATCTACCCCATGCGCTGCGCTGCCGCAATCCCTGGCCGACTGCCGATAATCACATGTGCTCACCGCATTTGCGCGGGCTGCTCCGCCTGCGGCGGCAGTTCAGACGAAAAGGATCCGATGTCCGGCCTCGACCGCAGACTCCTGCAGCGCTTCGGCGCGATTGCAGCGCCCTACTGGCGCGGCGACCAGCGCTGGTGGGCGCGCGGGATGCTCGCGCTGCTGGTGGGGCTGCTGCTGGCCCAGACCCTCGCCGCCGTGCTGCTGAACGAGCAGACCGGGGAGTTCACGTCGGCGCTGGCGGCGCGCGACGCCGACCGGTTCTGGGCAGCGATCCGGCTGTGCGTCGCGGTGTCTCTGGTGGCCGCGCCGGTCTACGCGTTCTACTATTTCGTGCGCGACACGCTGGGCATCCGCTGGCGGCGCTGGATGACCCGCCGCTTCCTGGGCGCCTACCTGGCCGACCGCACCTTCTACCGCCTCAACGCCGTCGACGACATCGACAACCCGGACCAGCGGATCGCC
>JBKHVS010000041.1:0-21302 GCA_046569945.1 Gammaproteobacteria bacterium | reverse complement strand
GGTTGGCTGGGGTGAGTCATGGGAAAGGACCAATCTACGCCCATTGGCGTGACCGGCGTGCCGACGCTTCGGATCGCTTCGGCGCGCATGCAAGGTGCCGCGATCACTCCTTGCGGTCCGGAGGCTGGCGAGGAAACCAGCGCTCGAGGATCGCCGCCGCCCAGTCGCGGCCGCCGATGCCGAAGGCGAGCGCCAGCGCGAGCACGATGCCCGACAGCAGGATCAGGAAGGTGCGCTGGACCAGGTCGCCGCCAATGTCCAGCTGGTCCACCGCGATCAGGATGACGAACACGATGACCGCTCCCTGCGCGACCTTGCCGATCAGTTCGGCATCGCCGATTCCGACGTTGCGGCAGTAGGTGACGATGGAGCTGGCGACGAAGCGTCCGAAGTAGGCGCCGAAGACCACCACCAGCAGTGCCAGCAGCACCTTCGGCAGGAACAGCAGCACGCGCATCAGCAGTTCGGTCACGTCGGTCAGCCCGAGCCCGTTGAACGCGACGATCAGGGCTGCCAGAACGAGCAGCCAGTAGGCAATGACGCCGACCAGGTCGGTCGTATCCCGCTGAGTGCCGCTCTGCTGCAGGAAGTTGTCGACACCCGCGCGCTCGGTCAGCACGTGGAAGTTCAGCGCGCGAAGGGCCTTGACCATCGCGAAGCGCGCGGCCTTGGCGAGCAGCCAGCCGCCGACCAGCACGACGGCGGCGACCGCGAGCCTGGGCAGGTAGCTGGCGATCTCCACCAGAAACGCGCGGGCGGGTTCGAGAATGACGTTGAATTCCTGCATCGTTGCCTCCGTCAAGGTGCCGCGGCGGGGTCGAGCTCGAACAGGCGCATCAGTCCGGCCAGCGGCACCGCGACCCATTCCGGACGGTTGTTCAGCTCGTAGCGCAACTCGTATAGGGCCTTCTCGATCTCGAACAGGCGCAGCAGCCCGGCCTGCGCCTCGAAGGCGACTGCGTCCGGGACGAGCCCCTGCTCGACCGCCACGTCGCGATAGCCGGCGAGGAAGGCCTCCCGCGCCTGCTGCTCCCAGGCGTCCGCCGCGGGGCGCAATCCCTCGAGGTCTGCCTCGGTGTGGGCGACCTGCCGAAGCGCCGCCTGGCGCGCGTAGTCGAGCGATCGCAGCATACCGGCGACGTCCCGCAGCGGCGAATGCTTGCGCCGACGATCGGCCAGCTCCCGCGCGGGCTCGCCCTCGAAGTCGATGATGACGAAGTCGTTGCGCACCATCAGAACCTGGCCGAGGTGGTAGTCGCCGTGCGTCCGCATCTTGCTGCCGCCCGCCGGGGGCTGCACTCCCTCGCCGAGGGTGCCCTGCAGCCGCGGCCCGGCGGCGAACAGCCGCTGCGCGGTGTCGAGCAGCGCGGGCGGCAGGCTCGCATGGCGGCGGCTCAGCAGGTCGAGGGCGGCGGCGGCGTCGGTTCGCACCTCCTGTACCCAGCGCTCCACGTCGTCGGCGGTGACGGGCTCGGGGTCGAATGCCGGGTCGCCGGTGCGGCGCGCGAGTGCGGCATGCAGCTCGGCGGTGCGCTGGCCGAGCGTCGTCATCGCCGCCAGGAAGGTGTCGGTGCCGTCTGTTCCTGCCGCGCCGGACTGTGCGCGCTTGCCCTCGAACTGGCGAGCCAGTTCGTCCACGGTGCTGCTCCAGGCGTCGCCCTGGTTGGGCACGAATGCCTGGACCAGTGCGAGCGTGCGCACCGTGCCATCGGCCGCCACGTGATCGACGCTGCCGGCTACGGGTACGCAGTGCGGGAAGTGCACCACGTCGGTCAGGTGGCGCCCCATCTCCAGTTCCGGGTTCTCTCCGGCGCGAAGCCGCCGGTACCACTTGATGAAGAGCTTCTCGCCGAGGAGGACCACCGTGTTGCTGCTGGCGCCGAGCGGCCGCACCGGTGTCAGCTGCGATCGATCCGGGCCGGCAAGGCGCTCGAATGCCTCGGTGGGCGTGAACCGCAGCCGTCCGCTGGCGCTGGACACCTCGCGTCGCGCTGCGATGGCGTCGATGACCGCCAGGCCCAGCGCCGGCTCGCCGCCGGCATCGGCCAGCAGGCCCACCACGGCCTGCTGGCGTGCCTTTGCGATCGCGCTCGGTCCGAGCTGCCGGATGCGCTCGTCGTCCCGGCCCTCCCAGGCGAGCGCCAGCGGCAGCGCGTAACGCTCGGTGCCGCCGGGATCCTCGACGTCGACCTGCACGAGCAGCCAGTCCGGGCCGCCCGGCGTCGGCGGCTCGAAGTGCGCGTGCTCGGCGATGCGCGCCGGGTGAGCCGCCGCGCCCTTGGACGCATACCAGCGCTGGCGCTGGAGGAACTGCGGCAACTGCTCGGTCTCGAGTTGTGCGCGCGTCCTCTCCGCCAGGCCGATCCGCCAGGGCACGACACGGTCGCGAAAGAAGCTGTTCCACCCATCGAACAGCACGACGACCGGCAGGTCGTCCACCGTGCCGCGCTCGACGTGCCATTCCGGCGCCGGCACGTCGACGGCGAGGCGGAACCAGTAGAAGCCATGCGCCGGAAGGGTCAGGAGATAGGGCAGGTCGCCGATCGGCGGAAACGGCTGCCGGCCGGTCATCTCCACCGGCACGCGGCCCCGGAAGCGCGACAGTTCGAGCTCGACCGGCTGCGCCGAGCGGCTGACGTTGGCCACGCAGAGGATGACCTCGTCCTCGTACTCGCGCAGGTAGGCGAGGATCTTTCGATTGCCGGGATGAAGCAGCGTGAACCTGCCCCGGCCGAAGGCGGGCGAGGACTTGCGCACCGCCAGGATGCGGCGCGTCCAGTTCAGCAGCGAAGACGGCGCGCGCAGCTGCGACTCGACGTTGGTCGCCTCGAAACCGTAGACAGGGTCCTGGATCGGCGGCAGGTAGAGACGCTGCGGGTCGGCCCGCGAGAAGCCACCGTTGCGGTCACTGGTCCACTGCATCGGCGTGCGCACGCCATCGCGGTCGCCGAGGAAGATGTTGTCGCCCATGCCGATCTCGTCGCCGTAGTAGATGATGGGCGAACCGGGCATCGAGAGCAGCAGGCTGTTCATCAGCTTGATGCGCTCGCGGTCGTTCTCCATCAGCGGCGCAAGGCGGCGGCGGATGCCGAGGTTGATGCGCGCGCGGCGGTCGGAGGCGTAGATGCTCCACATGTAGTCGCGTTCGCGGTCGGTCACCATCTCGAGCGTCAGCTCGTCGTGGTTGCGCAGGAAGACCGCCCACTGGCAGCTTTCGGGAATCTCCGGGGTCTGCTGCAGGATGTCGACGATCGGATGCCGGTCCTCCATCGCGATGGCCATGAACATCCGCGGCATCAGCGGGAAGTGGTAGGCCATGTGGCATTCGTCGGCGTCTCCGAAGTACTCGCGCACGTCCTCCGGCCACATGTTCGCCTCGGCCAGGAAGAGCTTGCCGCGGTAGCGCTCGTCCAGATTGCGGCGCAGCTCCTTGATCACCTCGTGCGTCTCGCGAAGGTTCTCGTTGCTGGTTCCGTCGCGCTCGATGAGGTAGGGGATCGCATCGAGCCGGAAGCCGTCGACTCCCATGTCGAGCCAGAAGCGCAGCGTGCGGAACACGGCCTGCCGCACCTTGGGATTGTCGAAGTTCAGATCCGGCTGGTGGCTGAAGAAGCGGTGCCAGTAGTACTGCTGCGCAACCTCGTCCCAGGCCCAGTTGGATTTCTCGGTGTCGGTGAAGATGATCCGGGTGCCGGCGTACTTGTGCGGATCGTCGCTCCAGACGTAGAAGTTGCGCTTGTCGGAGCCCTTCGGCGCCCGGCGGGCGGCCTGGAACCAAGGGTGCTGGTCCGAGGTGTGATTGACCACGAGCTCGGTGATCACGCGCAGCTTGCGGCGGTGCGCCTCGCGCACGAAGTTACGGAAGTCCTGGCGCGTGCCGTAGGACGGATCGACGTTGTGGTAATCGGCGACGTCGTAGCCGTCGTCCCGGAACGGGGAGGGGTAGAAGGGCAGCAGCCAGATCGTGTTCACGCCGAGGTCCGCGACGTAGTCGAGCTTCTCGGTCAGCCCGCGGAAGTCGCCGATGCCGTCGCCGTTGGAATCGTGGAAGGCCTTGACGTGCAGCTCGTAGATGATGGCGTCGCGGTACCAGAGCGGGTCGCCATCGGCCTGTCCGCTCAGGCTGCCCGGCGCCGCCGTCGAGGGCGCGTTCATTGTCTTTTCGTCCGGCATCCAGGTCCTCAGAGGAAGTAGTCGAAGTCCTGCTCGGTACGCAGCTTGCGGCGGACGCGGAAGATGTGCGCCGGCGAGCGCTGCGGGTCCAGCTGCACGAAATTGCGCTCGCCGTGCCACAGGTAGTGGGCTTCGGTCAGGAGGTCGTGCATCTGGAAGGGCGCAGAAGGGTCGATCCCGAGCGCGGCGGCATCGAGGGTGAGCCAGCCGCTCTGGGCGTGGTGGGGGTCGAGATTGACGACGCAGACGATCGCGTTGTCCAGGCCCGGCGTGGTCTTCGCGTACGCGATCAGCTGCTCGTTGTCGACGGGCAGGAAGCGCAGCGACTCGTTGGACTGCAGTGCCGGGTTGTCGCGGCGGATCCGGTTGACGCGCGCGATGAAGGGCGCCAGCGAGTCCGGTCGGCGGAGGTCCCAGTCCTTGATCTCGTACTTCTCCGAATTCAGGTACTCCTCGGCGCCAGGCGCGCGCGGCGTGGCCTCGAGGTGCTCGTACGCCGGTCCGTAGATGCCGTAGCTCGCCGAAAGCGTGGCGGCGAGCACGAGCCGCGACATGAACACCGGCCGCCCGCCGAACTGCAGCGCCTCGGTCAGGATGTCCGGCGTGTTGGGCCAGGCGTTCGGACGGAAGTACTCGCGGCCGGGGCCGAGGGCCAGCTCGGTGAAGTAGTCGGTGAGCTCCCGCTTCGTGTTGCGCCACGCGAAGTAGGTGTAGCTCTGCGAGAAGCCGAGCTTGGCCAGCCGGTGCATCACCTTCGGCCGCGTAAAGGCCTCCGACAGGAACAGCGCCTCCGGGTGCTCGCGCTTCAGCGCGGTGATCGCCCACTCCCAGAACGGCAGGGCCTTGGTGTGCGGATTGTCGACGCGGAAGATGGTCACGCCATGCGCGATCCAGAACTCGAACACGCTCGCCAGCTCGCGCCACAGCGCCTGCCAGTCGTCGCTCTCGAAATCGAACGGATAGATGTCCTGGTACTTCTTCGGCGGATTCTCCGCGTAGCGGATCGAGCCGTCCGGCAGCGTCGTGAACCATTCGGGATGCTCGCTCACCCACGGGTGATCGGGCGCGCACTGCAGGGCGAGGTCGATCGCCACCTCGATGCCGAGCTTCGCCGCCGCGGCGACGAACGCCTCGAAGTCGGCGACGGTGCCGAGGTCGGGGTGCACGGCGTCGTGGCCGCCTTCCGCCGCGCCGATGGCCCAGGGGCTGCCGACGTCGTCGGCGCCGGCGAGCAGCGTATTGTTGCGTCCCTTGCGATTGGCCCGGCCGACGGGATGGATCGGCGGCAGGTACAGCACGTCGAATCCCATCTCCGCCACGTAGGGCAGCCAGGCCTGGCAGTCGTCGAAGCTGCCGTGCCGGCCAGGCTCGGGGCTCGCCGAGCGGGGGAAGAACTCGTACCAGCTGGAGAACCGCGCACGCACCGGATCGACCACCAGCGGCAGCTCGACCGGATGCACCGCCTCGCGGCTGCGGTCCGGGTAGAGCGAGGCAAGGCGCGCCAGATCGGCGTCGAGCGCCATCGCCTTGAGCGCCTGCGCGTCGACGCTGCCGCGGGCAGCCGCGTCCAGGCGCGCGGCCCATTCGCTCAGGCGCGCCGCGTCGCCCGCGGGCGCGCGCGCGGCAGCCTGCGAGATCAGCTCGGCGCCGAGACGCGCGGCGAGCCGGATGTCGGCGCCGTCGACGCGGCGTTCCAGGTCGTGCCGCCAGGTGAGGAAGCGGTCGACCCAGGCGGCGACCCCGTAGACCCAGCGCCCGATCGCATCGGGTTCGAAGACGCCGCGCCAGCGGTCGTTGCCGATCGGCACCATGGGCAGCTCCTGCCACTGCAGCTGATCGGCAGGACGCCAGCGCAGGCGCACCGCCAGCACGTCGTGGCCGTCGGCGAAGCAGTCGGCCTCCACGGCAACGCGGTCGCCCAGCACGCGCTTGACCGCAAACCGGCCGCCGTCGACGGCAGGCGTGATGTTCTCGATGACCGCGCGCACGCGGCCGTCAGCGGCGGGGAAGGGGGGCGTCGCATTCATCGGGCGGGCTCGTGCTCGAAGATGAGCGTGGACAGCGGTGGCAGCGTCAGGGTCAGCGACTGCAGGCGGCCGTGCGCGGGCACCGGCTGCGACCGGAGCCCGCCCAGGTTGCCCATGCCGCTGCCGCCGTAGTCGCGCGCATCGCTGTTGCAGAGCTCGCGCCAGTAGCCGGCCGCGGGCACGCCGACCACGAAGTTGTGCCGCGGCACCGGCGTGAAATTGCAGACCGCGAGAATCAGCTGCCCGCTCCTGGAGCGGCGCAGGAAGCTCAGCGTGCTCGAGACATGGTCGGAGGCGTCTATCCATTCGAAGCCGGAAGGATCGAAGTCCACCTCGTGCAGCGCGGGCCTGGCGCGGTAGGTGCGGTTCAGGTCGGCGACCCAGCGCTGCATTCCGGCGTGCTCGGGATGGCGGTCGAGCACCCACCACTCCAGCTCGCCCTCGTGCGTCCACTCGCGCCGCTGCGCGAACTCGCCGCCCATGAACAGCAGCTTCTTGCCCGGATGCGCCCACATGTAGCCGTACAGCGCGCGCAGGCCGGCGAACTGCTGCCAGGCGTCCCCCGGCTGCTTGCCGATCAGCGAGCCCTTGCCGTGCACGACCTCGTCATGCGATAGGGGCAGCACGAAGTTCTCGTTGAACGCATAGATGAGCGAAAAGGTGATCGCGCCGTGGCGATAGCTGCGGAAGAGGGGGTCTTCCCGGAAGTACTCGAGCGTGTCGTGCATCCAGCCCATGTTCCACTTCGCGCCGAAGCCCAGCCCTCCCAGGTAGATCGGGCGCGAGACCATCGGCCACGCGGTGGACTCCTCGGCCATCGTCTGCACGTCTGGGAAATCGCGGTAGACCGATGTATTCAGCTGCCGCAGGAACTCCACCGCGTCCAGGTTCTCCTTGCCGCCGTAGCGGTTCGGGATCCACTCCCCTTCCTTGCGGCCGTAGTCGAGGTAGAGCATCGAGGCCACGGCATCGACTCGCAGGCCGTCGAAGTGATACTTGTCGAGCCAGAAGTGCGCCGACGACAGCAGGAACGAGCGCACCTCGTGGCGGCCGTAGTTGAAGATCGACGAATGCCATTCGGGATGGAATCCCTGGCGCGGATCGGCGTGCTCGAACAGGGCCGTGCCGTCGAAGCGAGAGAGCCCGTGCGGGTCGTCCGGGAAGTGCGAAGGCACCCAGTCGAGGAGCACGCCGATGTCGTGCTGGTGCAGCGTGTCGACGAGGAACATCAGGTCCTGCGGCGAGCCATAGCGGGCAGTCGGCGCGAAGTACCCGGTGGTCTGGTAACCCCACGAGCCGTAGAACGGGTGCTCGCACACGGGCATCAGTTCGACGTGCGTGAACCCCATGTCGCTGGCGTAGCGCGCGAGCTCGATCGCCATTTCGCGGTAGGGCAGCCAGCGGCCTTCACGGCGACGCCAGGAGCCCAGGTGCACCTCGTAGATCGACATCGGCGCATCGAGCGCGTTTCGGGCACCACGCTCGGCCATCCAGGCAGCGTCCTGCCAATCGTAGTCGAGCGTCCAGGCGCGGGATGCGGTTCGCGGCGGCTCCTCGGCGGCGAAGGCGAACGGATCGGCCTTGTCGAATGCCTCGCCCCGTTGCGGCGTGATGCGGAACTTGTAGCCGGCACCGCGCGCAACCGAGACCGCTTCACCCTCCCACACGCCGGAGCCGTCCCAGCGCGGCGCGAGGGGATTCGCCTGCGGATCCCAGCCGTTGAAGTCGCCGACGACGCAGACTTCGCGGGCGTTCGGCGCCCAGACCGAGAAGCGCGCGCCGCTGCCATCCAAATGACAGCCGAGCTTCTCGAACAGCCGGTTATGGGTGCCTTCCCTGAGCAGGTGGATGTCCTGATCGGTCAAAGCTGCCGGTCGCTGGACATCGGAGATCTGACTTTGCATCTGGATTCCCCGTTGTGATCGTGGATCCTGGTGCAGCCGCGGGCACGGCAGAACTTCATGCAGCGTGCGCCTCTGCGCTTCTACCTTACCCCATCCGGCGCGATGGCATCTTCATCGCGCCTTCGATCGGCGTGCCCCGCGTGCGGCTCCGGCGCGACTGCTTGGCGGTGACGAGGCTCCGCAGCGGCTGCTTGACGATGGGTGCCGCACCAGGGCTTGCCGGCAGGCGCGGGCGCCGGCAGACTACGCGCCCATGCCGAAATCGACCGCTGCAGCGCCCCCCGTCCACGCAGACGACGGCGCCGCGCTCGTCGAGGCGTGCACCACCGCATCCCTGCGCCTGCTGCGCGCGAACCTGACCCCGCAGGGCATCCTCGCGGCTGCGCCCACCGCCGCCGCGCAGGCGCGCAACTACACGCGCGTGTTCGCGCGCGATGCGGCGATCTGCGTGCTGGCGATGATCGGCAGCGGTGACGCAGCCCTCGAGACCGCGGCCATCGCGAGCCTCGACGCGCTCGCGGCGCAGCAGGCGCCGAACGGGCAGATCCCGAAGTACGTCGATCCCCTGGGCCGGGATGCCGACTTCTGGTACCTGGGCTGCATCGATGCCACCCTCTGGTGGCTGATCGCCGCCCATCACGCCACCCATCACGCGGCCCGCTCGCGCCGCGCGCTGGCCGCGCGCTGGCGCGACGCGACGCGGCGCGCGATCGACTGGCTGCTCGCGCAGGAGCACCAGCGCTTCTTCCTCCTGCAGCAGAACGAGGCGAGCGACTGGGCGGACATCATGCCGCGCTCGGGCTTCGTCCTCTACACGAACGCGCTCTGGCACCACGTGAAGCGGCTGCACGGGCTCGGCAACGCCGACCTGACCCACCACCACGCGAACCATCTGTTCTACCCGTTCGGGCGCGACCTTCCCCAGTACCGGCGCGGACGCCTGCTGCGCCACTATGCGTTGCGGGGCCGGCGGCACGATCCGCTCTACCTGAGCTTCGTCAACCTCTCCTTCGTCGGCGACGAGGGCGACGTGTTCGGAAACCTCCTGGCCATCCTGTGCGGGCTGGCGGGTGACGCCCGCAGCAATGCGATCGTCCACGCGCTGCGCGTGGCGGCGGCGGCCGACCCATACCCGATCCGCGTCGTCACGCGGCCGATCCTCCGCGGACATCCGCTGTTTCGCGACTACATGCTGCGGCACCAGCAGAACCGGGCGCATCAGTATCACAACGGCGGCATCTGGCCCTTCGTCGGCGGGTTCTGGGTGCTGGCGCTCGCACGGCTTGGGTTTCACGAGACGGCACGGGCCGAGCTGGTGAAGCTCGCCCAGGTCAACGCGCTCGACGGCTGGCGGTTCACCGAGTGGCTGCACGGGCGCACGCTGGCGCCGCTCGGCATGGCGGGGCAGAGCTGGAACGCGGCGACCTTCCTGCTGGCGCGCCAGGCCGTCGAGCGTGGAGACGATCCGCTCTCGCCGGGGCCGTCCACGACTGCCGGGCAATGAGCACGCCGTGCCGCGATTCCGCTACGCCCTTGCTTCCCCGTGCAGCACCGCGACCGGCCAGCTTGCGAACACCATCGCCAGCGGCAGCCGGCCCTCGACAGGCTGCAGCACTTCCCCGGTGAGGACGTTGCGAAGCGTGAGCCTGGCCGGCAGGCCGTCGAGCTCGACGACCCCGTCGCTCCAGTGCCGGCCCACGGGTGGGGTGCCGGCGTCGGCACCCGGCCCGGCATACAGCCGCCCGGCGACGACGACCAGGACCTGCGGACCGAAGCGACGTGCGTAGGCGATAGCGTTGTGGGCGCGCGCGCCCCGTACGCCGAGCGGCCGGTAGTCGCCCTGCTCGAAGAGCTCCGGCTGCTCGCGCCGAAGCTGCAGCGTGCGCCACGTCGCCCACAGCTTTGCGCGGCCGTCTCCCGGATCGGCGAGCAGTGACGCCACGGCGGCCGCCGGGTCGGCCGCCTCGGCGAGCGGCGCGAGCGCGCGCAGCGCGTCCTCATGGGCGGCATGGTCGACCGGACGGCGGTTGTCCGGGTCGACCAGCGACAGATCCATCATCTGCTGGCCCTGGTAGATGTCGGGCACGCCGGGCGAGGTGAGCTTCAGCACCGTCACCGACAGCGAGTTCAGTGCGCCGAACCAGGCGTGGAGGCCGACCGTCTGGCGCAGGTCCTCCAGGAACAGATTGCCCTGGACCCGTCCCAGCAGGCCGCCGACGAAGGCCGTCAGCGCGCTCTCGTAGGACTCGTCCGGTGTGATCCAGCTGGAATGGCGCTTGCCCTCGCGCACTGCCTTCAGCATGTACTGGAGGATGCGCTCACGGTACGCGGCGAGTGCCGCCTCGTCGAGGGGTGCCGTCGGCAGGGTGCCGAGCAGCGTCTGGTACAGCAGGTACTCGTCGTTGCGCGACGGCGCCGGCGCGCCGTCGATGAGGCGGCGATGGCTGCGGTTCATCCGGCTCCAGCGCCGAACCGCCAGCCGCCACGCGGCGGGGCGCTCCGAGATCACGGCGATGCGCGCCCGCACGTCCTCCGAGCGCTTGGTGTCATGAGTGGAGGTCGTGAGCATCGTGTGCGGCCAGCGTGCCGCCCGGTCGCGACTCGCGCCGTGGAATGCGCTGGCGCGAATCCCGAACACCTCGGGGTCACCGCCGACCTCGTTGAGTGCGACCAGCCGGTGGTGCAGGTAGAACGCCGTGTCCTCGATGCCCCTGGCGCAGACCGGCGCCGTGAACTGCTGCAGTCGGCGCGCGAAGTCGAGGTAGCCGGCCCGCAGCACCTCGGCCGCCTGCGGCGGCGTCTGCCCGAGCAGTACGTCGTGCACGAACGCCAGGGCGTTGGGGTCGGCCGCGCGGCTTCGCCGGCGCGCAGCACCCACCGCCCAGTCGATGAAGCGGCGGTCGGTCACGGCCGGCGTGTCGCCGATGTAGGTACGGTACACGGGGAAGCTCGCGACAACCTGCGCAAGCGCCTGACGCAGGGTATTGAGCGTGAAGTCGCGGGTGCGGCGGTCGGCACGCGCCAGCCGCAGCAGCGCGCCTGCGAGCACCGTCAGCTCGCCGGCCAGGCTGGTGGCCATCACCAGCCGGCGCCCCCGATAGGCCGGCGCCTCGAAGGACTCCGCCTCATCGCCTGCGAACGCGCGCCATGCCCGATCGAGCCGCATCCTGGCGGCCGAGTCCACCAGCAGGCCGGTGACCACGTTGCAGAAGCGGTAACCAGTGGTTCCGTGCACCGTCCACTCCGGCAACTGCTCGTGGGGCGCCACGATCTTCTCCGCCACCACGTAGAGCGGCCGGTCCTCCGGCTCGACCTGCGCGCCGATGCGCTGCGCATAGGTCTGCTGCAGCCGGCGGAAGTACCCGGCCGGGTCCAGCAGGCCGTCCGGGTGGTCGATGCGCAGGCCGTCCACCTTGCCGGCGGCCACGAGCTCCAGGATCAGCCTGTGCGTCGCCTCGAACACCTCGGGCTCTTCCATCCGGAGCGCGGCGAGCTCGTTGATGTCGAAGAAGCGGCGATAGTTGATCTCGTCGCCGGCCACCCGCCAGAAGGCGAGCCGGTAGGCCTGCGCATCGATCAGCGCATCGAGCGCACCGAAGGTCGAACGGTCTGCCGGATCGCCGTTGACGTCCCTCGCCATGACGTCGATCGCGTCGGCGAGCGCTGGCTGCTCCCGAGCCAGCCGTGCCAGCGTGGTCTTGTGGATCTCCTTGTCGCGCTGCCGCTCAGCGCGTGCGGCAGAATCGGGATTGTCACGCGAGGGCAGGTGGCCGAAGGCGGCGGCGACGCTTTCGAGCGCCGCCCTCGATTCGGCCGGCAGTGCCGCCGGCCCTCCGGTGGCCAGAGCGCGCTCGAGCAGAACCGCGTACGTCGCGGGGTCGAGCGGCAGCCGGTGCTCGTGGTAGCGCAGCGCAAAACTGCCGGCTTCGGGCTCGAAGACGAGCTTCAGCTCGCCGCGCTCGAGCACCTCACCGTACTGGTCGCCGAGCAGCGGCAGCAGCACGCGGCCAGCCAGGAGCGGCTCTGCCGACTGCCAGTCGATGTCGAAGTAACGGGCATACCGGGACGAGCGTCCGTTCTCGAGCACGTCCATCCACCAGCCGTTGTCGGCGGCCATCACGCCCATGTGGTTGGGCACGACGTCGACGATCAGGCCCATGCCGTGCTGGCGCAGCACATCGACCAGGTGTTCGAGATCTTCGCGGCTGCCGATCTCGGGATTGATCTGGTTGTGGTCGACCACGTCGTAGCCGTGGCTGCTGCCCGGCCGTGCGCGCAGGAAGGGCGAGCAGTAGAGATGGCTCACGCCGAGCCGCGCAAGGTAGGGCACGATGGCGCGGGCGTGCTCGAACCTGAAGTCGCGGTTCAGTTGAACGCGGTAGGTCGCGCGCGGGATCGCGGCCTGCGGCTTGCGTCCTCCGGCCAGCCGCCGGCGCGGCCGCGCCCGCGCGAAGACTCCGGCGACCGCCTCCAGGCGCTCATCGCGCCCGAGTGAAGCATTCAGTGGCGGCAGCTTGCGCCGCCAGTTCGGATGCTCGCTGGTGGTGCCGGGGACGTTGACCGGATCCGCCGCGCCGAGCACGTCTTCGAGCTGCGCGACCACCAGCTGCGCCTGCGAGCGGGCGAGATACCCGTGCACCGCGAGGCTCAGCGGCGCCGTCATCTCGGGGACCGAGACCGGATTGACCGTGGCGCCTTCCGGCAGCAGGTCTTCCCGCTCGAGCGCGAGTAGCAGCCGCGCGCGATCCTGTGCGCGCTCGACGATCTGCCGATCGCGCATCGGGGCATCCGGGAACAGGCCGAGCGCGTCCCGAAGCAGCAGATCACGCCCCTCCCACCAGCCGGCCAGCGGCGGCAGGTCGTGCGTGCCGATGGCCGCGAGCGACTGCGCCGGGTAGTCCGCGGGGGGCGCGAATCCGCCTTCCCGGCTGCGCTCGAAGTAGAGCAGACGGTAGGAGAGCACACCGGCTGCGGCCAGCCGTTCGCGCAGGTCTTCGGGCACGGTACCCAGATCCTCGCCCACCACCAGGCACTGGTTGCGATGGCTCTCGAGCAAGACGATCGCGAGCAATTCCTCGAACGGGTACTCCACGTAGGTTCCGGCATCGGCCGGCAGGCCCTGGGGAACCCAGTACAGCCGGGCGAGCGCCATCACGTGGTCGATGCGCAGCGCACCGGCATGCCGCATGTTGGCGCGCAGCGTGGCGATGAACGGCGCGTAGGCCGATTCGCGCAGGCGCCGGGGCACCGGCGGAGGCAGCCCCCAGTCCTGGCCGCGGAGGCTGTACGCATCGGGGGGCGCGCCGATGCTGGCTTCGACTGCGTAGAGCGCCTGGTGCGACCAGGCGTCGGCGCCCGAGCGGTCGATCGAAACCGCGAGGTCGGCGTACAGCCCGACCTGCAGCGCGAGTTCGTAGGAACGCCGCCCCACGGCCGCGAGCTGCCGGTCCGCGAGCCATTGAAGCCAGGCGTGGAAGTCGATCCGGGGCGCGTTGGCACTCGCGAACTCGGCAACGGCGGCGCCGTCGGGCCGACGATAGGCTTGCGGCCAGACCGGCCAGCCCCAGCACTGCGGATCCGCGGCACGAAAATGCGCCTGCAGCGCCTCGAAGAGCGCCATCTGCCGCAGCGACGCGCCCCGCTCCCGGCACCAGGCATCGAACGCTGCGCCGCGAGGCGACTGCGCGTCGCGGTGTGCGCGCACGAAGTGCTCGAACAGCAATGCGAGCACCTCGCGCTTGGCGGCGGCCACCCCGGCGTAGTCGACCAGCCCGGTGCTGCGCAGCGCGCGAAGGCGCTGCTGGAAGGCGGCGCTGCGCACGAGCATGCGCGCGGGCTCGCACTCGCGGTACTCGGCGACGGCCTCGACGTCGAGGTACAGGGTGTTCAGGAAGAGCCTGCTCGAGGGGCTGTACGGACTGGCGCGTTCCGGATCGTGTGCGAACAGCGCGTGCAGCGGATTGACGCCGACCAGCGCGGCGCCGAGCGAGGCGGCGCTCTCGACCAGCTCTAGCAGGTCGGTGAAGTCGCCGATGCCCCAGTTGCGCTCGGAGCGCAGCGAATAAAGCTGCACCGACAGGCCCCACACCCGGCCGGGACCGGTGTCGTCCGCCGCCAGCGACTGCGGCAGGTAGGCCCGCCGCGGCGCGACGATCAGCAGGCATCGGGCCAGCGGCGCGCTGCTGCCGTCCATTGCGTTCAGCAGGCGCAGCTGGTGGTAGCCCGCGGGCAGCACCTGCTCGAGGCACAGGAGACTCTCCCCGTCCTCGCAGGGCAGGGAATCGGGGACGAACTCGCCCTGCCGCAGTTCGCCGTGCTCCGTCTCGATCTGCCACTGCAGAGGCGCAGCGCGCAGCGCCGTCGGCGCGGCGATCTTCACGATCCAGCGCGCCTCGTCGTCGTACAGCACGCGCACCGGGGGCAGGGGCGACGCCGGCGGCTCGGCGGCGGCACGCGGATCGACGCCCATCGCCCGCAGCAGGCGGCGCAGGCTGTCCTCGCTGGCATGGCGAACTTCGCCCCAGACGTCGCTGAAGCTGGTGGAGATCCCATGGCGTCGCGCCAGGTCCGCGAGCCGCTCATCCATGCGCGAGCTCCAGCGAGAACCGCACCGACCAGGGCGGCAGGTCTGCGTCGATCGGATGGCTTGCGTAGACGAGCTGGCCCTGTGGCAGCTGCGGGGCCTTTGCGGGCTCGGCCGACAGGTTGGCGAGCAGGTGCAGCTGGCCGCCGCGGGCGAGCGGCCAGTGCACGAGGATCCCGCCGGGATCGATCACCCGGAAGCTGCCGCCCCCGGCGCCCGCGAGATGCGGCACGAGCCGGGCCTGGCGCAGCGTCAGGAGTCCACGCGTGAAGGCCAGCCAGCCTCGGTGCGGTTCGCGCTCGCACGCGCTCCAGTCGAGGACGCTTCTGGCGAAGGTGGCCGGATCGTTCGGGTCGGGGATCGACTCGCGCGCCTGCGGCTGGGCAAAGCGTTCGAAGCGGCCGAACTCCGCGCGCCGGCCCCTGGTCACGGCGGCGGCCAGCTCGCCGGAGTAGTCGCAGAAGTACAGGAAGGGCGCGGAGGCGGCGAACTCCTCGCCCATGAACAGCATAGGCGGCGCGGGCGCGAGCCAGACGCAGGCCGCCAGTGCGCGCAGGACTTCGGCGTCGGCGAGCTGGCCGATGCGCTCGCCGAAGGCGCGATTGCCGACCTGGTCGTGGGTCTGCAGGAAGTTCACGAAGGCACCCGCAGGCAGGTGCGCGCTCGGTTCGCCGCGCGCTCGGCCGCCACGGTAGGGCGACGGCTCGCCCTGGTAGACGAAGCCCTCGGCCAGCGCCCGCGCGAACATCCGCACCGGATGGTCCGCGTAGTCGGCGTAGTAGCCGTCGCGCTCCCCGGTGGCGAGAACGTGGGCGGCGTGGTGGATGTCGTCGTTCCATTGCGCCGTGGCGATGCGCGGCCGCCCGTCCGCTTCACGCAGCAGGAAGCGCGATTCGTTGCGGTCGTTCTCGAGGACGAGGTGCACCGGGCGGTGACGGCCAGGGCCCTTCTGCACCCGCCGCGCGAGCGCCTCCAAGAAGTGGCGCGAAGAGTCATCCGCCATCGCATGCACGGCATCGAGCCGCAGACCGTCGACGTGGAACTCCTCCAGCCAGTACAGCGCGTTGTGGATGAAGAAGTCCCGCACCGTCTCGCAGCCAGGGCCGTCGAAGTTGATCGCCGCGCCCCAGGGGGTCTGTTGCCCCGGGTTGAAGAACGCCGGCGCATAGGCGTGCAGGTAGTTGCCGTCGGGGCCGAAGTGGTTGTAGACGACGTCGAGCAGAACCATCAGCCCGCGGGCATGCGCGGCATCGACCAGGCGCTTGAGGTCCTCGGGCCTGCCGTAGCGCGCATCGGGCGCGAACGGCAGGACGCCGTCATACCCCCAGTTGCGCGCGCCCGGAAACTCGGCGATCGGCATCAGCTGGACGACCGTGACGCCGAGTCGCACGAGATGGTCGAGCTGCGCGATCGCGGCAGCGAAAGTGCCCTCGTGCGTGAACGTGCCCACGTGAAGCTCGTAGATCGCCGCCTCGTGCCAGGGCCTGCCGCGCCAGGCGGCGTCCTGCCAGGCGTATTCCTGCGGATCGACCACTGCGCTGGGCGCGTGCACGTCGTCCGGATTGCTGCGCGACGCCGGGTCGGGCACGGTCAGCTCGCCCACGCGGAAACCGTAACGCGTTCCGGCCCGCGCGTGCGGCACCTCGAGCGCGTACCAGCCCCCGTCGCCCGCCTTCATCGGCACCGGCGCAGCACCGTCGATCACCAGCCCGACATCGCGCGCGCCGGGCGCCCACAACCGGAAGGCAACGCCGCCGCCGTCGAGGAGAGCCGTGCCGAAGGGCATGTCATGTCGTCTCTTCATCGGTCGCTCCATGGGCTCCTCGCGCGCGGCATCCGAACCCGGGATCCGGGGAATCGCGCCATCGGCGCGCCGCCCGGGCTAGGCTTCGATGCGCAGCCACTGCATCAGGACGGTGGCGCGCGCCTGCACCGTGTACAGCGCACCCGCCCGGAACTGTCCTGCGCCGCCGCCGAGGCCGCTGGCGACCGCGGTGTCCATGACGAGCTGCCAGCGGTGCGGCTCGCGATCGGTGGGCAGCCTGAAGCGCAGCGCCTTGTGTCCGGCATTGAACATGAGGAGGAAGTTGTCGTCGACCACCGGGCGTCCGCGCGCGTCTCGCTCCTGGAGTGCTTCGCCGATCAGCAGCACACCGAGGGCGCGTGCGTACTCGTGCTCCCAGTCCTGCTGCGTCATCTCGGTGCCGTCGGGCTTGAACCAGTGGATGTCGCTGACCTCGCCGCCGTAGATCGCGCGCCCCTGGAAAAAGTCGCGCCGGCGGAACACCGGGTGCGCACGCCGCAGAGCGATCATCCTGCGCGTGAAGGCGAGCAGCGCAGACTTCTCGTCGTCGAGCGTCCAATCGACCCAGGAGATCGGATTGTCCTGGCTGTAGGCGTTGTTGTTGCCTCCCTGCGTTCGGCCGATCTCGTCGCCGGCCGTGAGCATCGGCACTCCCTGCGACAGCAGCAGCGTCGCGATGAAGTTGCGCTTCTGGCGCTCGCGAAGAATCCGGACGGCGGGGTCATCGGCCGGCCCTTCGACGCCGCAGTTCCACGATAGATTGTGGCTGCTGCCGTCCCGGTTCTGTTCGCCGTTCGCCTCGTTGAGCTTGTCGTTGTAGGAGACCAGGTCGTCGAGCGTGAAGCCGGCGTGCGCGGTGATGAAGTTGATGCTGGCATAGGGTCGGCGGCTCGATCGGTTGTAGAGATCGCTCGAGCCGGTCAGCCGGTTGGCGAACTCGCCGATGAGCCCGCCATCCCCCTTCCAGTACGCGCGCATCGTGTCGCGGTAGCGGTCGTTCCACTCGGCCCACCCGACCGGGAAGTTCCCCACCTGGTAGCCGCCGGCTCCGAGGTCCCAGGGCTCGGCAATCAGCTTGACCCTCGACAGCACCGGGTCCTGGCGCAGGATGTCGAAGAACGCGCCGAGACGGTCGACGTCGTGCAGTTCACGCGCCAGCGCCGAGGCAAGGTCGAAGCGAAACCCGTCGACGTGCATTTCGGTTACCCAGTAGCGCAGCGAGTCCATCATCAGCTGCAGCACCCGCGGATGCACCATGTTCAGCGTGTTGCCACAGCCGGTGAAGTCCATGTAGTGCCGCGCCTGCTCGGGCACCAGACGGTAGTACGCCTGGTTGTCGATGCCGCGGAACGACAGGGTCGGCCCGAACTCGTTGCCCTCGGCCGTGTGGTTGTAGACCACGTCCAGGATCACTTCGATGCCGGCCGAGTGAAGCGTCTTCACCATCGTCTTGAACTCGCTGACCTTCCCGGAGGCCGAGTAGAAGGTCTCGGGCGCAAAATAGCCGATGGTGTTGTAGCCCCAGTAGTTCGACAGCCCGCGCTCGACGAGGCTCCGGTCGTCGATGAAGCTGTGCACCGGCATCAGCTCGACCGTGGTCACCCCGAGCCGCTTCAGGTACTCGATCACGGGCGCGCAGGCCAGCCCGGCATAGGTGCCGCGCAGGTGCGGCGGCACGTCGGGATGGCGCATGGTGAACCCGCGCACGTGGAGTTCGTAGACGACCATGTCGTTCCACGGCACGCCGGGCGGCCTGTCGTTGCCCCAGGTGAAGGCGGGTTCGATCACCTTGCAGCGTGGCATGAAGGGGGCAGAATCCCGCTCGTCGAAGGAGATGTCGCCATCGGGGTGCCCCACCGTGTAGCCGAACAGTGCGTCGTTCCACTGCAGGCGCCCCACGATGTTGCGCGCGTAGGGATCGAGCAGCAGCTTGTTGGGGTTGCAGCGGTGTCCGCGGGCGGGGTCGTAGGGGCCGTGGACCCGATACCCGTAGAGCAGTCCGGGCCGTGCCTCGGGCAGGTACCCGTGCCAGACCTGGTCCGTGTACTCGGGCAGGACGATGCGCCGCACCTCCTTCTGCCCGCTCGGATCGAACAGGCACAACTCCACCTTCTCCGCATTCTCGGAGAAGAGCGCGAAATTGACGCCTTCGCCGTCCCAGAGGGCGCCGCGAGGATTCGACTGGCCAGGCCAGACGGCGGAGATGTGGGAAGCGGCAGTCGGATCGTCGTTCGCCATGGCTCGGATGTCTCGCGTTCGGTGAAGCAGTGATCCTTGCGGCGCCGGCGCCGGCGCGGCGGCTGCGGCGCGCCCCTCAGCCCTGCCTGGCCGCGTCGGCGCGCTCCGCGCGCAGGTCCTTGCGCTCGCGGCAATCCCTGAGGAACTCGCTGACGATCGGCCCACTGTCGAGCAGGTCGGTGTGGGTCGGCAGGTGGAACTCCGGATGCCACTGCACGCCGACCACGAAGCTCGACCCGGTCCAGCGAATGGCCTCGATCACGCGGTCCTGCGGGCTGCGGGCTTCGACCAGCAGGCCGTTTCCGAGCCGCTTGACGCACTGATGATGGATGCTGTTGACCCGCGCCCTGGTCTGCTCGCCATAGATGGACGACAAGAGGCTGCCGGGGCTGAACTCGACCGGATGATGCAGCTCGTCGTACAGCGATGTGTCGACATGCGGGATGGCCTGCGGCACCTCGGTGACGATGTCCTGGTGCAGGCTGCCATTGAAGGCGACGTTGATCAGCTGCATGCCGCGGCAGATGCCGAGCACCGGCTTCTGCTGGAACACGAAGGACCACAGCAGCTCGATCTCGTACATGTCGCGAACGCGGTCGCCGCTCCACTCGGGCCGCGCCGGCCGTTCGCCGTAGGTGGCCGGGCTGACGTCCGCGCCTCCCTGCAGCACCAGGCCGTCGAGCGCGTCGACGTAGTCGCGAACCGACACCGCCGAGCGCCGCACGCTCGAGCGGGCCTCGAGCGTCGGCACCATGAACACCATTGCGCCAGAGGCCATCAGCCAGTGCGCGACCGACGCCTCCAGGTACTGCAGCGTCTTGCCGCGGAAGCCCAGCGAGTTGGCCCCCTGGGGATGCAGGATCCGGGCGGACACGCCGATGCGCAACGGCGGCCCCGCCGCAGCGGACGGCCGCTTCAGAGGCTCGCCCGCGTTCACGTCAGGTCTCCGCTCGAGCGGCCTTCTGCGCAGCGCCCGGCCGCGAGCGGCACGTCCAATGCCCGGACCGCGCTCCTTGCGCGCTCGGGCCCGGGGCGGATGTCCAGGCGGAAGACCTTCATGCTCTCGAAGAAGCCGGCGTTGCGCATCGTTTCAAGTATGTCGCGACACTGCCCGGAGGTCGAGCCCGGCGGCTGACGCCCGCTCGGCAGGGGGCGAAGCGGCCCGGGCCGTTGTCCGCTGAAGCGGCGTGCGCAAGGCCGCAGGCTCAGCCTCCCGTGAAGCGGGGAGGGCGGCGCTCCACGAAGGCCGTCCTCCCTTCGAGCGCATCCGCGCTCGTGCGCACGTCCGCCTGCACCTCGAGTTCGCGGCGGAACTGCGTCTCGTAGGTGGCGTGCTCGCCCTCGTCGACGAGCCGGCGCGTGGCCACCAGCGCGCGGGTGGGGCCTTGGGCCAGCCGCTGCGCGAGCGCCAGCGCGCCGTCGAGCAGCGCGTGGTCGTCGAACACCTCGCGCACGATCCCCCAGTCGCGCGCCCGCTCGGCAGACAGAGGCTCGTTGAGCATCATCATCTCCAGTGCGCGCTGGCGGCCGACGAGGCGCGGCAGCAGCCACGTGGAACCGAGGTCCGGGACGAGGGCGATGCGACTGAAGACCTGCAGGAAGCTCGCGGAGCGCGCCGCCACGATCATGTCCGCGGCCAGCGCCAGACTGCAGCCGCCGCCGGCGGCAACCCCGTTGACCGCCACGACCACCGGCACCGGGCACTCGCGGATCGCGCGGAAGGCCGGCCAGTAGTGCTTCATCACCCCGTCTAGCACGCCCTCGGGGAAGAGGTCTCCGCCCTTCAGGTTCTGGCCGGAGCAGAAGCCGCGCCCGGCGCCGGTGAGCAGCACGCAGCGCACGACCGGATCCGAGGTGGCCTCCGCGATCGCAGCTGCGAGCCCGCCCAGCATCGCCGGAGTCATGGCATTGAGCGTGGCCGAGTCGTCCAGCGTGAGGACCCTCACAGTGCCGTGTTGCTCGCTTAGAACGCCAGCCATCCCGTCTCCCAGGTTCGTCGGCGCGCCGGAATCGCAGCTCCACGCTGCCGGCCGGGCTCGGTTTCCGAGGCCTGCATGTTGCCTTAGACTGGATTCGAATGGTGCAAGAAACGAGGAGACCCCGATGGCCAAACCGAAGAGCCGCTCGCCCGCGACCCAGGACTTCGATCGCGAGTTCCGCGCCCAGATCGCACAGATGACCGCCGGCATGACGCCCACGGCGTTCACCACCGCATGGGCCGACTGGGCGATGCACCTGGCGCAGTCGCCGGCCAGGCAGACGGAACTGCAGAAGCAGGCGCTCGACCGCGCGCAGGACACCTGGGCCTTCGCGCTGCGGGCGCTGGGCGGCGAGGCGGTGTCGCCCGCCGACGAGTTCGAGGGCGAAGCGGACCGGCGCTTCGCCGGCGAAGCCTGGAACCGCTTCCCCTTCAACGTCTACGCGCGGGCGTACCAGAACAACGCCGCGCTGATGAAGGAGGCGGTGGGCGAGGTCGGCGGGGTCACCGAATACCACACGCAGCTGCTGGAGTTCGCGGTGCGGATGCTGCTGGACGCCAGCTCGCCGTCGAACTACCTGGCGAGCAACCCGGA
>JBKHVS010000040.1:0-21945 GCA_046569945.1 Gammaproteobacteria bacterium | reverse complement strand
GGGCGTGCTGGTGGCCAGCTGGGTCTGGACCGCGGTGTCTCCGGACGCTACCTTCGTGGTGGCCGGGCTCGCTGCCGGGCTGGGCTGGCTGGCGCTGCGCCGGGTCGTCCCGTCCGGGGCGCCCGATGGCCGGGTGAGAAACGGGGACCGTACGGAGGAAACGCCAGGATGAAGCCTTCCAATCGAGTCTTGAAGGATGGCCGGGTCGCCGATCGATCCGCCCGCGCGGGGCGCGCGGCCCTTGCCGCCCGCGCGGCAGCGGCCGGCGCGCTCTCTGTGGCGGCGCTCCTTGCCGGCTGCCAGTCGGTGCAGACCACGGCCGGCGGCGCGGTCGGGGTCGAGCGCACGCAGCGGATGTCGCCGCTGATCTCCGAGGCCCAGCTGCGCGAGCAGGCGGAGCTCAGTTACCGCGAGGTGCTGAGCAAGGAACGCCAGCAGGGCGACCTGAACGCCGACGCCGCGCTCACCAACCGGGTCCGCGCGATCACCGGCCGGCTGATCCCGGCGGCCGGCGCCTTCCGGCCCGAGGCGACGCGCTGGAACTGGGAAGTCAACGTGATCCGCTCCGACGAGATGAACGCCTGGTGCATGCCGGGCGGCAAGATCGCGGTCTACACCGGGCTCATCACCAAGCTGAACCTGAGCGACGACGAGATCGCCGCCATCGTCGGGCACGAGATCGCCCACGCGCTGCGCGAGCATGCCCGCGAGCGGGCCTCCGAGCAGCTCGGCGCGCAGGTGCTGCTGAGCGGCGCGGTCATGGCGATCGGGGGCGGCCAGGCTTCGATGGACCTCGGGGGCCTGTTCTACAAGACCTTCTTCGGACTGCCCAACAGCCGCCTGCACGAGACCGAGGCCGACCGGATCGGCGTGGAGCTGGCGGCCCGCGCAGGCTACGACCCCCGCGCCGCGATGTCGCTGTGGCGCAAGATGATGGCCAACGGCGGCTCGCGCGGCCCCGAGTTCCTGAGCACCCACCCGTCGCCCGAGACCCGGCTGTCGGACCTGGAGGTCTATTCGGCGCGGGTCATGCCGCTCTACGAGCAGGCGCGCGCGCGGCGCTGAGCGGCCGCCGAGGGCGTCGGGCGCGGGGCGCGCGTGGCATAATCGACAGTCTGCGCCGGACACGTCCGTCAGGATGCGGTCCGGCAGTTCTCCACCGACTTTCGACCAGGTTCCATGTCGCTCGCGCCGCGCACGCTCTACGACAAGCTCTGGGATGCCCACGTCGTCCGCAAGGAAGACGACGGCACGGCCCTGATCTACATCGACCGGCACCTCGTTCACGAGGTCACCAGCCCGCAGGCCTTCGAAGGCCTCAAGCTGGCCGGCCGCAAGCCCTGGCGCGTGTCCGCCAACCTGGCCGTGGTCGACCACAACGTGCCGACCACCGACCGCTCGCGCGGCATCGACGACCCGATCTCGCGGCTGCAGGTCGAGACGCTCGACGAGAACGCCCGCGACTTCGGCATCACCTATTTCGACATCAACGACCGGCGGCAGGGCATCGTCCACGTGATCGGCCCGGAGCAGGGCGCCACGCTGCCCGGCATGACCGTGGTCTGCGGCGACTCGCACACCAGCACGCACGGCGCCTTCGCCTGCCTGGCCTTCGGCATCGGCACCTCCGAGGTCGAGCATGCGCTGGCCACGCAGACGCTGCTCGCCAAGAAGATGAAGAACATGCTGGTCCAGGTCGAGGGCCAGCTGCCCAAGGGCGTGGGCGCCAAGGACATCGTGCTCGCGGTCATCGGCCGGATCGGCACGGCCGGCGGCACCGGCTACGCCATCGAGTTCGGCGGCTCCACGATCCGCGGACTGTCGATGGAAGGCCGGATGACCCTCTGCACCATGGCCATCGAGGCCGGCGCGCGCTCGGGCATGGTGGCGGTCGACGATGTCACGCTCTCCTACCTGAAAGGCAAGCCGATGGCGCCGGCCGGCCCCGACTGGGACCGCGCGGTGCCGCTCTGGCGCGAGCTGCGCTCCGATCCCGGCGCGAAGTTCGACCTGGTGGTCGACATCGACGCCTCGCAGCTGCGTCCGCAGGTCACCTGGGGCACCTCGCCCGAGATGGTCGTCGCGATCGACGAGCGGGTGCCCGACCCCGACAAGGAAAAGGATCCGGTGCGCCGCGAGGGCATGGAGCGCGCGCTGCAGTACATGGGCCTGAAGCCGAACACGCCGATCTCCGAGATCCGCGTGGACAAGGTGTTCATCGGCTCGTGCACGAACTCGCGGATCGAGGACCTGCGCCAGGCGGCGGCGGTGGTGCGCGGCCGGCGCAAGGCGTCCAACGTCAAGCTGGTCATGGTCGTGCCCGGGTCGGGCGTGGTCAAGGCACAGGCCGAGGCCGAGGGCCTGGACAAGATCTTCCGCGACGCCGGCTTCGAGTGGCGCGAACCCGGTTGCTCGATGTGCCTGGCCATGAATGCCGATCGGCTCGAGCCGGGCGAGCGTTGCGCCTCCACCTCGAACCGCAATTTCGAAGGCCGCCAGGGCGCCGGCGGCCGGACCCATCTCGTGAGCCCCGCGATGGCGGCAGCCGCAGCGGTCGAGGGGCATTTCGTCGACGTGCGGCGTCTCTGAGCGGAGTCTGTGCGAATGAAGAAACTGGTTGCGATCGTGCTGGCGGCCCTGCTGGGCGCTTCCCTGAGCGCCTGCAACACCGTTGCCGGCGTGGGCAAGGACATCGAGAAGGCCGGGGAGACGATCTCCGGCGCGGCCAAGAAGTAACGAGCGAACGAATTCCATGCGCAGTCTCACGGTTCACCGCGGCCTCGTGGCCCCGCTCGATCGGGCCAACGTCGACACCGACGCGATCATTCCGAAGCAGTTCCTGAAGTCGATCAAGCGGACCGGCTTCGGGCCGAACCTGTTCGACGAGTGGCGCTATCTCGACCGCGGCGAGCCGGGCATGGACAATTCCACGCGCCCGCTGAACCCGGATTTCCCGCTGAACCAGCCGCGCTACAAGGGCGCCTCCATCCTGCTCACGCGCAAGAACTTCGGTTGCGGGTCCTCGCGCGAGCACGCGCCCTGGGCGCTCGAAGACTACGGCTTCCGGGTGATCGTCGCCCCGTCCTACGCGGACATCTTCTTCAACAATTGCTTCAAGAACGGCCTGTTGCCGGTGCGGCTGTCCGAAAGCGAGGTCGACTGGCTGTTCGACCAGGTCAACGCCTTCAACGGCTTCGAGCTGATCGTGGACCTGCCCGCGCAGCAGGTGCGCACCGCGGACGGCTCGCGCAGCTTCGGCTTCGACGTCGATCCGTTCCGAAAGGAATGCCTGCTGAAGGGGCTCGACGAGATCGGGCTCACGCTGGGCCACGCCGACGAGATCCGCGAGTTCGAGGCGAAACGCCTGCGCGAGCAGCCGTGGCTCGCGAACACGCTGGCCGGCTGAACTTCCCGGGCGGGCAGGCGAAGGACACGCGCGGCCCGGCCTGGGATTCCAGGCCGGGCCTTCGCATTTGAGCACTCGAGATTCCACCGAACTGAACAGAACGAGGATCCAGCATGAAGATTGCGGTACTTCCCGGCGACGGCATCGGCCCCGAGATCACCGAGCAGGCGATGCGCGTGCTGACGGCGCTCGCCAGCGACGGCCTGTCCGTCGAGATGGAGACCGCGCCGGTGGGCGGCGCCGGCTACGACAGCGCGGGCGATCCGCTTCCCGAGGCCACGCTGCGGCTGTGCGAGCAGGCCGACGGCATCCTGTTCGGGGCGGTCGGCGGTCCCAAGTACGACACGCTGCCGCGCGCCAAGCGGCCCGAGCAGGGCCTGCTGCGCCTGCGCAAGCACTTCGACCTTTTCGCCAACCTGCGCCCGGCGATCGTCTACCCGGAGCTCGCCCATGCCTCCACGCTGAAGGACGAGGTGGTCGCGGGGCTGGACCTGCTGATCCTGCGCGAGCTGACCGGCGACATCTACTTCGGGCAGCCGCGCGGCGTGCGCACCAACGAGAACGGCGAGCGTGAAGGCTTCGACACGATGCGCTACACCGAGGGCGAGATCCGCCGCATCGCGCGGCTGGCCTTCGAGACCGCGCGCAAGCGCCAGCGCCGGGTCTGCTCGGTCGACAAGGCCAACGTGCTTGAGACCACCCAGTTCTGGCGCGACGTGGTCACCGAGGTGCACCAGGAGTTCCGCGACGTCGAGCTCACCCACATGTACGTGGACAACGCCGCGATGCAGCTGGTGCGCAACCCGAAGCAGTTCGACGTGATCGTCACCGGCAACATGTTCGGCGACATCCTGTCCGACGAGGCCTCGATGCTGACTGGCTCGATCGGCATGCTGCCCTCGGCCTCGCTGAACGCGCGCAACTTCGGCATGTACGAGCCGATCCACGGCTCGGCGCCGGACATCGCGGGCAAGGACGTCGCGAATCCGCTGGCCACCATCCTGTCGGCGGCCATGCTGCTGCGCCACTCCCTCGGGCAGGAGGCCGCGGCCCAGCGGGTCGAGGGCGCGGTGCGCAAGGTGCTGGCCCAGGGCTTCCGCACCGCCGACATCGCCGAGGCGGGCAAGCGGACGGTCGGCACGAAGGAAATGGGCGACGCGGTGTTGGCCGCGCTCTGAGCGCGGGCGCGAATCACGGCGGCGCCGCGCGGCGCCCGCAAGGAGAAGGAAATGAAGAAGGTCGGAATCGTCGGATGGCGCGGAATGGTCGGGTCCGTGCTGATGCAGCGGATGAGCGAGGAGAAGGACTTCGCGCTGATCGAGCCGGTGTTTTTCAGCACCTCGAACGCGGGCGGCGACGCCCCGGACGTGCCTGGCGCGTCGGGCGGCAAGCTGCAGGACGCGAACTCGGTCGACGCGCTCAGGAAGATGGACGTGATCCTGACCTGCCAGGGCGGCGACTGGACGACCGAGATGTTCCCGCAGCTGCGCGCGGCCGGCTGGAACGGCTACTGGATCGACGCGGCCTCCACGCTGCGGATGAAGGACGACTCGGTGATCATCCTCGACCCGGTCAACCTGAAGGTCATCCAGGACGCGCTCGCGCAGGGCAAGAAGGACTTCATCGGCGGCAATTGCACGGTCAGCCTGATGATGATGGGCCTGAACGGCCTGTTCCGCGAAGGCCTGATCGAGTGGATCACCGCCATGACCTACCAGGCGGCCTCGGGCGCCGGCGCGCAGAACATGCGCGAGCTGCTGGCGCAGATGGGCGCGGCCCACGACTCGGTGCGCGGCCTGCTGGCCGATCCGGCCTCGGCCATCCTGGAAATCGACGGCAAGGTCGCCGAGACGATGCGCTCGTCCGCCTTCCCGACCCAGCACTTCGGGGTGCCGCTGGCGGGCAGCCTGATTCCCTGGATCGACAAGGATCTCGGCAACGGGACCTCGCGCGAAGAGTGGAAGGGCGACGCCGAGTGCAACAAGATCCTCGGCCTGCCGGCCCAGGGCGAAGGGCACATCCCGATCGAGAGCCTGTGCGTGCGCGTGGGCGCGATGCGCTGCCACAGCCAGGCGCTCACGATCAAGCTCAGGAAGGACGTGCCGCTGGCCGACGTCGAAGCGCTGATCGCCGGGGCCAACGACTGGGTGAAGCTGGTGCCGAACGATCGCGAGTCCAGCGTTCGCGAGCTCTCGCCCACGGCGGTCACCGGCACGATGAGCGTGCCGGTGGGCAGGCTGCGCAAGCTGGCCATGGGCCCCGAGTACCTGAGCGCGTTCACGGTCGGCGACCAGCTGCTGTGGGGCGCGGCGGAGCCGCTGCGCCGGATGCTGCGCATTCTGCTCGACTGAACCGACAGCCGCCCGTTCGCGCCGACGGGCGGCGTTGTTTCAGTGTTGCGTGAGCTTGCACCGGTAAATGGCTGATGCTAGCCTCAAAAAATCCATTGATGCGTCTGGGGACAAGCGTGAAATCTGAGGTCGAACGTCGGAATCTCCGGCGCATTGCGGGCAGGCCGACCGTGTTGGCACTGGCAATGGCCGCCGCCTTGTCGGGTGGCGTGCAGTCCACGGCCTTCGCGGCCGGCCTCGGGCGGCTCACCGTTCAGTCGGCGCTGGGCCAGCCGCTGCAGGCCGAAGTCGAGATCACGTCGGCGTCGCGCGAGGAGCTGGCCACGCTGGCGGCCCGCCTCGCATCGCCCGACGCCTTCCGGCAGGCCGGCATGGAGTTCAATCCCGCGCTGAGCTCGCTGCGATTCGCGGTCGACCGCCGCCCCGACGGCCGGGCCTTCGTCCGGATCACGTCCACGCAGCCGATCAACGAGCCCTTCGTCGACCTGCTGGTCGAGCTGAACTGGGCCGCGGGCCGCTTCGTTCGCGAGTACACCTTCCTGCTCGATCCGCCGGAGCTGCGCATCGGCCGTGAAACGGTGGAGGGCAACACGGTGCTCGCCCAGGTCACGCCGCCCGCCGCAAGCACGGCCGCGCCGGCCCGACCCGCGCAGGCGCCGAGCCCGGCCGCAACCCCTTCCTCGCGCGCTTCCGCACGCGCGCCGGCGGCCAGCGCGCCGGCGGCCAGCGTGGCGGCGGCCAGCGCGCCGCCGGCGCCCGCAGCCGCTCCGGCCGCGGCGCGGCCTGCAGCGGCGCCCAGCGCCCCCGCGCCGTCGGCCGGCAGCGGTGAAGCTTCGGTCGTCGTGCAGCGCGGCGAGAACCTGACCGACATCGCTCGCCGGGTGAAGCCTGCGGACATCACGGCCGAGCAGGCGATCATCGCGATCTACAACGCCAACCCGAAGGCCTTCTTCGGCACGGTGCACCAGCTCTACGCCGGCCGCACCCTTGCGATCCCCGACGCCGCGGCGATGCGCGCGGTCGACGCTGCGGATGCCCGGCGGCAGATCCGGATGCAGGCCGCCGACTTCAACGCCTACCGCCAGCGTCTTGCCGGCGAGACCCGCAAGGTCGATACGGCCGAGGCCGGCACCACGGCCTCGGGCGCCGGCACCGCGAAGGTCGACGCAGGCGCCGCGCCGGCGGCCACCGGCGACCAGCTGGTGCTGTCGCGCCCCGAGTCGTCGGGCGCGGCTGCCGCGGGCGGCGCAACCGGCGCGGCCGCTGCGCAGGCCAGCGCCGAGGCGAAGGTGGCCGGCGAGGCCGCGCTGCGCGAGCAGCAGGAACGGGTCGCGCTTCTCGAGAAGAACGTTACCGACCTGCAGAAGCTGCTCGAGCTGAAGAACCAGCAGCTCGCCGAGCTGCAGAAGCAGGTCGAGGCCGCGCGCGGCGCCGCGCCGTCCGTCAGCGGACAGGTGGCCACGCCCGCACCGGCCGCCGCGCCGTCGGCCTCGGTGTCGGCGCCGGCCAGCGCGTCTTCGGCACCGTCGGCTTCCGCGCCGGCCGCGTCGGACAGCGCATCGGCGCCGGCGGCCGCGCCTGCCGAATCCGCTGCATCGGCGCCGGCTGCCGCGGCGCCAGCCACGCCCGCATCCGAAAGCGCCGGTAGCCAGGCGCCCGCCGCCTCGCAGGCGCCTTCCGCCGCGCCGGCCGCGCCCGCTCCGGCCGCTCGTCCGGCCACGCCGCCGGCCGCTCCGGCGCCGGCGCCGAGCTTCGTCGACGAGCTGATGCAGAGCCCGCTGCTGGTCCCGGGCCTGGCCGCGATCCTCGTGGCGCTGGGCGCCTACGGCTGGTACACGCTGCGCCGCCGTCGCAAGGCGGACAACTTCGAGGACAGCCTGATCGCCGCCGACGCGTTCACCGCGAACTCCCTGTTCGGCACGACCGGCGGGCAGGCGGTCGACACCGCGAGCCCGAGCGTCTTCGGCCCGAGCGCCCGCGAGACCGGTGTCGACGTGCATTCCACCGAGGTCGATCCGATCGCCGAGGCCGAGGTCTACATCGCCTACGGCCGCGAAGCCCAGGCCGAGGAGATCCTGCGCGAGGCGCTCAAGCGCCAGCCGGACCGCCAGCCGATCCGCATGAAGCTGCTCGAGATCGCCGCGGGCCGGAAGGACGCTGCGGCATTCGGGCTGTTGGCCGCCGAGATGTACGAGATGACCGGCGGCGAGAACGAGGAGTGGCCCAAGGTGGTCACGCTGGGCCTGTCGCTCGATCCCTCCAACCCGCTCTACAACGCGGATGCCGACGACCAGGCCATCGCGGACCTCGACGCTGCCGAGGCCGACGCGATGACGGCGGAATACGAGGCGCAGGGCGCGGCCTTCGACCAGCTCGCCGAAGAGGTCCGCCAGGAGGCGGGTGCGGACGAGGATCTCGCCCTCGGCGTCGCCCCCGCGCCGGCGGCCGGCAAGCCCGACGACGAGCAGCGCGCATTCGCCGAGACCCGCGACATGTCGGGCCGGATCGCCGACGATTCCGAGGCGCCGCTTGACTTCGCGCTGTCGGTCGACACCTCGATCGGCCGGCCGGCCGACGAGCTCGCCGATGCCGCCGCCAGGGCCGCCGACGACGGCCGCAGCGAGCTCGAGCGTGCGGTCGACGGCCGCTTCGACCTTCCCACGCTCGATTTCGGCAGCCCGAAGGCGGCGGCCGACGGCAAGGATGCCGCCGTCGAAGAGGCCCCGGCCTTTGCCGAGCTGGGCGACTTCCGGGTCGACCTGCCGGCGCTCGAGGAGCTCGACACCAAGGGCGCCAAGGCGGCCGCCGCCTTCGAGTCCGAGGTCAGCGCGCTGGACATCGCCGCGCTCGACGTGGTGCCGGCCGAGGGCGACTCGCCGCAGTGGCAGGAGATGGCGACCAAGCTCGACCTGGCTTCGGCCTACGAAGAGATCGGCGACAAGGACGGCGCGCGCGAGCTGCTCGACGAGGTCGTGCGCGGCGGCGACGCGGAGCAGAAGCGCAAGGCGCAGGCGATGCTGGCACGCATCGGATGATGCCGTCGGCGGAGGCCTGCCCGTGGCGCGCCTCGCGCTGATCCTCGCCTACGACGGGAGCGCCTTCCAGGGCTGGCAGACCCAGCCCACCGGCAGAGGGGTCCAGGACCACCTCGAGCAGGCGCTCGCCGCCATCGCCGGTCACCCGGTCGCCACGATCTGCGCCGGGCGCACCGACGCCGGCGTGCACGGGCTGCGGCAGGTGGTGCATTTCGACAGCCGGGCCGAGCGCCCCGCCAGCGCCTGGGTGCGCGGCGTCAACGCGCACCTTCCGCCGCAGGTGGCGGTGCGCGAGGCTCGCGAGGTCGACGACGCCTTTCACGCCCGCTACGGGGCGAGCCTGCGGCGCTACCGCTACCTGCTTCATCGCTCCCCGGTCAGGCATCCCTTGCTGGCGGGCCGGGCAGGGTGGACCTTCCGGCCGATCGACACCGACCGGCTGCGCGAGTCGGCGTCCATGCTCGTCGGCGAGCACGATTTCTCCGCCTTTCGCTCGTCGGAATGCCAGGCGGCCTCGCCGGTGCGCCGGATCGACTCGATCGAGGTCGCCGAGCACGGACCGCTGCTGCTGATGAGCTTCGTGGGCAATGCCTTCCTGCACCACATGATCCGCAACATCGTCGGCACGCTGCTGATGGCTGCCGACGGCAGGCGGCCGGTCGAGTGGGTCGGCGAGGTGCTGGCTTCGCGCGACCGCCGCCTGGCCGCGCCCACCTTCGCGCCGGACGGCCTGTACCTCGACGGCGTCCGCTACGATTCGCGCTTCGGAGTGGACTCCTGGGGCCCGGACGAGGGCCTGGACGGCATGCTGGCGGCCTTGCGATGAAATCCCGGATCCTGCGATGAGAACCCGGATCAAGTTCTGCGGCTTCACCGATGCGGGCGACCTGCGCGATGCGGCGGCGCTCGGCATCGACGCGGCCGGTTTCGTCTTCTATGCGAAGAGCCCGCGCCACCTCGACGAGGACGCGGCTGCGGCGCTGCGCCGCGTCCTGCCCTCGTGGGTGTCGGCGGTCGGCCTCTTCGTCAACGCGGAGCCCGCCGAGGTGCGGCGCGTCGCGAGCCGCGTCGGGCTCGACGTGATCCAGTTCCACGGCGACGAATCGCCCGAGCGCTGCCTGGCGTCGGTGCCCGATGGCCTTGCCTGGTGGCGGGCCGTTCGAATGCGCTCGGCAGGCGTTTTGCTAGAATCCTTCGATCGTTTCGGCCAGGCCGAAGCCTTGCTTCTCGATTCGTTCAGCCATGGGTACGGCGGCAGTGGCACCGGTTTCGACTGGTCCTGGATTCCGGCGGTTCGGCCGCTGCCGGTCGTCCTGTCGGGCGGCCTGACCCCCGATAACGTCGCCGACGCGATCGCGGCGGTCCGCCCTGCGGCGGTCGACGTCTCGAGCGGCATCCAGTCCGACGATCCGCGCCGCAAGGCACTTGCGCGGATGGAGCGGTTCGTGGCCGAAGTGCTGCGCGCCGACGCAAAGCTGTGCCAGACATCGACTCGATGAAGCCTTACGATTTTCCGGATTCCCGGGGCCACTTCGGCCCGTATGGCGGCGTGTTCGTCGCCGAGACCCTGGTGCACGCGCTCGACGAGCTGCGCGACGCCTGCGAACGCTACCGCGCGGACCCCGAGTTCGTGGCCGAGTTCAAGGACGAGCTCGAGCACTTCGTGGGCCGGCCCACCCCGATCTACCACGCCAAGCGCTGGTCGCAGATGCTGGGCGGGGCGCAGATCTACTTCAAGCGCGAGGACCTGAACCACACCGGCGCGCACAAGGTCAACAACACGATCGGCCAGGCGCTGCTCGCCAAGCGCATGGGCAAGCCGCGGGTGATCGCCGAGACCGGCGCCGGCCAGCACGGCGTGGCCACCGCCACCGTGGCGGCGCGCTACGGCATGAAGTGCGTGGTCTACATGGGATCCACGGACGTCGCCCGCCAGGCGCAGAACGTCTACCGGATGCGCCTGCTGGGCGCCGAAGTGGTGCCGGTGGAGTCCGGCTCGAAGACGCTCAAGGACGCGCTCAACGAGGCGATGCGCGACTGGGTCACCAACGTCGAGGACACCTTCTACATCATCGGCACGGTGGCCGGGCCGCATCCGTACCCGATGATGGTGCGCGACTTCCAGTCGGTGATCGGCGAGGAGTGCAAGCGCCAGATGCCCGAGATGGCGGGGCGCCAGCCGGACTACATCGTCGCCTGCGTCGGCGGCGGCTCCAACGCCATCGGCATCTTCCACCCCTACATCGACGTTGCCGGCGTCAGGCTCGTCGGCGTCGAAGCCGCGGGCGACGGGCTGGACACCGGCCGCCACTCCGCCTCGCTGCTCAAGGGCACGCCTGGCGTGCTGCACGGCAACCGCACCTACCTGCTGCAGGACGAGAACGGCCAGGTCGCCGACACGCATTCGGTGTCCGCCGGCCTGGACTACCCCGGCGTCGGCCCGGAGCATGCCTGGCTCAAGGACATCGGCCGGGCCGAGTACGTGGCCATCGACGACACCGAGGCGCTCAAGGCCTTCCACGACTGCTGCCGCATCGAGGGCATCATCCCCGCGCTGGAGACCAGCCATGCGATCGCCTACGCCGCCAAGCTGGCGCCGACGCTGCCCAAGGACCAGATCGTCCTCGTGAACCTTTCCGGCCGCGGCGACAAGGACATGCACACCGTCGCGCAGCGCGCAGGGCTGGACTTCTGATGTCGCGAATCGAAGCTTCCTTCGCGCGGCTCGCTTCCGCGCACCGCAAGGCCCTCATCCCCTACGTCACCGCCGGCCATCCGGGCCGCGAGATCACCGTGCCGCTGATGCACGCGATGGTGGCCTCCGGCGCCGACGCGATCGAGCTCGGCGTGCCGTTCTCCGACCCGATGGCCGACGGCCCCGTCATCCAGCGCGCGAACGAAGCAGCGCTGGCGCGCGGCATCGGCCTGCGCGACGTGCTGGCGATGGTGCGCGAGTTCCGCCACACCGACGACCTCACGCCGGTGGTGCTGATGGGCTATGCCAACCCGGTGGAGCGCATGGGCGTGGGGCTGTTCCTCGACGAGGCGCTCAGCGCCGGGGTCGACGGCCTGATCGTCGTCGACTATCCGCCCGAGGAGTCCGAGGACTTCACGGCAGCCGCGCGCGCCCGCGGCATCGACATGGTGTTCCTGCTGGCGCCCACCTCGGGCGACGATCGCATCGAGCAGGTGGCGCGGCTGGCGTCGGGCTACGTCTACTACGTGTCGCTCAAGGGCATCACCGGGGCAGGGAACCTGGACACCGCCGAGGTCGCGCAGCGCGTCGACCGGATCAAGCGCAGCACGTCGCTGCCGGTGGGCGTGGGCTTCGGCATCCGCGACGCCGCCACCGCCAAGGCGATCGCCACCCATGCCGACGCAGTGATCATCGGCTCGCGCATGATCCAGCTCCTCGAGGACGGCGAGCCCGCCGGCGCGCCGGCCCGCGCCGCCGCCTTCATCGCCGAAGTGCGCGCCGCGCTGGACGAACTCAAACCCGCCGCGGCCGCCGCCGCGACCGCCTGACCGAGGATTCCTCATGACCTGGCTCGACAAACTGCTGCCCCCGCGCATCAAGCGCTCGAATGCGGGCGCCAGGAGGGTGCCCGAGGGGCTGTGGGTGAAGTGCCCGTCCTGCGACGAGGTGCTGTATGGCGCCGACCTCGAGAGCAACCTGCACGTCTGCCCCAAGTGCGGCCACCATCTTCGCCTGCGCGCGCGCAAGCGGCTCGACACGCTGCTCGACCCCGAGGGCCGGTACGAGATCGGCCAGGAGGTGCTGCCGGTCGACGCGCTCAAGTTCAAGGACAGCCGCAAGTACGCCGACCGCCTGCAGGAGGCGCTCGAGGATACCGAGGAGACCGACGCGCTCGTCGTGCTGGGCGGCGCCATCCGCACCGTTCCGGTGGTGGCGGCGGCCTTCGAGTTCGAATTCATGGGCGGCTCGATGGGTTCCGTGGTCGGCGAGCGCTTCGCGCGCGGCGTGCAGGCCGCGATCGAGCAGAAGGTTCCCTTCGTGTCGGTGGCCGCCTCGGGCGGCGCGCGGATGCAGGAGGGCGTGCTCTCGCTGATGCAGATGGCCAAGACCACCGCGATGCTCACGCGCCTGTCCGAGAAGAAGCTGCCGTACATCTCGGTGCTCACCGATCCCACGATGGGCGGCGTGTCCGCAAGCTTCTGCTTCCTGGGCGACGTGGTCATCGCCGAGCCCAAGGCGCTGATCGGCTTTGCCGGCCCGCGCGTCATCGAGCAGACCGTGCGCGAGAAGCTCCCCGAGGGCTTCCAGCGCGCCGAGTTCCTGCTGGAGAAGGGCGCGATCGACATGATCGTCGACCGCCGCCAGATGCGCGAGGAGATCGCGCGCCTGCTCGCGCTGCTGCTGCGCCAGCCCAGCGACGCCGTCGCGTGAGCCAGGCCCCGCTGCCCGCCTCGCTTCCCGTCACGCTGGCCGACTGGCTCGCCTGGATCGAGAGGCTCCACCCCCGCAACATCGAGCTCGGCCTGGAGCGCGTGCGCGCCGTGGCCGACCGCCTGGAGCTGCGCCTGCCGTGCACCGTGATCACGGTGGCCGGCACCAACGGCAAGGGCTCCACCTGCGCGATGCTCGAGGCCATCCTGCTGCAGGCGGGCTACCGGGTGGCGCTCTACACGTCGCCGCACCTGGTTCACTTCAACGAGCGGGCCCGGCTGGACGGTGCGCCGGCGACCGACGAGCAGCTGCTGCCGCACTTCGAGGCGGTGGAGGGTGCGCGCGGCGACACCGCGCTCACCTACTTCGAGTTCACCACGCTGGCCATCCTGCGCCTGTTCGCGCAGGCCGCGCCGGACGTCGCCATCCTCGAGGTGGGCCTCGGCGGCCGGCTCGACGCGGTCAACGTCGTCGACGCGGACTGCGCGATCGTCACCTGCATCGACATCGACCACACCGATTTCCTCGGCAGCACCCGCGAGAAAATCGGCTGGGAGAAGGCGCACGTGTTCCGCACCGGGCGCCCTGCGATCTGCAGCGATCCCGTCCCGCCGACCTCGCTGGTCGACTACGCGCGCGAGATCGACGCCGATCTCTGGCTCTTCGGGCGCGACTACAACTACTCCGGCGACCGCCAGCAGTGGTCCTATGGCGGGCGCGGACAGCGCCGCAGCAGCCTGGCCTATCCGGCGCTGCGCGGCGCGAACCAGCTGCTGAACGCCTCCGGCGTGCTTGCCGCGCTCGAAGCCCTGCGCGAGCGCCTTCCGGTGTCGCAACAGGCGGTGCGCCAGGGCTTTGCCACGGTGGAGCTCCCGGGACGCTTCCAGGTGCTGCCCGGGCGTCCGCCGGTGGTGCTGGACGTCGCGCACAATCCGCACGCTGCCGCGCACCTGGCCAACAACCTCGACGGCATGGGCCCGTCGCGCACCACCTGGGGCGTGTTCGGCGCGATGGCCGACAAGGACATCGAGGCGATGGTCGGGCACCTGAAGGACCGCATCCGGAACTGGCTGCTGGTCGACCTGCCGGGCGAGCGTGCCGCGAGCAAGGAAACCCTCGTGGAGCGGCTGGCTGCGGCCGGCGTGAGCGCGGGCGAAGATCGAATCGTGGAGACGCACGCGACGCCTCGCGATGCACTGGCCTCCGCCCAGGAACGGGCAGGTCAGGATGATAGAATCGTGGTCTTCGGTTCCTTCCTGACCGTGGCTGACGTGCTCGAATCGCGCCAGCGCCGCGGCTGATCCCACAGGCTCCCTTACCCGCTCCCATATGGCCACGCGCAACTCGTCCGCCGGGAAGAACGGCGCCCTCGACCCCGCGTTGCCCCAGAAGAAGCGAGCCCGCCGCCGCCTCGTCGGTGCTGCGGCCGTCTGCCTGCTGGCCGCGATCCTCCTGCCCATCATCCTCGACTCCGAGCCGCGCCATGCGCGCGAGGACGTCCAGGTGCGCATCCCGTCGCGGGACACCCCGCTGCGCGACGCCGAGGACGGCGCGGTGCAGGGCGTGATCGGCGGCGCAGCGCGAGCCGGGGAGGGCGCCACGGCGCGCGCCCAGGACGAGGACGCCGCAGGCGAGGCGCTGCCGGATCCCGAGGCGGAGGCTGGCAGCGACGCCGCTGCCGGCACGGGCTCGGCAGCTTCCGCGGCTGGTGCAGTCTCCGCGGTCGCAGCCAGTGCCTCCGGGGCGGCCAGCGCGTCGCGCGAGAGCGCTTCTTCCGCCACTTCGAAGGTTCCGGCCAAGACTCCAGCCAGCGCGGCGGACGCCGGTGCCGCGAAGTCCGCCGCCGCGGCCGCGGGTGCTCCGCCTTCGCTGTCCGTGCCCGCGCAGCAGCCGAAGCTGGAAGCCCGGCCCGAGCCGCGCACCGCCGACAACCGCAGCGGTTTCGTGCTGCAGGCGGGTGCCTTCGCCAGCGAGAAGAGTGCGGCCGGGCAGCTTGCGCGGGTCAGCAAGGCGGGCTTCAAAGCGTATACAGAGAAGATCAGCACGAACCAGGGCCCCCGGATCCGGGTGCGCGTTGGGCCCTTCGCCAGCCGCGAGGCTGCCGAGAAGGCGCATGCAGCGCTGAAGGCCGCGGGCGTGGAGTCTGCGCTGATCGCGCCCTGACGCCCGATGACCGGGCTATCGCTGTCCTCCTTCACCGCCTGGGACTGGTTCGTCCTGATCGTCTTCCTGCTGTCGATCGTCCTGGGCATCTGGCGCGGGCTGGTGCGCACGGTGTTCGGGCTGGCCGCCTGGATCGCCGCGCTGATCGGGGCGCCGATGTTCTCGCCCCCGGTCATCGAGGCCACGCGGATGGAAGCGCAGCCCTGGGTCGTGATCGTTCTGCTGTTCGTCGCCATCCTGGTGGCGGTCAAGCTGCTGGGCGGGCTGACCGCCAGTCTTCTCGGAAAGATCGGCCTAGGCGGGGCCGATCGCGGGCTGGGCGGCGCGCTGGGCGCTGCGCGCGCGCTCCTGCTCATCCTGGTCGCCGCTGTTGCTGCGCGTTCGCTCGAATTGGACCAGACTTCGGCCTGGCGGGATGCGCTTTCGCGCCCGCTGCTCGAGGCGCTGGTCGATTGGGTCGAGCCGCACCTGCCGCAACGTGGCGGCGATTTTCGCCAAACCTGAAAGCGAGGGCTCCGATGTGTGGAATCCTGGGAGTCGTCTCCCGCGGTCCGGTAAACCAGCTGCTCTATGACGGGCTGCTGCTGCTGCAGCACCGAGGGCAGGACGCGGCGGGCATCGCCACCGCGATGGGCAAGTCCTTCTACATGCACAAGGCCAACGGCCTGGTACGCGACGTGTTCCGCACGCGGAACATGCGCGCGCTGCCCGGCCACAGCGGCATCGGCCACGTGCGCTATCCCACCGCGGGCTCGGCGGCCAATTCCGAGGAGGCGCAGCCCTTCTACGTGAACGCGCCCTTCGGCATCACCTTCGCGCACAACGGCAACCTGACCAACTCGCGCCAGCTCGGCGAGGAACTGTTCTCGCGCGACCTGCGCCACATCAACACCGACTCCGACTCGGAGGTCCTGCTCAACGTGCTGGCGCACGAGCTGCAGGAAGCTGCGGTGGGCGTGAGCCTCGATCCGGACGCCATCTTCCGCGCGGTGTCCGCCGTGCACCGCCGCGCGCGCGGCGCCTATGCATGCGTCGCCGAGATCGCCGGCTACGGCCTGCTCGCCTTCCGCGATCCGTACGGCATCCGGCCGCTGTGCTACGGCGTGAACGAGACCGACGACGGCGTCGAGCACATGGTGTCCTCGGAGTCGGTGGTGCTCGAAGGCCTGGGCTTCCGGCTGGTGCGCGACGTGGCGCCGGGGGAGGCGGTGTTCATCGACCTCGACGGCAACTTCCACTCGCGCCAGTGCGCGCCGGGCGCGTCGCTGAATCCCTGCATCTTCGAATACGTGTATTTCGCGCGTCCCGATGCGCTGATCGACGGCGCCTCGGTCTACGATGCGCGGCTGCGCATGGGCGAATACCTCGCCGAGAAGATCGCGAGCGAGCTGCGGCTGGGCGACATCGACGTGGTGATGCCCATTCCCGACACCTCGCGCCCCTCCGCGATGCAGCTCGCCATGAAGCTGAACCTCCAGTATCGGGAGGGCTTCCTGAAGAACCGATACGTGGGTCGGACCTTCATCATGCCGGGGCAGGCGGTGCGCAAGAAGTCGGTGCGGCAGAAGCTCAACGCGATGAGCGTCGAGTTCAAGGGCAAGAACGTGCTGCTGGTGGACGATTCCATCGTGCGCGGCACCACCTCCCACGAGATCGTGCAGATGGCGCGCGACTCCGGCGCGAACAAGGTGTACTTCGCCTCGGCCTCGCCGCCGGTGCGCTTCCCGAACGTGTACGGCATCGACATGCCCACGCGGCGCGAGCTGATCGCCAGCGGCCGCAGCGACGACGAGATCCGCCTGTCGATCGGCGCGGACGCGCTGGTCTACCAGGACATCGACGCGATGATGCGCTCGGTCACCGACGTGAACCCGGCGCTCACCCGCTTCGAGGCCTCCTGCTTCAACGGCATCTACGTCACCGGCGACGTCACGCCGGAGTACCTGGACCGGATCGAGAGTGCGCGCAACGAGGCGCCCAAGCCCCAGCAGGGCGAGGACGAGCCGGTGCGCAACCAGATGAACCTGCAGTTTTCGACCCCCGCCGACTGAGCGGCAGCGCGGCCCGGATGCCCCGGGCGGCGTGCCGCGCCCCCGGCAGGCGGCGCGGCCGGGCCGGCGCGAACGCGAGACCCCATGAACGAACACGACCTTCCCCACGACCCGCTCGCCGATCTCGGCTTCGAGACGCGCGCGGTGCGCGCCGGCATCGAGCGCACCCAGTTCGGCGAGCACGCCGAGCCGCTCTTCCTCACCTCCAGCTTCGTCTTCACGAGCGCTGCGCAGGCTGCCGCGCGCTTCAGCGGTGACGAGGAGGGCTTCGTCTACTCGCGCTTCTCCAATCCCACGGTGCGCACATTCCAGGATCGGCTCGCCTCGCTCGAAGGCGCCGAGGCCTGCCTCGCAACGGCGTCGGGAATGTCCGCGATCCTGGCGGTGGTGATGGGCGTGGTGAAGGGCGGCGAGCACATCGTGTCCTCGGCCGGCGTGTTCGGCGCCACCGCGCAGCTCTTCAACATGTTCGGGCGCTACGGCGTGCAGACCACCTACGTGCCACTGACCGACGCGGCGGCGTGGGAGGCTGCGGTGCGGCCCGAAACGAAGATGTTCTACCTGGAGACGCCGTCCAATCCGCTGACCGAGATCGCGGACCTGGATGCGATCTCCGCCGTGGCCAGGCGGCACGGTGTCCTTCTGGTGGTGGACAACTGCTTCTCCACGCCTGCGCTGCAGCAGCCGCTGACGCAGGGCGCCGACGTGGTCGTGCACTCGGCCACCAAGTACATCGACGGCCAGGGCCGCGTGCTGGGCGGCGCGGTGCTGGGCAGCCAGAAGTTCATCGACGAATGCGTACTGCCCGTGCTGCGCACCGCCGGCCCCACGCTGTCCGCGTTCAACGCCTGGGTGCTGCTCAAGGGCCTGGAGACGCTGTCGGTGCGCATGGAGAAGCAGTGCGCCAATGCGCTGGAAGTGGCCCGCTGGCTGGAGTCGCAGCCGGGCGTGGCGCGCGTGTTCTACCCGGGGCTGGAGTCGCATCCGCAGCATGCGTTGGCCAGGCGGCAGCAGAGCGCGGGCGGCGCCATCGTCGCCTTCGAGCTGAAGGGCGCGGACGACGCCAGCGCGCGCGCGGCCGCCTGGCGCGTGATCGACGGCTGCCGCGTGCTGTCGATCACCGGCAACCTGGGCGACGTGAAGAGCACGATCACGCACCCCGCCAGCACCACCCACCACCGCATCGGCCCGGAGGCGCGCCGCGCCGCGGGCGTCGGCGAAGGCCTGCTGCGCCTGGCGGTGGGCCTGGAGAACCCGGCCGACATCTGCGCGGACCTCGGGCACGGGCTCGCCGCCTGATGGAACGCCGGCCGGGGCGGCGCCCCGGCCTGGCCGGTTAGGATGAAGAAGCCGGGGGCACACGGATCCCCGGCCACCCAGCCAACGGAGGAGACAGGAATGGATTTCGCGCTCAGCGCCGACCAGCAGGCCATCATTGAAGCGGTGGAGCAGCTGTGCAAGCCCTTCGACGCCGACTACTGGCTGCGCAAGGACACCGAAGGCGGCTTCCCCGCGGACTTCCACCGCGCGATGGCCGACGCCGGCTGGCTGGGCGTGGCGATGCCCGAACGTTTCGGCGGCTCGGGGCTGGGAATCACCGAGGCAGCGCTGGTGATGCACACGGTGTCGGCCTCCGGCGCGGGGCTTTCGGGTGCCTCCGCGGTGCACATGAACATCTTCGGCCTGCATCCGGTGGTGATGCACGGCAACGACGAGCAGCGCGAGCGCTGGCTGCCGCCGCTGATCCAGGGGCGCGAGCGCGCCTGCTTCGCGGTGACCGAGCCGAACACCGGCCTGAACACGCTGAAACTCAAGACCTTCGCCGCCCGCAAGGGCGACCACTACGTGGTCAACGGCCAGAAAGTGTGGATCTCCACCGCGCAGGTGGCCGAAAAGGTGCTGCTGCTGGCGCGCACCACGCCGGTGGAGGAGGTGCGCAAGCCCACCGAGGGCCTGAGCCTCTTCTACACGGACCTGGACCGCAAGCAGGTCGAGGTGCGCGAAATCGCCAAGATGGGCCGCAAGGCGGTGGACTCCAACCAGGTGTTCATCGACAACCTGGTGGTGCCCGCGGCCGACCGCATCGGGGAGGAGGGCAAGGGCTTCGAGTACATCCTGCACGGGATGAACCCGGAGCGCATCCTGATCGCCGCCGAGGCCGTGGGGCTGGGGCGCGCGGCGCTCAAGCGCGCGGCGACCTACGCCAACGAACGCATCGTGTTCGATCGGCCGATCGGCAAGAACCAGGCGATCCAGCACCCGCTGGCGCGCTGCTGGATGGAGCTGGAGGCCGCCTGGCTGATGGTGCTGAAGGCCGCGTGGATGTATGACCGCGGCGAGCAGTGCGGTGCCGAGGCCAACTCCGCCAAGTACCTGGCCGCCGAGGCGGGCTTCCGCGCCTGCGAGACCGCGGTGATGACCCACGGCGGCATGGGCTACGCCCGCGAGTATCACGTGGAGCGCTACCTGCGCGAGAGCCTGATCCCGCGTATTGCTCCGGTGAGCCGCGAGCTGGTGCTCAGCTTCGTGGCCGAGAAGGTGCTGGGGCTGCCGAAGTCGTACTGAGTTCACGGCCGCCTCTTCAGCGGAAGTCGCGGCTGCGCAGCGTCAGCCGCCCCAGCAGCGCGGTGTGGTCCACCACCCGGCGCGCGAGCAGGTGCATCACCTCGCCGCCGGTTTCCTCGTCGCGCTGCCACACCCCGTAGACCGTCATCAGCCGCGCGGCCAGCACCTCCTTGCGGTAGAGCTCGAAGAAGTCCGGCCAGACGATCACGTTGACCGTGCCGGTCTCGTCCTCCAGCGTCACGAAGAGCGTGCCCTTGGCGGTTTCCGGCCGCTGCCGGTGCGTGACCAGCCCGCTGGCGCGCGCCGGTCGGCCGTGCGGGTACTCGCGCAGCACCGCCGCCGGCTGCACGCGGAAACGCCCGAGCATCGGGCGCAGCAGCGCCAGCGGATGCCGTCCCATCGGGATGCCCACCGACGCGTAGTCGGCCACGATCTCCTCGCCCTCGGTGGGCGGCGCGAGCACCACCGGCGCCTCGTCGAAGCCGGCCTCGTGCAGCAGCGCCGGCATCGGCGCTATGGCCGCAGCCTCCCAGTGCGCAGCGGCCCGGTGCCCGGCCAGCGGCGCCAGCGCGCCGGCCTGGGCCAGCGCCTGCAGGTGGTGGCGCTCCAGGCGGGCGGCGCGGGCCAGGTCCTCCACGCTGTGGAAGGCGAAGGCCTGCGCGGTGCTGGTGCCGCCACATGCACGCAGCGCCGTCTCACGGGCCTCTCGCGCCTCCACCAGCCGTAGCGCGGCGTCCGACGCGAGGCCGCGCACCATGTTCAGGCCCAGGCGCACCGCGGGCTGGGGGCGGGAGTCGGTCGCGCCCGGGAAGCGGGCGGCCCCTGGCGCCAACGGGGCGGGCGGGGACGCCTGCGACGGCGCCTGCTCCTCCAGCGCGCACTCCAACCCGCTGGCCAGCACGTCCACCCCGCGCACCTCCACGCCGTGCGCGCGCGCATCGCGCACCAGCTGAGCGGGCGCGTAGAAGCCCATCGGCTGGCTGTTGAGCATCGCGGCCAGGAAGGCCGCGGGCTCGTGCCGCTTGAGCCAGCTGCTCACGTAGACCAGCAGCGCGAAGCTGGCCGCGTGCGACTCCGGGAAGCCGTACTCGCCGAAGCCCTGGATCTGCCGGAAGATGGCCTGCGCGAACTCCTGCGTGTAGCCGCGCGCGAGCATGCCGTCGATCAGCCGCTGCTCGAACTTCTCCAGCCCGCCCTTGCGCCGCCACGCGGCCATCGCACGGCGCAGCGCGTCGGCCTCGCCGGCAGAGAAGCCGGCGGCGAGCATCGCGATCTGCATCACCTGCTCCTGGAAGATCGGCACGCCCAGCGTGCGCTCCAGCGCCGGGCGGATCTCGTCGCGCGGATAGTCCACCGGCTCCAGCCCCTGGCGACGGCGCAGGTAGGGATGGACCATGCCGCCCTGGATGGGACCGGGGCGCACGATGGCCACCTCCACCACCAGGTCGTAGAAGGTGCGGGGTTTCAGGCGCGGCAGCATGCTCATCTGCGCGCGCGACTCGATCTGGAACACGCCCACGGTGTCGGCGCGGCAGATCATCTCGTAGGTGGCGGGATCCTCGGCCGGGATGTCCTGCATCCGGAAGGGCTGCGCCACGCCGTGCGCATCGATGCCGTCGCGCGCGCCGGTGCGCCGCTCGGTCACGAACTCCAGCGTGCGGCGGATGGCGCTCAGCATGCCCAGCGCCAGCACGTCCACCTTAAGCAGGCCCAGCGCGTCCAGGTCGTCCTTGTCCCACTCGATGACGCTGCGCCCGGCCATCGCCGCGTTCTCCACCGGCACCAGCCGCGTGAGCTTGTCGCGCGCGATGACGAAGCCGCCGCTGTGCTGCGACAGGTGGCGCGGGAAACTCAGCAGGGTGTTGGTGAGCCCCACCCACTGCCGCACCACGGGGGACTCGGGGTCGAAGCCGGACTCCGCCAGGCGCTCCGCGAGCACCTGCCGGCCGTCCCACCACTGCTGGGT
>JBKHVS010000039.1:0-22003 GCA_046569945.1 Gammaproteobacteria bacterium | reverse complement strand
GGGCACCGACAGCTCCTCGAACACCATCTTCTTCGTCGGCGCGTACACCTCGCCGATGCCGTCGGCCACCACCTCGCCGGTGTGCTTGGCGACGCGGGTCTCGACCACGATCAGGTCGGGCTCGCGCTTCTCGATGACACGCACCGAGATCGACAGGTCGTCGCCGACGTGCACCCGCTCGCCGAAGGTGAAGGACTGCGCGCGGTAGAGCGAGCCGGGCCCGGGCAGCAGGTTGCCGATCACGTGCGAGACCAGCGCGCCGACCCACATCGAAGGGGCGAGCGGCGGGGTGGAGGGATCGCCGTCGCCGTCGCGATCCGGCAGGCTCAGCGGGTTCAGGTTTCCGGACGCGTTGGCGAAGATGAACAGGTCGTTCTCGGTGCAGATGCGCCGCGCGGACGCGGTGTCGCCGACGGAGATCTCGTCGAACAGTCGGTTGGAGATGGTCATGTCGCTCGCAGGAGGAGTGGCCGGTCGCAGGCGTCGGTGGGCGAAGGGGCAGGGATGGCGGCGCCCCCGCGGCATTGTCCGGTTGTGGGCGCGAAACGCAAGGCGGGACGGCCGCTCGCCCGTCGTCGGCCGCTCGCCCGCCGTGCTGCCGAGCTGCCGCGGTGCCGGGAGCTATCATTGCGCACGCCCGCCGCGCACCCGCGCCGGCGCGCGCCCACCGGAAGCCGCATGCCCGCCACGCTGGAAGGAAAGCTCGTCGTCGCGATCTCCTCGCGCGCGGTCTTCGATTTCGAGGAGGAGAACCGCGTCTTCGAGCGCGACGACGACGCCTCGTACATGGCGCTGCAGCGCCAGCGGCTGGAGCTGCCCGCGCCGCCGGGCGTGGCCTGCGCGCTGGTGCGCAAGCTGCTGGCCTTCGATGCGCCGCAGACGCCGGAGCGCGAGCGGCTGGTCGAGGTGGTGGTGGTCTCGCGCAACGACCCGGTCAGCGGGCTGAGGGTGTTCCGCTCGGCGCGCCAGGCGGGGCTGCGCCTGGAGCGCGGCGTGTTCACCCGCGGCCGCAACCCCTGGCCCTACCTCGCGCCGCTCAGGGCCAACCTCTTCCTTTCGGCCAACGGCGACGACGTTCGCGCAGCGCTCGAGGCCGGGATTCCCGCGGCGCGCGTCTATTCCGAGTCGGTGAAGGCTTCCGAGTCGCACCCGGAGGAGATCCGGATCGCCTTCGACGGCGACGCGGTGCTGTTCTCCGACGAGGCCGAGCGCGTCTTCCAGGCCCAGGGCCTGAACGCCTTCCAGCAGCACGAGCGCGACAAGGCCACGCAGCCGCTGCCCGGCGGCCCGTTCAAGCCGCTGCTCGAAGCGCTGCACCGCCTGCAGCGCGAGGGCGGCAGCGGGGGCATGCGCATCCGTACCGCGCTGGTCACCGCGCGCAGCGCGCCGGCGCACGAGCGGGCGATCCGCACGCTGATGGGCTGGGGCGTGGAGGTCGACGAGGCGATGTTCCTCGGCGGGCTCGAGAAGGGCCCCTTCCTGTCCGCCTTCGAGCCGGACTTCTTCTTCGACGACCAGACCGGCCACTGCGAGTCGGCGGCCCGGGTGGCGCCCGCCGGGCACGTCGTCGCAGGCATCGCGAACGAGCGCCGCTGACCCGGGGAGGGGTCAGCGCGAGTGCAGCTTCATCGTCGCCGCCTCGAAGTGGCCGGCGACGGCGTCGGGCAGGCAGCGCAGCGCGCGGCCGATCGCATCCTCGATCTCCTGCAGGTGCTCCCGGCTGGGCCGGTGCAGCACGAAGTCCACCACCTGCTGCTCCATCTGCAGCGTGCGCGGATGTCCGATGCCCAGGCGCAGGCGCCAGTAGCCTGGGCCGCCGAGCCTGGCGCCGATGTCCTTCAGGCCATTGTGGCCTGCGCTGCCGCCGCCCAGCTTGAGCTTCGCCTGGCCAGGCAGCAGGTCGAGCTCGTCGTGCGCGACGAGGATCTCCTGCGGGGCGATCCGGTAGAAGCCGGCCAGCGCGGCCACCGCCTGGCCCGACCGGTTCATGTAGGTCTGCGGCTTGAGAAGCCAGACGGGGCGCCCGCCCAACTGGGTCCTGGCGACTTCGCCGAAGAACTTCGACTCCTTCGCGAAGCCGCCGCCGTGCGCTCGCGCGACCGCGTCGACGAACCAGAAGCCGGCGTTGTGCCGGTCGTGCTCGTGGCCGGGCCCGGGATTGCCCAGGCCCACGATCAGTCGGATGCCGTCCATCGTTCCTCGAGGGGAGAGAAGAGCGAAAAAAAGCCCGGGGTTCACCCGGGCCTTCCTGCCGCGCGCCCTTGTCGGGCGGGGCTCACTTCTTGCCGGCGGGGGCGGCGGGCGCCGGCTCTGCCTCGGCGACCGGCACCGTCACGTTGATGACGGCGGGGTTCTCGCCCGCACGCAGCAGGAGCGTCACGCCCTCGGGCAGCGGGATGTCGCGCAGGTGGACCGTCTTGCCCGTCTCGAGGTTCGAGAGATCGACCTCGATGAACTCGGGCAGGCTGCCCGGCAGGCAGGACACCTCGATCTCGTTGAACACGTGACCGATGATCGCACCACTCAGCTTGACCGCCGGCGACACTTCCTGGTTCGTGAAGTGCAGCGGCACCTTCATGGTGATCTTCTGGTTCGCGTCGACGCGCTGGAAGTCGATGTGCAGCACCAGCTGCTTGTACGGATGCCACTGCACGTCGCGCAGCAGCACCTTCTCGGGCTTGCCGTCCAGATCCATCTCGAGGATCGACGAGTGGAAGCTCTCGACGCGCAGCGCGTGGAACAGGTTGTTGTGGTCGAGCTCGATCGACGTGGGCGTGACGGTGCCCCCGTAGACGATCCCCGGCACCTTGCCGGCCCTGCGCAGACGGCGGCTCGCACCCGTACCTTGCGCGCTTCTCGTGTTGGCAACGACTTTCATCGTGTACTCCTGGTTTCGCCCCGTGTCCGCGACCAGACTGCGGGGCATTGCATGAGCCCGGTGCCGCGGCGCGGTCCGGGCGGTCGGAAAAAGGGGGTGCTCAGTCGACGAACAGCGACGAGACGGAATCGGCGCGGTTGATGCGCAGGATGGTCTCGGCCAGCAGCTGGGCGCAGCTGATCACGCGGATCTTCTCGTTCACCCGGGCGTCCTTGGGCAGCGGAATGGTGTCGGTCACCACCAGCGTGTCCAGCTCGGAACTGGCGATGCGGTCGACGGCGCCGCCCGAGAGCACCGGGTGCGTGCAGTAGGCCAGCACGCGCCTGGCGCCATGCGCCTTGAGCGCGGACGCGGCCTTCACCAGCGTGTTCGCGGTGTCGACCATGTCGTCCATGATCACGCAGGTGCGCCCGGAGACGTCGCCGATGATGTTCATCACCTCGGCCACGTTGGCCTTGGGCCGGCGCTTGTCGATGATGGCCAGGTCGCAGTCGAGGCGCTTGGCCAGCGCGCGGGCGCGGACCACGCCGCCCACGTCGGGCGATACGACCATCACGTTGTCGAACTCCTGCTTGTGCACGTCGGCCAGCAGGATCGGCGCTGCGTAGATGTTGTCGACCGGGATGTCGAAGAAGCCCTGGATCTGGTCAGCGTGCAGGTCCATCGTCAGCACGCGGTCGACGCCGGCGATCTGCAGCATGTTGGCGACCACCTTGGCGCTGATCGCGACGCGTATCGAGCGCACCCGGCGATCCTGGCGCGCGTAGCCGAAGTAGGGCAGCGCTGCGGTGATGCGTCCGGCCGAGGCGCGCTTGAGCGCGTCAACCATGATCATCACTTCCATCAGGTGATCGTTGGTGGGCGCGCAGGTGGACTGCAGCACGTAGACGTCCTTGCCGCGGACGTTCTCGAGCAGTTCCACCATCACCTCGCCGTCGGAGAACCGGCCGACGGTGGCCTTGCCCAGGGGGATCTGCAGGTGGGAGGCGACATCTGCGGCCAGCTTCGCGTTCGCGTTGCCGGTGAAGATCATCAGCCCTTCGGGAGACAAGACATCCGCGTTGCGGCGCTGCGCCTGCTGCATGATTGAACCCGGTGAGCGTGGACTAGCCGGCGGCGCAAGGCTGCTCGAGCTTGAAAGGTTGGCTGGGGAGGAAGGATTCGAACCTTCGCATGCCGGAATCAAAATCCGGTGCCTTAACCAGCTTGGCGACTCCCCATCTGTTCATCCGGCTGCCGGTGCGACGCGCGATGCTGCCGCGTGCCCGAAAGCCCATTCGCGAAGCGGATGCCCGGAGAGCGATCCGGCGACGGTGACGACGGCGTCGGTGCGGCCCGAGAGCCCTGCCTTGACCTCGTTCGCCGCCGACTCGTCGTCCAACGGAAGGAACACGCAGGCACCCGAGCCGGTCATCCGGGCCAGCGACTCCGGCAATCCGGCTTCCCTGGCGGCCTCCCTCAGGGCTTCCAGCGCCGCGGCAACCCTGGGTTGCCGCGCCACCACGACGCTCTGAAGGTCGTTCCTTCCGCGAAACACCGAGTTGCCCCGCGAAAGACCGTGGATTTTCAGGGGTTTCGTGTTCCGTGTCAAATCGGGCGATGCAAAAACCCCCGCGGTGGGCACGGAGACCCGTGGCGAAAGCACCACGTACCATCGCCTGGGCAGCGCGAGAGGGCGCAGCCGCTCGCCGATCCCGGTGGCGTAGGCGCTGCGGCCGTGCACGAATACCGGCACGTCTGCGCCCAGGCGCAGCGCCAGCGCCGCAAGCCGGTCCGCCGGCCAGTCCAGCTCCCAGAGACGGTTGAGCGCGAGCAGCGTGGTGGCGGCGTCGGAGCTGCCGCCGCCGAGGCCGCCGCCCATCGGGATGCGCTTTTCGACCTCGATCCCCACGCCGAGGCGGCACCCCGATTCGGCAGCGAGCAGGCGCGCAGCGCGAACCGTGAGGTCGTCCTCCGGCGCGACCCCCGGCAGGGGGCGGATCCTCTCGATGCGGCCGTCCTCCAGGAGCCGGAAGTGCAGCGTGTCGCAGAGGTCGATCAGCTCGAAGACGGTTTCCAGCAGGTGGTAGCCGTCGGCGCGGCGGCCGGTCACGTGGAGGAAGAGGTTCAGCTTCGCGGGGGCGGGGCAGTGGCGCAGCTCGGAGATCATCGCGCCCCTGCGGGTGCGGCTGCCGTGTCCTGCGGGTCGAGGACCAGGCGGATCGTCACCTTGCGCCAGGCGGACGCAACGAACTCCGCCGGCCAGGTGAGCGTGAGCCGCTGGGGGCGGCCATCTTCGCGGGCGTCGACGCTGACCCTCCAGCCGGAATCGACCAGTTGGTCGGGCACGTTGCCCCGCAGCCAGCCGGGAAGCTGCTGCACCGGCGCCCGCCAGCCGAGCACCGATTCGGTCAGCGCCTCCGGGTTCTCGGCCTCGAAGCGGCGGCCGTCGGCGGTCTCGAGCACCGCGGCGCCGGGACGGGAGAGGGCCCGCGCCACCGTCTGGCCGAAGGGCGAGAACACCTCGAGTTCGGTGCGGTCGCCCGCTTCGCGCAAGCTGAAGCGGCCGCTGGCGCGCTCCTCGCGCGGCGGCGGTGACGCCGGCGTCCACGTGACCGCAAAGCGTCCGGCCCAGGCCTGCGCCTGCTCGCCCGGTCCGGGCGGCGCCACGGGCGTCGCGCAGCCGGCGGCGAGCAGCGCCGCGCCGCAGAGCGCGCCGGCGAGGCGCCCGATGCGCGGCGGCCCGGAATCAGAGCGCGACATCGAGCCTCGCCAGCGTCTGCCTGAGGGTCTCGTTGTCCGGCTCCAGCTTGCGTGCCTCCCGCCAGATCCTGCGGGCCTCGTCCTTGTTCCCCGACGCCCAGAGCACTTCGCCGAGGTGCACGCCGATTTCGGCCTCGGGGCGCAGCGCCCAGGCGCGCCGCAGCTGCACCAGCGCCTCGTCGAGCTTGCCCTGCCGGTAGAGCACCCAGCCCAGGCTGTCGATGATGTGCGGGTCGTCCGGCGAGATCTGCAGCGCCTTCTCGATCAGCGACTGCGCCTCCGCGAGCCGCAGATTGCGGTCCGCGAGGGTGTAGCCGAGCGCGTTGTAGGCGTGGGCATTGTCGGGGCGCAGCTCGATCAGCCTTCGCAGGCTCTTCTCGAGGACGTCCAGCCGGTCGATCCGCTCGGCCGCCATCGCATGGTCGTAGAGCAGGTCGGGACTGTCGGGGGTGTCCTTCAGCGCCCGGTCGATCGTCTCGAACGCATCGGCATGCCTGCCGGCCTCGCGCAGCAGCTGGGCCTCTCCCGCGACCAGCTGGGCGCGATCGCGCGCGCTGGTTGCGCCGGTGCCGCGCAGCAGCTCCCTGGCCTCGTCGACCCGCCCCAGGCGCCCGGTGAGGATGGCGCGACGGATCTGCGCGCCGAGGTACTGCTCGCCGGGGGTCACCTTGGCGAGCCACTCGATCGCCTGCGCGTTGCGCTTGCGGTCCTCCTCGATCTGGGAGAGGAACAGCCACGCCGGATTGCGATCGCGGGGCACCGAGTCGGGCAGCGCCAGGTAGCGCTTCAGGTAGTCCTCGGCGGCGTCGGGCTGGTCGGCCTGGTAGGCGATCTGCGCGAGAGAGAACAGGATCGTCGGGCTTTCGGGCTCTTCCCGGAGCGCGAGCTCCATCTGCTCGCGGGCATCCTTCGCACGCCCCTGCGCGGCCAGCAGCCGCGCGTAGGCGAACCGCGCCTCGGTGGCCTTCGGCTGGCGGCGCAGGAATCCGCCGAGCAGCTCGGTGGCCGCAGGCGCGCCGGCCGCGGACTGCTGCAGGTGCCGCGCCGCGGCGATCGCCGTGCGCTCGTCGTCGGGCGAAAGGCGCAGCGCCTCGGTTGCCTCGGCTGCCGCGCGCTCGTTGTCCGCGGCCCTTTCGGCCAGGGCGGCGGCGGCCAGGCGCGCCTCCGGAACTTCGCGGTCCGGCGCGGCGAGCCGGTCGAAGAGCGCCAGGGCCGCGCCGCGGTCCGGGGCCCGCATCAGCGAGCGCAGCAGCTCCGGGTAGGCCTGCGCCAGCCGGCCGGCGTCGCGCGCGGCCGACAGCCGCTGGGCGAGCAGCGGTTCGACCGCATCGAGCCGGCCGGTGCTGAGCCACAGCGCCTCGAGCGTCTGCGAGGCCAGCATGGATTCCGGCGCGTACTCGCGCCAGAGCTGCGCCGCCTGCAGCGCGCGCTCCAGCGAGCGCTCGGCGAGCGCGAGCTCGGTGGCGCGGCGGGCCAGCCTGGGGTCGCGGGTCTGTCGGGCCAGCGCCAGGTAGGTTGCGGTGGCGCTGGCGATCTGGCCGCGCTGCGCTGAAACCTCCGAAGCCAGCAGCTGGAAGACGATCTGCGGCGTGAGCTCGATGTCCGGCAGGTTCTCGGGCGGCACGTCCGGAGCGGGGGCGGGGCGCGCGGCCGGCCGCCGGGCGGCGGGGCGGCTCTCGCCGGCGCCGTCGGGCGTGCCGGCCTGGGACACCGCGGCCGGCGCGGCGGCCGCGGGCCCGGGCTGAGGCGCCAGCGCGGCGCAGCCGCCGAGCGCGAAGAGGGCGATTGCGGGAAGGCCGCGGCGCAGCAGGCCCAGGGCCGTCGGCGCTGCAGCCGACCGGGCTGCGCCGGGCGTTCGCGCCCGCGGTCCCGGGGTGTTCGGAGGGGTCGTTTTCATCGGCCGATCTTAGGTTCAATTAAACTGCGCGGCAAGGAAGCAGCCCCCCCGGATCCCGCCTCGCCGATGCCAGAACTCCCGGAAGTCGAAGTGGTCCGCCGCGGCCTGCAGGCCAGCGTGCTCGGCCGTTCGGTGCGCGGCGCCGAGGTGCGCGTGCCCCGGCTGCGCTGGCCGGTGCCGGAGGGCCTGGAAGGCAGCCTGCGGGGCCAGCGCCTGCGCGCCGTGGAGCGGCGCGGCAAGTACCTTCTGCTCAGGTTCGATCCGGGCTGCCTGATCGTCCACCTGGGCATGTCCGGCACGCTGCGCTTCCTGCCCCAGCCGCTGCCGCCGCAGCGGCACAACCACGTCGACCTGCTCTTCGGGCACGGCGTGCTGCGCTTTCGCGACCCGCGGCGCTTCGGCGCGATGCTCTGGCATCCGTCCGGCGCCGGCGACCCCGCGGCTCACCCGCTGCTCGCGGGCCTGGGCGTCGAGCCGCTGTCCGGGGCCTTCGACGGCGCCCTGCTGTACCGGGCCACCCGGGGCCGGCGGGTGCCGATCAAGCAGCTGCTGCTGGCCGGCACCGTGGTGGTCGGCGTGGGCAACATCTACGCATCCGAGAGCCTGTTCCGAGCCGGCATCCTGCCCGGAACCCAGGCCGGGCGCATCGGCCTCGAGCGCTGCGAGCGCCTCGCCGCGGCGATCCGGGAGACGCTGGCCGAGGCGATCGAGCGCGGCGGCAGCAGCCTGCGCGACTTCGTCGGCAGCGACGGCGCGAGCGGGTACTTCCAGCTCGACTGCCTGGTCTATGGCCGCGCCGGCCAGCCCTGCCGGAACTGCGGCTCGCCGATCCGGACCCGGATGCAGCAGCAGCGGGCCACCTACTGGTGCCCGCGCTGCCAGCACTGAACGCCCGCGGGCGAATCGCGCAGGCCGGATCCGTTCGAGGTCCGGCCCGTCCGTCCGCGCCGGGTCCGGCCCCGGCCGTCAGCGCCGGGCCCGGCGGCCGTCCGGCGCCGCCTGCGCGCCGTGCGGCGGCGGGGGCCGTGCTGCGCCGGCCGCCGGCCGCGGGGGCCGTGCTAGATTGGCCAGCGCAATCGAGCGGCTAGGGAGACAGGTCCAGTGGCTGTCGGCACTTTCAGGGAGCGCATCGCCTATTACGGCGCGTGGCGCGGCGAGCTCGTCGACGCCGTCCGGCGCTACGGGCGCTGGCTCGGCGACGCCGGTCTTGCCGAGCCGCCGATGCAGTCGCGAATCGAGCGGCTGGTCGAGCGGCTGCGCGAGGACCGGATCTCGATCGCCTTCGTCGCGGAGTTCTCCCGCGGCAAGTCCGAGCTGATCAACGCGATCTTCTTTTCCGGCTACGGGCAGCGCGTGCTGCCCTCGGCCGCCGGGCGCACCACGATGTGCCCGACCGAGCTGCTGCACGACGCGTCCAGGCCGCCCTCGATCCGCCTGCTGCCGATCGAGAGCCGGCTGCGCGAGACGCCGCTGTCCGAGCTGCGCGGGCGCAGCGGCGAGTGGCACGAAATCCCGATCCGGCCGGGCGATGCGGACAGCGTCGCCGGTGCCTTCGCCGCGGTGCGAGAGACTCTGCGCGTGCCGGCCGCCCAGGCGGCGGCGCTGGGGCTGCACCGGCCCGACGACGACGATTCCCCGGTCCAGCCGGATGCAGCCGGCGACGTGGAGATTCCGCGCTGGCGGCATGCGATCGTCAACATTCCCGATCCGCTGCTCGAGAGCGGGCTGGTGGTGATCGACACTCCCGGCCTGAACGCGATCGGCAACGAGCCCGAACTGACGCTGAGCCTGATTCCGGGCGCCGACGCGGTGCTGTTCGTGCTGGCCGCCGACGCCGGCGTCACCCGCTCGGACATCGCGGTCTGGCGCGAGCATGTCGATCCCACCCATCGCCATGGCCGCTTCGTGGTGCTCAACAAGATCGACGGGCTCTGGGACGAACTGCGCGAGGAGCGTGAGATCGAGGCGGAGATCGGCGCGCAGGTCGCTTCGGTGGCGCGCACGCTGGAACTGCCCGAGGACCGCATCTTCCCGGTCTCCGCGCAGAAGGGGCTGGTGGCGAAGATCCAGCACGACTCCGCGCTGCTGCAGCGCAGCCGGCTGCCCGAGCTCGAGCGCGCGCTCTCGCACGAGCTGGTGCCGCAGCGCCAGGCGCTGGTGCGCGAGCGCGTCGGGCGCGATTTCGACGAACTCTCCTCGGTGGTCGCGTCGGTGCTCGCCGCGCGCAGGCGCAGCTTCGTCGAGCAGCTGTTCGAGCTCAACGGCCTGCGCGGAAAGAACATGGGCGTCATCGAGCACATGGCCGCGCGCATCCAGGGCGAGCGCGCCGACTTCGAGAAGAGCCTGCGCCACCTTCAGGCGCTGCGCACGGTGTTCGCGCGGCACTCGCGGGCGATCTACGATGCGATCGCGGTGGAGGCGCTGCGCAGGCACGTCCGAGGCGCGCGCGAGCTGATGCGCGCGAGCAATTTCTCGGTGGGCCTGCGCGAGGGAATGGCCAGCCTGACCAGCTCGGTGCGCGGGGATTTCGACGCCGTGTCTGCCCTGGTCGACGAGATCACGACGCTGATGCACGCGATGTACCGCACCTTCAATGCCGAGCACGGACTTAACCTGGGCTCGCCGATGATGTTCTCGATGCGGCGCTACTTCGACGAGCTCGACCGCATCGAGGCGCTGCACCGGCGCCAGTTCGGCGCGCTGACCCTGGTCACCACCGAGAAGTGGGCGCTGATGCGGCGCTTCTTCGAATCGGTGGCGGCGCGGATCAAGGAGGTCTACGACGTGGCCAACCGCGAGATCGAGGCCTGGCTGCGCGCGGTGATCGCGCCGATCGAGGGGCAGGTGCGCGAGCACCAGGTCCAGCTGCGCCGTCGCATCGACTCGGTGAACCGCGTGCGCGACGCCAGCGACAGCCTGGACGAGCGCATTGCCGAGCTGGACTTCGAGCGGGGCCGCATCGAGGAGCAGCTCGCCCTGGCCGCGGGCTATGCCGACCAGGTGCGCGCGGTGCTCGAGGCGCCGCTGGAGCCGGCCGCAGGGCGCAAGCCGCGGGACGTTGTTGCCGCCTGAGCCTTTCGCCGCGCGCATCGCCGCCTGGCAGCGCACGCACGGCCGTCACGACCTGCCGTGGCAGGACACCCGGGACCCCTACCGGCGCTGGATCTCCGAAATCATGCTGCAGCAGACCCAGGTCGCTGCGGTGATCCCCTACTACCGGCGCTTCATGGAGCGGTTTCCCGACGTGCAGGCGCTGGCGTCGGCCGGGCTGGACGAGGTGCTGCAGGCCTGGAGCGGGCTCGGCTACTACAGCCGCGCCCGCAACCTCCATGCGGCGGCGCTCGCGGTGTGCGCGCAGGGCGGCTTCCCCACGAGCGCGGCGCAGCTCGAGCGCCTGCCGGGAATCGGCCGCTCGACCGCGGCGGCGATCGCGGTGTTCGCCGGTGGCGAGCGCGCTGCGATCCTCGACGGCAACGTGCGTCGCGTGCTGTGCCGCCATCGGGGCGTCGAGGGCTTCCCGGGCACCCCGGCGGTCGAGCGCCGTCTCTGGACGATCGCGGAGGATGCGCTCCCGGAACCCGCCGACCTCGAGGCCTACACGCAGGGGCTGATGGACCTCGGCGCCACCGTCTGCACCCGGGCGCGGCCCGGCTGCGCTGCCTGTCCCGTGGCGGCGGACTGCGTCGCGCTGGCGACGGCGCGCGTGGCGGAGCTGCCGGCGCCGCGTCCGCGGCGCGAGATCCCGCTGCGCGAGACTGCGATGCTGCTGTTTTCCGCGCGCGGCGCGGTGCTGCTGGAGCGACGTCCCCCGGCCGGCATCTGGGGCGGGCTGTGGAGCCTGCCCGAGGCGCGCGAGGAAGAGGCCGATGCGGTCGCCCGGTCGCTGGGGCTGGCGGTGCTGGCCACGCGGCGTCTCGAACCCTTCCTGCACCGCTTCACCCACTTCGGCCTGCGGGTGCAGCCGCTGCTGCTGGAGGTCGAGGCGGCCGCGCTGCACGAGGCCGGGCCCGGGCCGGAGCGCAGGTGGCTACCGCTCGCCGATGCGGGCGCCGCGGCCCTGCCGCGCCCGGTGAAGACGCTGCTGACGGGGCTGGGCGCCGCCGGGCTCAGGGAGCGTTGCGGCGCTGGGTGAGCGAGCGGTGGCGCACCAGGACGTGCTCGGTGCGCCGGAAGCGCCGCGCCAGCTCCTCGATGCAGTAGACCGACCTGTGCTGCCCGCCGGTGCACCCGATCGCCAGCGTCAGGTAGCTGCGGTTTTCCTGGACGTAGAACGGCAGCCAGCTGTGCAGGAAGTTGCCGATGTGATCGATGAAGCGCTGCACCGAGGGAATCTCCCGGAGGAACTCGGCAACCGGCTCGTCGAGCCCGGTCAGCGGGCGCAGCTCGCTCGTGTAGTAGGGGTTCGGCAGGCAGCGCGCATCGAAGACCAGGTCAGCGTCCAGCGGCACGCCCTGCTTGTAGGCGAAGGACGCGAACAGCAGCGTCAGCGCCGCGCGCTGCGCGCCGACCACGTCGCGCACCCATTGCCGGAGCACGTTCGGATGCAGGTCGCTGGTGTCGATCGAGACGCCGAGATCCTCGATCGCCGACATCAGCTCGCGCTCGCGCTCGATCGATTCGGCCAGCGTCGCGGTCTTGTCGCCCTGCAGCGGCGGATGTCCGGCCGAGAGCGGGTGCCTGCGGCGGGTCTCCGAATAGCGCTGCAGCAGCGTGTCGGTGCGCGCGTTCAGGAAGATCACCTTGACGTCGTGGCCGCTGCGCCCGAGCCCCGCGACCATCACCCGCAGGTCGGTCACCGAGGCGCCGCTGCGGGCGTCGATCGACACCGCGACGCGGTCGTGGCCGGCCTCGCTCAGCGAGGCGATGACGTCCTGCAGGAAGCGCACCGGCAGGTTGTCGATGCAGTAGTAGCCGTCGTCCTCGAGGACGTTGATCGCCACCGACTTGCCGGAACCGGAAATGCCCGTGATCAGTACGACGCGCATGGGAACGACGCCAGCCTCCTCGTCAGCCTTCCGAGTCCCGGATCAGCCGGTTCTGGCGGGCGATGAAGTCGCCCATGGTGTCGATTCCGCGCAGCGACAGCACCGTGCTGCGCACGGCGGCCTCGGTCAGGACGGCGATGTTGCGGCCCGCCGCCACCGGGATCACCACCTTGCGGATCGGCAGGCCGAGCACGTCCTGCGTGAGCGCCTCTAGCGGCAGGCGCTGGTATTCGTTCTCCATGGTGCTGGTGCGCACCAGGTGGACGATCAGCTTCAGCTTCATCTTCGGTCGCATCGAGGTTTCGCCGAAGATCGCCCGGATGTCCAGCAGCCCCAGCCCGCGCACCTCGAGCATGTTGCGCAGCAGCGGCGGGGAGCGGCCCTCGATCGCGTGCGGCGCGATGCGGCGGAAGTCGACCACGTCGTCCGCCACCAGCCCGTGCCCGCGGCTGATCAGCTCCAGCGCGAGCTCGCTCTTGCCCAGGCCGGATTCGCCGGAGATGAGCACCCCCATGCCCAGCACGTCCATGAAGACGCCGTGCATCGAGGTGGCGTCGGCGGTGGCCTTGGCAAGCCAGTAGCGCAGCAGGTCGATGACGTTCGCGGCTTCCTGCGGCGACGACAGCAGCGGCAGCCCGTCGGCCTCGCAGAGCGCGACCAGCTCGGGGTCGGGACGGATGCCCTCGGTGACGATGATCGCGGGAGGATGTCCGGCGACCAGGTCGCCGAGGATGGCGCTGCGCCTGGCCGGCTCGAGGCGGCCGTAGTACTCGGTCTCCGCGCGCCCGAAGACATGGACCCGGGCGGGGTGGATCAGGTTCAGGTAGCCGATCAGGTCGGCGGGTGCGCTGCCGCCGGTGCCCAGCAGCCGGTCGGCGCCCCGGCGGCCTGCGATCCAGCGGAACTGCAGCGACTCGGCGTTGGCGTCGACGAGCTGCTGCACCGTGACCGACATGGTGTCCGGCCGGTCAGGCTGCGGGGCGACAGGGCGCCCAGGTGGCAAGGATCCGGTGCGCCTTCGTGGGATCGTCGCAGGACATCAGGCTCTCGCGGATCGCCCGGTCCGACAGCAGTTCGGCAAGCTCGCTCAGCAGCTCGAGATGTTCCTCGGTCGCCTGCTCCGGAACCAGCAGGAACACCAGCAGGCGGACCGGCTGACCGTCCGGCGCGTCGAAGGGGATGGGATCCTGCAGCCGTACGACGGCGGCCAGCGCCTCGCGCAGCCCCTTGATCCGGCCGTGCGGGATGGCCACGCCTTCGCCCAGGCCGGTGGAGCCCAGGCGCTCTCGGGCGAACAGCGAGTCGAAGACTTTCCCGCGCTCGATCCCGTGGTTGTTCTCGAACAGCAGTCCGGCCTGCTCGAACAGGCGCTTCTTGCTGGTGACAGAGAGGTCGACCACCACATTGGTCGAGGGCAGAAGACTTGCGATTCGGTTCATCTCTTCCCGTCTCTCCGGGATGCTGCGTCGCCGCACCCGGAGGAGTGTCGAATGGACAGGCGGCAAGCGTAGAAGAATCCTTCCGGCACGTCTAGGTCGGAAGTCCCCCCGTGGCCTTGCGGATGTCGATGGTGCGATGCACAAAAACAACGCATCGAACGGTCTGGAGGCGCAAAACGAAAGGGCGGCCGGGCCGCGAAGGCCGGCCGCCCCTGGGGGCGGGCGCGCGGGAGGGCGCCGGGCCCGCAGGGCCTACAACTGGCCCTGCTCCTGTTCCTGCTGCTGCTTCAGCGCCTCGTGGCCATGGTCGCTCTGCTTTTCCTTGTACTTCAGCACCTGCCGGTCGAGCTTGTCGATCAGCGCGTCGATCGCGGCGTACAGGTCTTCGTGCGTGGCCTCGGCGAAGATGTCCTTTCCGCGGACATGGATATTGATCTCGGCTTTCTGAACCAGCTTGTCCACCGACAGGAGCACCTTGACGTCGATCACCTTGTCGAAATGGCGGGTGATCCGCTCTAGCTTCTGCGTGACGTATTCGCGAAGAGGGGCGGTGACTTCGAGGTGATGGCCGGTGATGGAGAGGTTCATGTTTCCTCCTGTGCGGGAAAGGGAGCTGGTTCGTTCCTTATAGCACTTTTCGAAGGGCCACCGCCGGGATGGAGCAGGCCTCCCGGTACTTCGCCACGGTGCGCCGGGCGACCACGATTCCCTGTTCGCCGAGCAGTTCGGCGATCCTGCCGTCGGACAGCGGCTGGGCGGGATCCTCGGCCGCAACGAGCTGCCGTATCAGCGCCCGGATGGCGGTGCTCGAGGCGGCTCCGCCGGCGTCGGTCGCCACGTGGCTGCCGAAGAAGAACTTGAGCTCGACCGTGCCGTGCGGGGTGAGCATGAACTTCTGCGTGGTGACCCGCGAGATCGTCGATTCGTGCAGGCCCAGGGTGTCGGCGATCTCGCGCAGGACCAGGGGGCGCATCGCCACCTCGCCGTGCGAGAAGAAGGCCTGCTGCCGCTCCACGATGGCCTGCGCCACCCGCAGGATGGTGTCGTAGCGCTGCTGGACGTTCTTGATCAGCCAGCGGGCCTCCTGCAGCTGCGAGGACAGCGCGCCGGCTGCGCCGCGATTGCGCCGCAGGATCTGCGCGTAGGCCTCGTTGATCCGCAGCCGGGGCAGGACGTCCGGGTTGAGCGAGGCCTGCCAGCCGCTGCGGGTGCGGCGCACGATCACGTCCGGAACCACGTAGGTCGGCTCGTCGGTCGAGAACGCGGCCCCGGGCCTGGGGTCGAGCTGGCGGATCAGCGCCTGCGCGTCGCGCAGTTCGTCGTCGTCGCAGCGCAGGACGCGGCGCAGCCTGGTGAAGTCCTTGGCGGCGAGCAGCTGCAGGTGCTGGCGGGCGATCGCGCGGGCCAGTTCCAGCGCGCGGGGCTGCGGCGGCTGCGCCGAGCCCGCCCGTGCTTCGAGCTGCAGCAGCAGGCATTCGGGCAGGTCGCGGGCGCCGACTCCCGCCGGCTCGAAGCTCTGCAGCATCCGCAGCGCGGTGGTCAGGGCCTCCGGCTCGATGCCGAGCTCCTCGGGCAGCAGCGCGGCGAGCTCCTCCAGGCTGGAGTCCAGGTAGCCGTCGTCGTTCAGGTTGTCCATCAGCATGCCGACGAGGGCGCGGTCGACCGGGGTGCACTGGGTGGCGGCGAGCTGCGCGGCGAGATGGTCGCGCAGGGTCCTGCCCGTGGTGGCGATCTGCTGCGAGCTGCGCTCGTCGTTCTCGTCGTCGCTGCGGCGCCCGGTATCCGAGCCCCAGTCGCCGCCGTCGGAGTCGCTCCAGTCCTCGGCCGCGCCGCCCTCGCCGAAGGCCTCCTCCTCGGCGCGCGCCTCGGGCGAGGCGCTGATCGTGTCGTCCCGGCTGGCGGCGTCGGTCGCGCCGTGCTGCGACTCGAGCGTCCCGCCGGGGCCGATCCGCAGCGCGTCCGAGAAGGGGTCGTCGATCCGCTCGAGCAGCGGGTTGTCGGCCAGCGCCTGCTCCAGCTCCTGGTTGAGCTCCAGCGTGGACAGCTGCAGCAGCCTGATCGACTGCTGGAGCTGCGGGGTCAGCGCCAGATGCTGGTTGAGCCTGAGCTGCAGGGAGGGCTTCAAGAGGGCCTCGGGATCGGTGGATGGAGCCCCGCCCGGGCCGCGGCACTACATCCGGAAGTGTTCTCCGAGGTAGACGCGGCGCACGCTTTCGTTCTCGACGATCTCGTCGGGGCGCCCTGAAGCAAGAACAGTACCAGCGTTGATGATATACGCGCGGTCGCAGATGCCAAGCGTTTCGCGGACGTTGTGGTCGGTGATCAACACGCCGATGCCGCGATTCTTGAGGAATTTCACGATCCGCTGGATCTCGATCACCGCGATCGGGTCGACGCCGGCGAAGGGCTCGTCGAGCAGGATGAAGCGCGGCGAGGTCGCCAGCGCGCGCGCGATCTCCACGCGCCGGCGCTCGCCGCCGGACAGCGACAGCGCCGTGTTGGTGCGGATGTGCTCGATCTGCAGCTCGAGCAGCAGCTCCCGCAAACGCCGGTCGAGCTCGGCGCGGTCGAGCGCACGGCCGCGCTCGTCGGTCTGCAGCTCCAGCACCGCCAGGATGTTCTCCTCGACGGTAAGCTTGCGGAAGACCGAGGCTTCCTGGGGCAGGTAGGACAGCCCGAGGCGGGCCCGGCGATGGATGGGCAGCCGGCCGATCGGCCGTTCGTCCAGCAGGATCTGGCCGGCATCGGACGGCACCAGGCCGACGATCATGTAGAAGCAGGTGGTCTTGCCGGCGCCGTTGGGCCCCAGCAGCCCGACCACCTCGCCGCTCCTGACCTCCAGCGAGACGTCCTGCACCACCCTCCGGCCATGGTAGGCCTTCATCAGGTGCTGCACTGAGAGCCTGCTCGCTGCGCCCGGACCTGCGGCCGGGGCGGGCGCGCCGGCCGGCCGGGGGTCGCTCGCGTGCGGCACGGCTACCTGCGCGCCGGATCGATGCCCTGCGCCGGGGTCAGCGGGGTCGGCGCGGGCTCCTCGGGGGCGGCCTGCTTCGGCTGGATCACCACGCGCACGCGGCCGCCCGGGTTCTCCGGGGTGGCGGCAGAGGGGCCGCCGCTGCGCACGTCGAAGAACTCGCTGCGGCTGTCGTAGACGATCAGGTTGCCGTGGACCTCGTCGGTGACCCGCTCCCGCTCCAGGCGCTTGAGCGTCGCGCGCTGCTCGAAGCGAACGGTCTCGGCCTTGCCGTCATAGAAGATCTGCTGTCCGGTGCCGACGATGAACTGCTCGACGCCGTCGCGCTTCTGCCGGAAGCTGGCCGGGTTGCCGTAGGCAGTGCCGAACTGGTTGCCGGCAGCGTCCTGGCGCAGCACCAGCCGATCGGCCCGGATCAGGATGGTGCCCTTGGTGAGGGTGACGCTGCCGGTGAAGACGTTGACCTGCTTCGCGTCGTCGTACTGCATCGAGTCGGCCTCGATGTTCACCGGCTTGTCGCGGTCGGCGCGCTCCGCCAGCGCCGGCTGCACAGCGAGGCCGGCGATCAGCGAGATCGTCGCCAGGGACAGGCGCAGCTTCGGCCGGACGGCGGAGGCGGGAACTGGGAGGAGGCGGGGCGGCATCGGTAGGTGGGGCGGATCAGCGGGCGGCGGGCGCCGCCCAGACGCCTTGCACCCTGGACTGGACCTTCAGCACACGCGCCGCATTATCGAATTCCATGCCGACCCCGGTCAAGGAAGAATCGCCGTAGGTGATGCGCACCGGGCGGTCGGTGCGAGCGAGATCCTGCTGCGGAAGCACCAGCACGTAGTCGGTGTCGATCCGCAGCGCCGGTCGGCCGTCCGTGGCGGCACGGGTCATCTGCACCGAATCGTGCAGATGGGTCTGCTCCCCGCCGCTGGTCGCGCGGCCGCGCTCGGCGCGCAGCGTCACCAGCGGCCTGGCGGGGTCCAGGCTCACCAGCACCGGGTTCACGAACTCGCTGGAATCGTCGTCCGGGTAGTGCTGCATCCGGTCGGCGGACATCCGGAACACCGGCTGGCCGGCTGCGTTCAGGCGGGTCAGCGCGAGCCCTTCGACGAAGTAGTCCGGCTCGTGCGCAGGCGCGCTTGCGCCGGCGGCCCGGTCCATGCGGCTCGAGAGCTCGGCGAGGTAATAGCTGACCCCCGCGAGCCCGGCGAGCAGCGCGATCGAGATGCCTGCGGCGAGGCGGTCGTACTGTCGCTGGAACATCAGTGCGGCGCCGCTTGCGGGCCGGGACTGCCGCCCCTCAGGTAGCGCGCGAGCAGCGCATCGAGCTCGCCGCGCGCGGCCAGCAGCCACTCGGCGAACTCCCGGACCGCGCCCTGTCCCGCGGATCGGGTCGACACCCAGTGCGCGGCGGCGAGCACCGGGGCGCTGGCGCCGGCAGGCGCCGCGGCGAGGCCGGCGAGCGCGAATGCCGGGAGATCAGGCCAGTCGTCGCCGATGCAGGCGATCGCCGTCGGCGGCAGGGCGAAGCGGGCTGCCAGTTCGCGCAGCGCGGCAGCCTTGTCGCCGACGCCCTGGATCACCGTCCCGATCTTCAGCTCGGCTGCGCGCGCCTCGACGATGCGCGACCTGCGCCCGGTGACGATGGCCAGCCTGATCCCGGCGTCGCGCAGCAGCGTGAGGCCGAAGCCGTCGTGCACGGAGAATCCCTTCATCGCCTCGCCGTCCTGGCCGATCCAGATGGTCCCGTCGGTGAGCGTGCCGTCGACGTCGAGCATCACCGCCCGGATCGAGGCTGCCCGGCGCGCGGCCTCGGCGGCGCGCCGGGCGCGGGATGAGCCGGAATCCATCAGACCACCTTCGCCGCGAGGAGGTCGTGGATGTGCACCGCGCCGAGCAGGCGGCGGTCCGCATCGACCACCAGCAGCTGGCTGATCCGCCGGTCCTCCATCAGCTTCACCGCCTCGGCCGCGAGCGCCGACGGGCCGATCGTGGACGGAGTGGCGCTCATCACCTGCGCAACCCCGAGCCGGCGGACGTCGCCCTCGCGCTCGAGCAGGCGGCGCAGGTCGCCGTCGGTGAAGATCCCGGCCACCCGGCCGTCTGCCGAGAGCACCGCGGTCATTCCCATCCGCTTGCGGGTGATCTCGAGGATCGCGGCCGGCAGCGCGGCGGTGTCCGGCACCGAGGGGATCGCGTCGCCGCTGCGCATCACGTCGGCGACGTGGGTCAGCAGCCGCCTGCCCAGCGCGCCGCCCGGATGGGAACTGGCGAAGTCCTCGGGGCCGAAGCCGCGCGCGTCGAGCAGGGCCACGGCGAGTGCGTCGCCCAGCGCGAGCGCCGCGGTGGTGCTGGCCGTCGGCGCGAGGTTGAGCGGGCAGGCCTCGCGCTCGACCGTGGCGTCCAGGTGGACGTCGGCCAGCTCGGCAAGCGGGGAGCCGGGCCTGCCGGTCATCGCGACCAGGCGCGCGCCGCGGCGCTTGACCAGCGGGACGATGGCCAGCAGCTCCGCGGTGCTGCCGGAGTTCGACAGGGCCAGCAGCACGTCGTCCGGGGTGATCATTCCCAGGTCGCCATGGCTGGCCTCGGCCGGATGCATGAAGAAGGCCGGGGTTCCGGTGGAGGCGAGCGTGGCGGCGATCTTGCGGCCGACGTGACCGGACTTGCCGATCCCGCTGACCACCACGCGGCCCTTGCAGGCCAGCATCAGCTCGCAGGCGCGGACGAAGTCGTCGCCGATCCTGTCCACCAGGGCCTCGACCGCGGCGGCCTCGGTGCGCAGCACGTCGCGCGCGCGCTCGACGAGGCGGGCGGCGTCGAGGGGGGGAGGGGCGTGCTTGGTCATCCCCGGAGTATATCGGCGCGTTCCCCGGTGCGGATCCGCGCCGCGGGCTAGAATGCGCAGTTCCGCAATCGTCGCGTCTGCAGCGCCTTCACGCCTTGAACCCGGATTTCCTCGTCCTCGACCAGGTCCGTTTCGGATACCGCGAGCGTCTGATCCTAGATGGGGTCACGATGCGGTTCCCGCGCGGGAAGGTGGTCGCACTGATCGGCGGCTCCGGCTCGGGCAAGACCACCATCCTGCGCGTGATCGGCGGGCTGCTGAAGCCGCGCTCCGGCACCGTCACCTTCGACGGCAGCGACGTGCATGCGCTCGCGCGTCCGGAGCTCTACCGGCTGCGCCGGCGCATGGGCATGCTCTACCAGTTCGGCGCGCTGTTCACCGACCTCACGGTGTTCGAGAACGTCGCGTTCCCGCTGCGCGAGCACACCGAGCTGCCCGAGCCGCTGATCCGCGACCTGGTGCTGCTCAAGCTCAACGCTGTGGGCCTGCGCGGCGCGGCGCAGTTCCGCATCGCACAGCTCTCGGGGGGCATGGCGCGGAGGGTCGCGCTTGCGCGCGCGATCGCGCTCGATGCGCCGCTGATCATGTACGACGAGCCCTTCGCAGGCCTGGACCCGATCTCGCTGGCCACGGTGGCGCACCTGATCCGCAACCTGAACGACGCGCTCAACGTCGCCTCGATCCTCGTGTCGCACGACATCAAGGAAGTGTTCGGCATCGCCGACTACGTCTACCTGCTCGCCAAGGGCAGCATCGTCGCGGAGGGCACGCCGGACGAGATGCGGACCTCCAGCGATCCCAACGTGCGCCAGTTCCTTGATGGCGACATCGACGGACCGGTCGCCTTCCACCACCAGGCGAGGCCGCTCGCCGAAGACCTGGGGCTGGGCCGATGAACCTGCTGACCGGAGGTCCGCTGCGCTGGGCCGGGGAGCGGCTCGCCGCCGTCGGGGCGGGCGCGCGCTTCTTCCTGCGCCTGTGCGGCCAGGGCGCCCTGTCGGTGCGCCGGCCGCGGCTGGTGATCGACCAGATCCACTTCATCGGCAACCATTCGCTGTCGATCATCCTGGTGTCCGGGCTGCTGATCGGTTTCGTGCTCGGGCTGCAGGGCTACAACACGCTGCGGCGCTACGGTTCCGAGGAGGCGCTGGGGCTGCTGGTGACGCTGTCGCTGGTGCGCGAGCTCGGTCCGGTGGTCACCGCGCTGCTGTTCGCCGGCCGGGCCGGCACCTCGCTGACCGCTGAGGTCGGCCTGATGAAGGCGGGCGAGCAGATCGACGCGATGGAGATGATGGCGGTCGATCCCGTCGAGCGGGTGCTCGCGCCCCGCTTCCTCGCGGCAGTGATCTGCATGCCGCTGCTGGCGGCGCTGTTCTCGTCGATGGGAGTGCTGGGCGGCTACCTGGTCGGAGTCGAGATGATCGGCGTCGATCCGGGCGCCTTCTGGTCGCAGATGCAGGACGGCGTCGACTGGGTCGAGGACGTCGGCAACGGCGTGGTCAAGAGCGTCGTATTCGGTTTCACGGTCGCCTTCGTCGCGCTCTTCGTCGGCTACCAGGCCGACGCGACGCCCGAAGGCGTGGCGCGGGCCACCACCACCACGGTCGTGGTCGCCTCGCTCGCGGTGCTGGGGCTGGATTTCATCCTCACCGCGCTGATGTTCAGCTAGACGAAGGGAATTGCGATGAATCGCAGATCGGTGGATGTGCTGGTGGGGCTCTTCGTGCTGCTCGGGTTCGCGTCGCTGGTGTTCCTGGCGATGCGCGCCGGCAACATGAGCAGCAGCATCGGGCTCAAGGACACCTACGAGGCCGTGGCACGCTTCGACAACATCGGCGGTCTCAAGCCGCGCGCCGCAGTGCGCAGCGCCGGGGTGGTGGTCGGGCGGGTCACCGGGATCACCTTCAACGACAAGGCCTACCAGGCCGAGGTCACGCTGGCGCTCGACCGCCGCTTCGCGTTTCCCAAGGACAGTTCGGCCAAGATCATGACCTCCGGCCTGCTGGGCGACCAGTACATCGGGCTCGAGCCGGGCGGCGACATCGAGATGCTCGCGCAGGGCGACGTCATCACGCTGACCCAGTCGGCGGTCGTGCTGGAGAACCTGATCGGGCAGTTCCTGTACGGCAAGGCCGCCGAAGGAGTCGAGAAATGATGCGCAAGGCAATGATCGCCGGGGTCTGCGCGATGTCGTTCGCGCTCTCGGGCTGTGCGACCGCCGGCGGCGCCGGGCCGGCCGCCCGGGTCGACCC